>CALYPG010000022.1 GCA_945271295.1 uncultured Gilliamella sp. | reverse complement strand
CGGGCTCAAAACAGATATTTGTTACAACATCGCTTTGAATGCTGTGCATTTTACCGATCTTATTTATTCAGTCAATAAAAAAATTGATATAATCATCTAATTGTTCAATGTTTGTTACATTTTCAATGAATAATTCAGCGAATCCATAAAATGGTAACTAAAAACATTATTAAACACTAAATGATGATCCACAGCCACAAGTAGTTGTTGCATTAGGGTTATCAACAACAAAACGTGAACCTTGTAATCCTTCTACATAATCAATTGTACCACCGACCAAATATTGTAAACTCATCGGATCGATGACTAATGAAACTCCATTTTTTTCAATCGCAAGATCATCATCATTCACTTTTTCGTCAAAAGTAAAACCAT
Source organism: uncultured Gilliamella sp. (assembly GCA_945271295.1). Classification (GTDB taxonomy): domain Bacteria; phylum Pseudomonadota; class Gammaproteobacteria; order Enterobacterales; family Orbaceae; genus Gilliamella. Next base: position 46,372 of record CALYPG010000022.1, on the reverse strand, counting down.
ATTGAAAGCCACTACAACCGCCGCCAGTTATATAGACTCGTAATTTTAAATTTGGGTTTTCTTCTTCAGTAACCAAAGATTTAACTTTATTTGCAGCAGCATCAGTAAAGTTAATTGGTAATGCATTGCTCATTTTTAATCTCCTAGTGCTATTTGTTATATATTATATACCTTGGAAAAAATAAAATACAAAATGAAAACTTTAATGACATAATATTTCTGATAGCTAACTTGAAATTAGCTTAATTTTATGAATAAATACAACTCTATTTTTTTACAGAGATCATTTTTATGCTAAATACTACATTTAAGTCTGAAATGCTTTATCATCAAGCATTATCAGTAATACCGGGAGGAGTCAATTCCCCTGTTAGAGCATTTAATGGTGTAGGCGGTACGCCCTTGTTCATTAAAAGAGCTGATGGTGCTTATATCTATGATGTTGATGAAAAAGCATACATTGATTATGTAGGCTCATGGGGCCCGATGATTTTAGGGCATAATGATCCTGATGTAATAAATGCTGTTATTAATGCCATACATAATGGTCTTAGCTTTGGAGCACCCACAGAAATTGAGACAAAAGTTGCTAATCTAATCACTCAGATTATGCCATCTATTGAAATGCTACGTATGGTTAATTCAGGCACAGAAGCAACCATGAGTGCTATCCGTGTGGCTCGCGGCTATACCGGGCGCGATAAAATTATTAAATTTGAAGGTTGTTATCATGGTCATGCCGATTATTTATTAGTTAAAGCCGGTTCCGGAGCACTTACGTTTGGCCACCCTACTTCACCCGGAGTCCCAAACGATTTTGTCAAACATACATTAGTCTGTGATTATAATAATCTTGATTCTGTTAAGAAACAATTTGAGCAATATCCAAATGACATTGCGGCCATCATAATAGAACCTGTGGCTGGCAATATGAATTGTGTCCCAGCAAAAAAGGAATTTTTGCAAGGCCTTAGAGATCTTTGTAATGAATATGGTGCCTTATTAATTATAGATGAAGTAATGACAGGATTTAGGGTCGCATTGGGTGGTGCGCAAGATTATTATGATATAGTCCCCGATCTTACTTGTTTAGGAAAAATCATTGGTGGAGGTATGCCTGTAGGTGCATTTGGCGGGCGAGCCGATATCATGAAACAATTAGCCCCATTAGGACCAATTTATCAAGCAGGTACTCTTTCAGGAAACCCTGTTGCCATGACTGCCGGTTATGCAACCTTAACTAAACTGATGGATGTAGGTATTTATCAAACATTAACAGATAAAACTAACCAACTTGCTGAAGGATTATTATTCGTAGCTAAACGACATAACATTCCATTAGTTATTAATCATGTGGGTGCTATGTTTGGATTATTTTTTACTTCTGCTTCTGAAGTAATCAGTTATCAAGATGTGATGAAAAGTAATATTGAATTATTCAAAAAATTCTATCATCATATGCTTGCAGAAGGAGTTTATTTTGCTCCGTCAGCATTTGAAGCAGGTTTTATGTCTATTATGCATACAGATAAAGAAGTCAATCATACCATTGATGCAGCAAATCGTTTTTTTAGTAACATTAACTGAGACAATAATACAAAGTTTTTAGATACCAATGAAGATGAAAATATTAAACGATTAAAATAGGAAAAAATATGGTTAATCCACTCAAAGAAGGTGAAAAAGCACCTCAATTTTCGTTGCCAGATCAAGATGGAGAGCAGATAAGCTTAAATGATTTTAAAGGTCAACGTGTTTTAATTTATTTTTATCCCAAAGCAATGACCCCGGGTTGTACAGTACAAGCATGTAATTTACGTGATAGTGCTGAAGAATTTAAAAAATATGAGGTAATAATTATTGGTATAAGTACAGATAAACCTGAAAAGTTATCACGTTTTATGGAAAAAGAGTTACTCAATTTCACTTTACTTTCTGATGATAACCATGAAGTATCCCAAGCTTTTGGTGCTTGGGGAGAAAAAGAATTTATGGGAAAAACCTTTGATGGTATTCACCGTATTAGTTTTTTAATTGGTAAAGATGGCAAAATTGAAAAAGTATTTAATAATTTTAAAACTAATAATCATCATGAAGTAGTATTAGACTATCTTAAAAACCAGCTAAGTTAAGTTAATACAACAAAAGCAGATTAGAAAGCTAATCTGCTTTTATTCCCTCTTGGTTAATATTATTTATTTCTTCAGATTTGGGCCAAGCATTAACAATTGCTTTTACCAAAGTGGCTAAAGGTATTGCAAAAAATATTCCCCAAAAGCCCCATAATCCACCAAATACAATTACTGATAGAATGATAACTAGTGGATGAAGATTCAATTTTTCAGAAAATAAACATGGAACAAGTAAATTACCATCTAAAGCCTGGATAATAATATAACAGAAAATTAAGTAACTAAATTCAGCATTTAATCCCCATTGAAATAGCGCTATTAATACCACTGGGATACTAGAAATAATAATACCAATATAAGGAATTAATACCGATAATCCCACGACCACCGCTAATAATAAACCATAATCTAAACCAAAATACCAAAAGGGAATATAAACACACACAGCTAAAATAATAATGTGTAATACATTTCCAACGATATAATTAGATATTTGCATATCCATTTCATTAGCGACTTTATTTAAAATAGTACGATTTTTGGGCAGGATTTTTGAACAATATTCCCATATTTTAGCTTTATCCTTAAGAAGGAAAAACATCATTATTGGGATCAGTACCGCATTGATTACTACCGAAACTAAACTAAATAAAGAAACAATAGAAAATTGTAATAAGGAATTTCCAGTTTGTACCACTCTACTGGTAATACCTTGAATGATCGAATCAAATAACCCAACATCGATTAATTCAGGATAATGTTCCGGTAAAGACATTAAAAACTTGTTAGCAAAATTTAGCATATTTGGAATATTGGTAATCAAACTGATACTTTGTTGCCAAATTAAGGGTAACAGAATCATAAAACCCGCTAATACCACCATAATAAACACCAGCAACACTAAAATAACTGCCAAAGTGCGTGGGATTTTCCTTTTGTTCAAAAAATTAACTGGGGTATCGAGTAAATAAGAAAGTACAATGGCAATTAAAACTGGTAACAATATTTTATTGAAAAAATAAATTATTAAAAACAGGAAAATAATCACAGCCATTAACGAAACCACATGCGGATCACTAAATCGTCTTTTGTACCATTCAACGAACAATTTAAACATTGCAAATACTCCTATTTTGCTATCTTTATAGTGGTTAAGTTGTGGCTAATTGAAAATTAGTTACAGTTATCATCCGGGAATATTTTGTCATTTAGCGTTTAAATCCACCTAAAATACCCCGAGTAATTCGTTTACCAATTTCATTGGCAACTTGCCTGGTGGCACTTTTGGCGACTTTTTGCGCTAATCCATCATGCTGACCACCTTTTGGACCTTGACTACCAAAAAATAATGAACCCAGAACGTCCATCCATCCCCCTGAACTTCCATTTTGTGAATCACTTTGACTATTACTAGTAGTATTAGCAGCTGTGTCGAGCGAAAAACCGGCTTTGAGTTTTTCGTAAGCAGACTCACGATCTACTGCATCTGAATATTTAGTATAGAAATAGGATTGATTAATAATTGCATTTTGTTTTTCAAGCGACATTGGTCCCATACGTGAATCAGGCGCAATCACAAATCCCCTTTCGACCATATTTGGACGCCCTTTTTCATCCAAAAATGAGATTAATGCTTCACCCACTGCCAATTCCATAATTGCTTTTTCTGAATCAAAGTTGGGATTGCTGCGCATGGTTTGTGCTGCTGCTTTTATGGCTTTTTGATCTTTCGGTGTAAAAGCACGTAATGCATGTTGTACCCGATTACCAAGCTGCCCTAAAATAGTGTCAGGAATATCGGTAGGGTTTTGGGTAACAAAATAAACACCTACGCCTTTAGAACGAATTAAACGCACCACCTGTTCTATTTTTTGCAATAATGCTGGCGAAATATCATTAAACAACAAATGTGCTTCATCAAAAAAGAAAACTAATTTTGGTTTATCCGGATCGCCAATTTCCGGAAGATGCTCAAAGAGTTCAGATAGTAACCATAATAAAAAAACAGAATATAATTTAGGGCTATTATATAATTTGCCGGCTGCTAAAATATTTACTATCCCTTGACCATCGTTATTAACGCGCAGCAGATCTTGAATATCAAGCATTGGTTCGCCTAAAAAATACTCTGCACCTTGTTGCTCAAGCGTTAATAAACTACGTTGGATTGCACCAATTGATGATGAAGAAATATTGCCATATTCGGTGGTAAACTTTTTAGCATTATCACCCACAAACTGCACTAGAGCTCGCAGATCTTTAAAATCCAGTAATTGTAAATTATTATCATCAGCAATTTTAAAGACTAATTGTAATACTCCGGATTGGGTATCATTTAAATTAAGTAATCTTGACAGTAAAATGGGGCCTATATCAGAAACTGTACTACGTACTGGTAATCCCTTCTCGCCAAACACATCCCAAAACTCAACAGGTGATGCATAAGGTTGCCAATCTGTTACACCTATACTATTGAGACGAGCTTGTAATTTTTCCGATAAAGTACCTTGTTCACCTATTCCACTAAGATCACCTTTCACGTCAGCTAAAAAAACTGGAACCCCTATCTTGGAAAAACTTTCTGCTATTTTCTGCAAAGTGACGGTTTTACCAGTTCCGGTTGCTCCGGTAATTAAACCATGACGATTGGCAAAACTTGCTAAAATGGCTAAATCTTTACCATTGCTTTTGGCGATAACGATAGATTCACTCATGGTACAAATCCTCATTAAAATTGCTATTAAAATAATTAGGAATATTGTAAGCTGAAACAGCAATAACTTCTATTTTTATTATTCTTCTAGCTTATAAGGAGCCACTATGTTTCCAGAATACCGAGAATTAATTTCTAAATTAAAAAAAACAGATTTACGTTTTCAAAAATTGTTTGATCAACATAACGAACTTGACCAAAAAATCAAAAATATTGAATCTGGGATTGCAGTGGATACTTCAGAATCAATTGAAACATTGAAAAAGCAGAAACTTAAACTAAAAGATGAAATGCATGAGATTTTAAAAAAAGCGTCTTCTTTGTAGTCATTCAATCCATTTACACTTGATAAATTAGCTTGATAAAAATATACAGTAACAAGCAAATAAACCCCAATATATGGGGGTTTATTTTTTCTTATAATATATTAACTTTCATCGATTTAACTGCTCTTGAGCCTTTTTTTGTTTACGGCTTTTGATTAGCGAAATTAAATTTTTATGTGGAGTCTTCATAATTATTTCTCCTTATTGTTATAGTTATATGACTCTAAAATAATATATATTAAATATAATATTATTGGTGCAAAAAAAAATGTCACCTCATTTATATTTATAAATATGAACTTTCCTTTATTATTGACTCAATAAGCAAACATAGTTTGATTTTCAGCCATTGATTTGTTTGCTTAAAACCATTGTCCAAAACGTTTTATATAAATACGCTTCATAAATTGAGCTACACAGCAATAACAAAGTAATGTACCTATCAACCATGGGAAGTATGACCAAGGTAATGCCTCTAAACCAATTAAGTTACCTATTGGCGAAAATGGAATATAAATACCAACAGCCATAATTAACATGGTCATTACAATAACTGGAAACGCAGCAGTACTTTGAATAAATGGAATCTTCTGCGTTCTTAGCATATGTACAACTAATGTTTGTGATAACAAACCTTCAATGAACCAACCTGAGTGGAATAGTGATTGAGCTTCAATATTATTGGCACTAAACACAAACCACATTAATACATAAGTTGTAATATCGAAAATAGATGAAGTTGGACCAATCCAAATCATGAAACGACCAATATTTGGCGCATCCCATTTACGCGGTTTTTGTATAAACTCTTCATCCATTTTGTCCCATGGTAATGAGAGTTGCGAAATATCATACAGTAAATTTTGTATTAGTAAATGAATTGCTAGCATTGGTAAAAATGGTAGGAACGCGCTAGCAACTAATACTGAAAAAATATTACCGAAATTAGAACTTGCTGTCATATTAAGATATTTCATAATATTACCAAAGGTTTCACGACCACAAATCACACCTTCTTCTAATACCATCAAGCTTTTTTCTAGCAAAATGATATCTGCTGACTCTTTAGCAATATCTGTTGCTGTATCAACTGAAATACCCACATCAGAATCACGTAATGCAGGAGCATCATTAATACCGTCACCCAAGAAACCAACCGTATGACCATTATCTTGCAATAACCGAATAATACGTGATTTTTGTAATGGTGTCAGTTTGGCAAAAATCGTACGTTGTTCAATTTGTTCTTTAAGTTCAACATCGTCCATTTGTTCAATTTCAGTACCTAGCAGTGGGACTCCTGGTTCTAATCCAACTTCACGGCAAACTTTGATGGTAATGATTTCGTTATCTCCGGTTAGGACTTTAACGCCAACACCATGTTCATTTAATGCTGAAATTGCCTCATAAGCACTTTCTTTTGGTGGATCTAAGAAAGTTAAAAAACCACGTATTGCCAGTTCTTTTTCATCTTTTACACTATATTGTTTTTTAGTCTGTGCAGCTGGTATCTGTTTAATGCCAACCGCCAAAACTCTAAAACCATCTTTATTGTAATTGTGAGCTAAGGCGATTAGATTTTGTCTACGCTGTTCATCTAAGGGTAAATACTCACCGTTTAAATACACATGGCTGGCAATTGACAGCATTTCCTCAACGGCGCCTTTACAGATCATTAAATGATTATCATCACCATTTTGCACCACTACGGATAAACGTCGACGCACAAAATCAAATGGCAATTCATCAATCTTATTATAGTGCCCTACACCAATTTTTTTAATGGTGGTTTTTTCTTCAGCAAAACGGATAATCGCTTTATCCATTAGGTTTTTCATACCACTTTGGTAATAGCTATTTAACCATGCTAGTTCTAAAACTGATGGATCGATTTGACCATTAATATCTAGGTGATGTTCTAAAATGATCTTATCTTGAGTTAAGGTACCGGTTTTATCAGTGCAAAGCACATCCATGGCGCCAAAATTTTGAATGGCGTTTAAACGTTTAACCACTACTTTGCGTTTAGCCATAGCTACCGCGCCTTTAGCCAGATTGGCACTAACGATCATTGGTAACATTTCAGGGGTTAAGCCTACCGCAACTGCAAGCGCAAACAATGTTGCTTCACCCCAGTCACCTTTAGAAAAACCATTAATCAACAGTACAATTGGTACCATAATTAACATAAATCGGATTAACAACCAGCTAACACTGTTAACACCACGATCAAATGAAGTTTCTGCTCGTGAGCCGACAATAGATTTTGCTAGGGTACCAAAATGAGTATCAGCACCGGTTGCAACTACAACAGCTTTGGCTGTGCCACTCACAACGTTAGTACCCATAAAGCACACGTTATTTACATCTAAAACATTATCTTTAGTGATTTCCGACACATCGACTTCGTCGGTAGTTTTTTGTGACACGGCGCCTAAGGTGTCATACTTTTCTACCGGGATAGATTCGCCGGTTAACACGGCTTGACTAACAAACAAATCTCGTGATTCAATTAAACGGATATCGGCAGGAATCATATCCCCAGCGGATAGATAAACAATATCTCCTGGTACGATTTCATTTAACGGGATTTCTATTTTTTCAGGGCTCATATCTTTATGGGCACGTCGTAACACTGTTGCAGTGGTACGAATCATAGATTTCAGTGCTTCGGCCGCTCTATTCGATCTGAATTCTTGCCAAAACCGTAATAAACCACTGAGTGCTACCATAGTAACAATGATGATAATACTAGTAACATCGGTATCTTCACCTTGTTGTAATGGTAGCCAATAGTCGGTAACAAAACTAACACTAGCTAGCACTAATAATACAAAAATAAATGGATTATTAAATGCCATTAATAATTGCATAAATACTGATGGTACCTTTTCCCTAGCTACTTCATTTTTACCATATGTTTCCAAATGTGATTTAGCGGTTTCCTGAGTTAACCCGGAAAGATTGGATTGAAATTTCGATAAAATGCTATCAAGACTATTTTGCGCCTCACGAATAGCTTTTATTTCTAATTTAGTTTCTGTCATATTTTTTGATGTGTTTTTGGTCATCATATGTACCTATACTTATATATTTTTTAGACAAAAGATTGCTGACCCATAATTAACGCAGTAATTATAAGTAAGTAAAATTGGTGATAAGCTAAAAATTTATTGCATGGCAAAGCTAGCTGATGAAGCTATTGCTCAATATAAATTAGCCAATAAAAAAATTATTTAAGATTTAGATACAACTTGGGGGTTCTAAATGTTTTTCAGAAAGATATAAAACACAAAACAATAAAGATTGTGCAAAATAATGTTTTGAATTTGTGTGATAGCGTGTAAAAAATTGCATATCGTTCACCATTACCGTTTTTATCAAATTCGGTTTGTGAACTGAAAAAATGGATATTCCGACAGGTTCAGTAACCGATTGTGATTTGTTTGAATTTATCTCCCCACCTATTGGGGTGACCCGATTGAGCGTCCATATGTCTCCTATATATTTGAACTCAACACTTTGTATTTCAACTTTTCTTAGCCCTCATTTTTAACCACCTTTTATAGTTAAAAAAGTAAGAAAAGCTCAAAGGCGGGCAATTTATACGCCTTTAGGAATAAGAAGTCAACTGTTAATCTCGAATAAAATAAGTGATTGAGTGAAAAAAGCACGTTTCGCTTTCAAAATAGCGTATTAGTATATAATTAATACAAGTATAATTAATATAAGTTATAATTCATCGTTACTTTTATATCTCATATTTTTTAATGAAACTTGTAAAATTATTAAAAAAAATGAATGAAAAAATACGGTAAAAGCCATTAATATTTTAAACATAGTAACATTACAATTTATTGCATTCTAAGTTTAAAGATAAAAACGAAAAAACTGCAAGTCAATTTTTTATATCTTTCGTAAACAATATATGGGTTAAGTTTTAATATTCAATCGTGTATTTTTTAGCTGATTAACTAAATTGAAAAGTGATATATTTAATTGTTGCATGAATTGTTGATATGAAAACTCCTTTTTACTAATTTCTTCTAATTGTAATTCCCAATGTGCTGTCATATCAGGTGTAGACATAATATCAGGTAATGCTAAAATTAGGTTTCGTCCTACTATTGTTGAGCGAATTGATTTTCCTTGCCGAGTTAGAAATTGACGTTTGAATAAAAGTTCAATAATTCCGGCTCTCGTTGCCTCAGTGCCTAAACCATCAGTTTCGCGGAGTATTTTCTTGATATCAGGATCTTTAACAAAACGAGCTATACCAGTCATAGCCGAAAGTAAAGTTGCATCGGTAAATGGTCTAGGCGGTTGAGTTTCTTTGCTAATTAATTCAGCATCTAAACACTGTACTGTTTCCCCCTTTTTGACCAATTTTGTTAATAATGCATTACCTTCATCATTATCTACGTCACTATCAATTTTAATGCTTTTAGTTTTAAACAGGACTTTCCAACCTTCATCAAGCATTTGGTTAGCTTTAGAAACAAATTTTCCACCCTGAATATCCACATCAATTTGTAATTCAGCATATTTATAAACTGGGTAAAATTGAGCTAAATATTGTATTGCAATAACTTGATAAACGATTTTTTCATTATCTGTTAGATTCTCCATTTTTGCTTTGCGTAAAGTAGGAATAATGGCATGATGTGCTTCCACTTTTTTGTCATTCCAAGCTTTAGAGCGTAAATCAAAATTGGCATTAGCTATGGCTGTTTGTAACTCTGAACAGTTATTTTCAATCGCTAATTTTACACCATTAACCTGTTTCAAATGCTCTTCTGGTAAAAAACGACAATCCGATCTTGGATAAGTGATCAATTTATGTTTTTCATATAACGACTGACAAATATCGAGAACATCTTGAGCACTTAAACTACATTTTTTTGCCATTTCAATTTGTAATGCAGATAAATTAAAAGGTAACGGTGGTGCTAATTCTTTCTTTTTATTGCTTACTTTATCAATCGTACCTACTTGATTTTTAATTCGTTGACACACATTTTCAGCTAGCCCTTTAACTAATACCCTGCCTTCTTCATCTTGATAAGGTGCACAAGCTTCACTGGGTTGCCATTTAGCCTTAAAGGTTTCATTGTTTTTAGTTTCTAAAACGGCATAAACTTCGTAAAAGGGTTTGGGAACAAATTGTTCAATCTCTAAATCACGCCTTACGACTAAACCAAGAATTGGTGTCTGCACTCGCCCAATAGATAAAACCCCACGATAACCATTTTTTTGACCAACAATAGTACAAAGCCGACTCATATTTATTCCATATAACCAATCAGCTCTTGCCCTAGCTAATGCAGAAATGGATAGTGGTACAAAATCTTGATTACTACGCAAATATTGGATGGATTTTTCCACAGCGCTAGCATTTAAATCGCTAATTAAACAGCGTTTAATTGATTTACGTTTATCAGCTGATAATTGACAATAATTTAATACTTCATCAACCAATAATTGCCCTTCTCTATCTGGATCTCCGGCATGAACGATTTGATCGGCAGACTTAATCAAATCAACTAAAACGTTAAACTGTTTATTAGTGTTATTTTTCGGCAATAAGATCCATTTATCAGGCACAATGGGTAAATCGTCAAGCAACCATTTTTTATAACGCGCATCATAAACCTCGGGAGTTGCTTGCTCCAATAAGTGTCCTATACACCAACTAACCACATCACCATTGCTAGCTTTGATAAAACCATTACCCTTTTGATGTGGTTTAGGTAACACATCGGCAATAGCCCTAGCTAGACTAGGTTTTTCGGCGATAAATAAACGATAAGATTGATTAGATTGCATAAATGTCTAGTTTTAATTAAAAGTTGCAAACAACTGAAAATCCCTTTTTGACAAAATTTGAAAATAGAACTTGATAACTATTGTTTAATAAAAAGTTAGTAAAATGTTTGGTCTCAACACTATAAAGTAACATACTTTTTAATTCACATTTACCCATAAAACCATTCACTTCATCATAACCATTTTTTAAACTTTAACCAAATCACAGAACCTACACAAATAGCAATTATCAACAATACCAATCCTACAAAAGACCAATGTTGTTCATTGTAAGGAATACCAGCTAAATTCACTCCAAGTAAACTAGTTAGAAAAGTAATTGGCGTAAATATAATAGTAAACAATGACATTAAATAAATGCGTTTATTGGTAGATTCGGCCAAAAAACTATTAATTTGTTCCATTATTGAAGCAATACGCAGTAAACAACTGTCAATATCTGAGACATAATGGTTCTGCTGATTTGATATATCGTGCAACCGCTGGCGATCATTGTCGTCAATCCAAGAAATTCTTTCGGTCGAAATTTTAACAAAAATATCCCGTTGCGGTGATAATAAGCGGCGTAAAACAATTAATTGTTTACGGACACGACCTATTTCTTTATGCGAAAAGATTCGTTGATTTAAAACTAAATCTTCAAGTTTAACAATTTTATTGTGTACACTATCAAATGATAGATTAACTTGATCACTGATTAACTCAGATACTTGAATTAACCAATCTGCCACATCAACCGGTCCAATACCTTTTTCTAAATTCTCTTTTAATTGCGTTATCGCATCAATTTGTTGATGTCTAGCAGATATAATTAAGTTATCAGTAATATAGAATCGGAAAGTCACAATTGGATCGGGCAATTCATTAGGTATATAATTTACCCCTTTTAAAACTACTAAAATTCCAGAATCAAAACGGATTTCTTTGGAAATTTGATTAGTTTTAATCAATTCTGTTTTAACTAAATCAGGAATCAAATCGGTTGAATTTATCCAATTGATTGTTTCAGTTTTAGCAAAATCTAAATGGATCCAACACGGTTGTTGCACCGAAGCTTCGCTTTCTTTATTTAATGAAATTGCTTTTCCTTTACCATCTAATTGACAACTAAAAACCGGTTCAGAGGCTAAAAAACGTGAAACCGGAACAACTTCAATACTATCTACGTTAGCCATAATGTATCACCATTAGATTAATTTTTGATAATTATATACCTAAATTGCATCAAAATGCAGTGACAGATAGTGGCTAATTTGTCTTATGGATTTAAATAAATTTGAGGAACTAAATTATTACTAGGATGAAAAAAAATACCTAATTCTACGCCATACCATTGGTTAATATTATATTCAGTCAATACTTCGACAGGTGTTCCTTGTTCAACAATCTTTCCCTGACTAAGTAATAGTATTTTGTCAGCATATAATGCGGCTAAATTTAAATCATGTAAAATGCAACATACCGCCAAATTTTGTTTGTTCGCTAATTGTTTCAGTAATCGCAACGTATGTTGTTGATGATATAAATCAAGTGCGGATGTAGGCTCGTCTAAAAAGAGTAATTTTTCCGCTGGTTCTGGCTGCCATAATTGTGCTAACACTCGTGCCAATTGTACTCGTTGTTGCTCTCCACCAGATAAACTACGATAATCGCGATCAGCTAATTTTAAACAATCTGTTTGTTGCATAGTCTCATTGATTGCTTCCACAGCGTACGCTTTACCATAAGGTGAACGCCCCATAGCAACAACTTCTTTAACTTTAAATGGAAAAGATAATTGACTCTGTTGCAACATTACCGTTCTTATTTTCGCCAATTGCTTAGTTGACCATTGGGATAATGGCTTATTTAGTAAATAGCATTCACCTGAAGACGGCGGTTGAAATCCAGTTAATAAACGTAATAAGGTTGATTTGCCGGCACCATTAGGCCCAATAATCACTACGATTTCACCAGCTTTGATATTTAAAGACACATCATCAATTAAAGTTCGAGTTTTACAATGAAAAGTTAAATGTTTAGCGGTTAACATATACAAATTCCATCTATTATTTATGCCTTAAAATCAGCCAGAGGAAATAAGGGCCACCAATTAAACTAGTAAAAAGTCCAACAGGAATTTCAGTTGGAGCAATTACTGTTCTGGCTAACGTATCGGCTAATAGTAATAAACAAGCACCACCTAGCGCTGAACCTGGTAATAACCAGCTATGATTAGCACCAATACGTAACCTGATCATATGCGGCACCACTAAGCCAACAAAAGCAATAATGCCACTTACTGCGACAGATGTGCCAATAAGTACCGAAGAGAGTAACAATAAATATCGTTTTATACGTTGTACATTAACACCGAGATAATGAGCATCTTCATCGCCAAGTTGTAAAATATTGAGTTGCTGAGAAAGTTTAAATACACAAATTAATGACGGTATGATAAGCGACATCGCTACAAATACCAGATCCCAAGAACCTTTGCCTAAATGCCCCATTGACCATAAAGATAATTGGCGTAATTGGGATTCATCACTGATGTAACTCAAAAAGCCCATTATTGCGCCAATAATTGCATTAATTGCTACGCCTAATAATATCATTTTAGCCAAATTACATTGCTCATTGAGACTATAAATATAAATCAATAAACAAATAAACAAACTACCTACAAAAGCAGCAATCATCTTGCCATATAACATAATAATTGGAGGAAATATTGCAGGAAATATAATAGTCAAACCGACTACTAAACTGGCACCACTACTAATCCCTAATAATCCAGAATCAGCTAATGGATTTCGAAATAAACCTTGCATTACCGCACCAGATGTAGCGAGTGCCATCCCAACAATTACTGCCAATACAATTCGTGGTAAACGTATATTTAACCAAATATTAAACAATGGATCTTCGAATGACATATTGAATAAATGTGAAAAAGATAGTTTCAAAGCACCTGTATTAGCTGAATAAATTATTAGCACTAAAAGAAGAGCAAGCAACCCCCACAACAATAAACGATGATTACAATTCCGCACCCAAAGACCTCGTTACTAATTTCAATTTAATCATATAATTATATATACTAATAGTTTATTACTAGATCGGGTTCAATAACACTATAGACACGATTATCAAGTTGTTGGTCATCGATTTTTTTAATAATTAATTTTGCCAGTTCAGTTCGATGAATAAAACCATGTACCTCTTGTTGGTAATAGCAACAGCCATTACCGGTTGCATCACCATCAACTAGGCCACCTGGCCTTAAAATTAAGTAATTTAATTTACTGGTTTGTAACCATACTTCAGCCAAGGATTTTTCTCTTACTGCCTGACCAAATGCTTGTTTAGCCCGGGTTGATAAAGTTGGCCATGAATCGCCACAGCCCAATGAGGTAACTAATACCATTTGTTTAATACCAACTTGTTCAGCGCAATCAATTATAATCCGCTGTGCAATATAATTACCGGTACTGCCACCTAAAGTCGAAATAATCGTTGCGTCAGCACCAGCTAAATCACATAGTTTTTTTACTGTCGAAACATCACTGGCATCACCAACATGTGCCTCAATCCCTTGTTGCAGTAGTTGTTGAGCAAAATCGGCGTCACGGACTAAAACAATACAACGCCATTTTGGTTGGCATTGTATTGCTAATTGAGAAATTTGATAGCCAGTCCCCAATTTAGGACTCACACCAAAAATTAATAATGTTTTCATATTGTTTTTACTTAGCTAAGTTTTTTACTAATGTTCTATATTTTTCTAATTGTTCTGTTTTTAATTGATGTTTATCATCTCGACCAACAAAAATTTTAAACATTGATTGTCCGGCATGATTAAGGAAAATAATTGATGCGGTAGACATTTTCATAAATGTTCGTTCAATAAAAGCAATATATTGACAATGCTCAGCTCTAATGTGACCACTCAATCCTTTTTGATGACGCAAATTAAAATATTTATCACTATGTTTGCCCGGAGGTAATTCACCTGATATTTCAGCAATAATATCTCCAGAATGAATCAAAAACATCACGTCACCCCAAGTTGAAACCTCACTCCAAACCGTATCAAAATTGTTGCCATCTACTATTGTTGCATTTGGTAAAGCTTGAATAACTTGAGTCAATGTAACTTGATGATCTTGAGCTATTTTTTCTAATAATTCCTCAGGATTATTTTGCATATATTCGGTTAATTTTTTATTAAAAGTTTGTTTATCTACCATAATAATATCCTTTAATTGGGTAACGTTGTTTTAATAGTTTGTTTATGTGGGTGCGTTGATGGCATAGCATGATTAGGTGGCATTGATGGTTTTTTTTGTGCCATTTGTTTTTGCATTTCAATATATTCAGGATTATTAAGTTGTAATAACAGTTGTTGTAATGCTTGTAAAATATTACTCGACCAAAAACGCCCTGATAGCGTTAAATTCATACAACGATCCTGATCTTGCAATAAGCCAACTTGATGCCATTGTTTTATTAATGGATCAAATAATTCACTACGAGTAGTTAATTTGGTCAAATCAACTCTACCCTTCTCTATACCTGCTTGTAATTGATGTAACCAATCACCTAATAAGGATTTACCGGTTAACATCATCAAAGGTTTCTTACCTTGATCTAAAAGTGCATAATAAGGAGTTAAATCTCGATGCAGCATAAATGACTGACCACCTAATCGACCCCCTGCACAAGAACCGAAAGCAAAAAAATTCGAACCTTGCTTAATCAAAGAATTATATAAGTTACGTTCACGCGTCGTTTTAGCCCAATGCGCATTAGTTAAATGCGCCCAGCCTTGTTTGCTCAAGAACTTGGCACCTTGATGATAAAAATCACATTTATCTGTAACAGATGGTAAGTTTATCCGCTGATTTGCAACCCCTTTGGCTAGAGGTGTAGTAGGTAATAAGTTAAGAGAGTAAAGGTCTACCCCATCTAATGGTAAATCATTGGCAATTTGTAAATCCTGTTGCCAAGTATCATAATCTTGATTGGGTAATCCAAACATTAAATCGCAAACTAATGCCACACTATCGCGCGATGCAATACGCTCAAAATTCTGAATAATTTGTTGTTCTGTAGATTGCCGACCTAATCTTTGTCTAATTTTAGTATTAAATGTTTGGATACCGATCGAAAAACGATTAGCTCCAGCTTCAATATAACTATCCACTCGATCATCATCAAAATCGGAAATACGACCTTCAACCGTAATTTCACAATCAGGTGCTAACGGCGCTTTTTGTTTTAGATAACTAATAACTCGCCCTAATTGACCTGCGGCTAAAGCCGAAGGCGTGCCTCCGCCAAAATAGATAGCATGAATGGGTCCCGATTGCATAGCCTGATTATTTATTTCAAGTGATATTTCTTGTAATAAATAATCAATATAAATTTTAGTATCAAATTTTCGTAAAGGATTTTGATAAAAACCACAGAATTGGCAATGAATATCACAAAAAGGAATGTGTATGTATATTAATCTTTTTTTCCCAGATAAGTTATTGCTTTGTATTGTTTCCCAATTTTTATCAATTTCTTGAGGGTTAAGTGGCAAGCTTGCTTGCAAAGGCATTACAGCCCAACGGTCTTTAAAAGGTAAAACTGAATTTAAAGCATAATATGAGCTGACGTCTAATGATTCCATAACAACAATTCTTATATCTATATATCCTTTATAAATTAAATAATAATTATTATCGTTTATCAATGTTTTTATTTGTTTTTTTTAAACTAATAGGAAAATTAATTGGTTAAATCTATTGTTAACTATTTAATTAATTACTAATAATTATAAAAAAAGTAATGAGTTAATAATAAATCGAAGTTTATTGTAAATCAAATAATGTAACTAAATGTAATTAGTAAAAAATTTGAACACACTTTATTGATAATAGTTATTATTTTCAATATTATATTCTGGTGCTATTCTAAAAGGTAATAAATAAGGAAATAAATAATGAAGAAAAAAATTATTGCACAAATAAGTTTGTTTTGGTTAATTTTCGCCTTTAATAGTATGGCTAACTATAGTCCAACTAATGAAAGAATTGTTGTCGCAGGGGGTTCCTTAACTGAAATTGTTTTTGCTCTTGGGGCTGGAGATCAAGTCGTTGGTGTCGATAAAACGAGTAATTATCCAGACACAACAAAACAGCTACCACAAATAGGATATTGGAAATTATTGAATGTTGAGGGAATATTATCGCTGTCACCTTCTCTTTTTATTACTTTAAATGATGTCGAACCAGAAAATGTTATAAATCAAATAAATCAAGCTAAAGTTGATGTATTAACTTTACAACGCGTACCAGGAACCCTTGATTTACTTTATAGTAATATTGAAAAAATATCAGCTAGGTTAAATAAACAAGCAGAAGGGAAACAATTAATCAGCAAAATACAAAACAACCTTTCTGAACTTCAAAAAAAAATCTTAACTCATCCAAATAAAGCTAAAATATTATTCCTTATGAGTATGGGGGGAACAAATTCTGTAGCTGGTAAAAATACTACAGCTGATGCGTTAATCACCATTGCAGGTGGTGAAAATCTTGCTACTCACACAAGTTATAAAAGCTATACTGCTGAATCAATAATTGCAATGAATCCTGAAGTCATTGTACTAAACACTTATTCAATTGATCAATTAGGAGGAATAGATAAGATCAACACCATACCTGGAATAACCGAAACCGCAGCTTTTAAAAATCACAGAATTATTACTATAGATGATAGCTATCTTTTTGGCATTGGGCCAAGAATTGATGAAGTAGCTAATATACTTTATCAAGGTTTTTATCAAGATTAATTTATAATTTGTAACTTATTATTTTGAAAAATAATTTGATGATAATGCCGAATATAAAAGTTAGAAATTATGTGATTATTTATTATAACCAATTGAAAAGATTATTTATTTTATTATGTGTTAAAGGATAAAAATGTTCAATTTTATAAATTCAAAAAAAACAAGTATTTTAAGCTTAAGTTTAGGTTTAACATTTGTTGTACCTGTTATAGCAATTGAAAAACCTGATGATGAAAAAAAGATCAAAGATACAATAACAGTAACCGCTCAAGTTGAGTCCAAAGAACCCGGTTCCAAAACTGAAATATCGGAACATGACATTCGACGAAATGGTGGAACCAATTTTGGTACAATTATGCGTTATCAACCGCTTATTTCTGCTCCAGGAAGTATCTCTGGTTCAGGTAGTGGTAAGAGCAGTTGGGATAGAAGTGGATTTACTGGCTATAATATTCGCGGTTTGGATGCAAACCGAGTATCAATTGATATTGATGGTATGCCCTTACCTATTGCTCAAGGACGAGTTAACTCTGTCGGACGTGCAGGCTTTGGTTCTTATGGTATTGGTCGTGATTACCTTGATACCTATATGTACAATAAAGTAGATATTCAATCTGGAGCGACTTCGGTTAGCAATGCAAACAACGCACTGGGTGGTTCCGTTTCGTTCCAAACAAAATCTGCAAATTATTATCTTTACCCTGGTAAAACAAGTTATTTTGGTTTCCAAAATAATTATGATAGTGCTGATAGAAGTTACCATCAAGGTTTAACCATGGCAGCAGGAGATGACTATCTTAATGGTATTTTAGTGCTAAGTCGTCGTGATGGTCAACAAACACGAAATCATGGCGATTCCATCAGTAGTTATCCAGAAAATTGGCATTCTAATTCAATATTAGCTGGATTTGGTTGGCAAATGACTGATGAGCATTTATTAAATGCCACCATTGATTTTAATAGCAAAACTAAAAACTCCCATTATGATACCTGGGATCAAAAAGGGAAAAAGGTTGAATCGTTTGATCATCAACGCAGTAAAAATAACCGCTTTAACTTAGCCATCAAAGATCAATGGCAACCAACTAATATCAACTGGATTGACAGTCTAACTACTCAGTTTAATTACCAAAGAACTAATGTTTATGATAATACTGATCTGCATTCAAAAGCTCATGGAAATTATAATATTCAAACTCATTATAATACCAAAGCTTACAACTTTATTACCACATTATTAAAAAGCACAGATAATCATAGAATTAGCGCTGGTTTGAATGGTAAATGGAGCGAAGATGAATCACCTTTTTATACTTCTGCCAAACCAAGATATGGTATGATTTTCCCTGATGGTGATTATGCAAAACCTCAAGCAGATAGCCGTACTTATCAGTTAGGTGGTTTCTTTGAAGATCGCATTAGCTTCAAAATTAAAGATAGCAATAATTACTATATAGTGCCTGGTGTAAGAGCGGTATATCAAAAGACAAAACCGCGTAACCTTGAAAATATGTCAGTCACAAAAATAAATGCCTCACAATTAGGTAAACAGTACAAAAGCAATAGTGATTTTAAACTGTTACCATCATTAGCATTAATGTATGACTTAAAACCTAATTTAACTGCTTATCTACAATATAAACGTAGTGCCCAAATGCCAAATCAGAATCAATTGTACGGTTCTTATTTAGCGCATAGCACCATGTATTTATTAGTCGGTGATTCAAATCTAAAAACTGAAACAAGTGATAATTTTGAATTAGGTTTAAAAGGACAACCAGTTGCCGGTATTACATTCTCCTCTGCTGCATTTTATAATAAATACAAAGATTTTATTGCCTATACACGTTATCGTAAAAACTTTGTAGGAACTGGAAATCGCTTAGTGTATCAAGCTGAAAATCGTGATAAAGCTTATATCTATGGTGCAGAATTAAGCAGTGAATTTAACCTCGGTACTTGGTTTGAATCAGTTAATGGGTTAAGTGCACGATTCGCAATTGGTTATAACCAAGGTAAATCTAAATCAAGTTATTTAGGCGATAAATATATTGAAATGGATTCCATCGCGCCAATGAAAACAACAATTGGTTTAGCATGGGATGATCCAAGTAAAATTTATGGTTTATCACTAATTTCGACCTTCCAAAAAGGTAAAAAAGCAGAATCAAATAACCGCAATTCATATAATAATGATGGAAAACCTATTACTGATTCAAATGATGAGTACTTCAGAATAGCAGGACATGGAATTTTTGATCTTACTGGTTATGTTAACATAACCAAAAACATAAAATTAAGTGGTGGTATTTATAATCTTACCAACCAAAAATATTGGGATTACTTAAGTAATAACAAATTATACCGTACCTCAGATCACAAATACCTTGAAATGTTTACTGCTCCTGGCAGGACATTCCAGTTAGGTTTAGATATCGATTTTTAGGTTAACAATTAAAAGAATTAGTGTTTTAACTAGTTGACCAATAGTACTTAACCCGCTAAAGCGGGTTAATTTGTTTTATAATTACTCGATAATAAGAAAAATTGTTTTAAATTATAATGTTATATATGTTACTTTTAATTCTTTTATTTATTATTTCTGTATTACCTAAAATTATTATTCAATTCTAAAAAATTTCTTCATCTCTACTATTATTCAATCTGGGTTAATAAATAATTATTTAAGATGCAATGAGTTTATTATTAGCTAAACTAACTTTGTTATGAAAAATATTACTATAATTATTTTCCTATACTAAAGTAGTTAAATAAAACATAATCTCAAGAAATATCACATGTAATATTTACATGTGATATTTTTATGTTAATATAAAATTCTACTAACTAACAAATATAATGTTAATGCTATGAAAAAAAATAAAGAAACCAAAAGTTCAGCATTTTATCAACAACAATATCGGCAACGTCTAAGAGAACAAGGTTTAATTAAAAAAGAAGTCTGGATTTTACCAGAAAACGCACCAAAATTACTTGAGATTGAAAAAATGTTTCGACAAACTCAAACAAATAACAATAATAGCTTTAACGATAAACAGGGAAATAATGTAATGAAAAAAAACGAAATTTGGACAATAGCAAATCTTTATGATGCATTAATAAATTCTGATATATTCAAGCAAAACTTTGCCAGCCTTGAAATAATTGATGGTATTGATGCTTGTTTACATATTATTATGCATGAATATGGTGATTTACCACTTTTTTTAAGTATTTCCAATCAACAAATTATAGTAGAGGCACTGCTTTGGCCAGTTGATATAGTAACAGAACCAACTCAATTTAATGAAGAAGTTTTATGTACTCGCAAGCTATTTCCATTATCAACGATAGCCATTGAAAAAACAGGAGATGGTTCATTAAATTACATCATGTATGGAGCATTAAGTTCTTCCTCATTATTAAGTAATATTATTTATGAATTAGAAACACTGTCTGATAATGTAATTAAAGCTACTGAAGCCTATGAACATTTTATAAAAATTAACTAATTGAATTTAAATCAATAATGAGAGGTTAACAATGACTATTTTCAAAAAATTAGTGACAGCGCTTCGTGGTAGTATAAATGAAGCTGGTGAATCAGTAATAGACGCACAAGCTTTACGAATTCTTGATCAAGAAATAAGAGATGCTGACGCTGAATTAAAACAAGCTAAAGAATCATTAGCCAATTTACTCGCTCAACAAATAATGGCTGATAAAGAGGTACAAACTACCCAAGCCAAAATAGCTGAATATGAAAATTATGCTCTTAAAGCATTAGAAAGTAATAATGAAGGATTAGCTTTAGAGGTAGCTGAAAAACTTTCAATACTTGAAAATCAAAATGAGAATCATAAAAAACAGGCGACATATTTTGCTGAAAGTGTAAAAAATTTGCGTCAATCCATTTCACAAACAGAAATAAATATACGCAATTTAAAACAACAAGTTGATATTGTAAAAGCAACTGAAAGCGTACAAAAAGCACAATCAGCTATTGCCCAACGTTATGGTGGTTCAACAGCTAAACTACAAACAGCGCTAGATTCTCTAGAACGCATAAAAAAACGTCAAGAAAAAACAGCTGCAACCATTGAAGCTAAAAATGAATTAGCTATGTCAGAAGGTCAAGATTCACTTGATAGTAAACTTGAAGCTGCAGGTATTAAGTCAGGTAATCAAGATGCTGTAGCTATTTTAGCAAAATTAAAAAATAAGCAAGCGAATTAAATTATTGGTTTTGGTATTTTTTTGTTAAAATAAATATCAATAATAATAAAAA
Organism: uncultured Gilliamella sp.; assembly: GCA_945271295.1. Classification (GTDB taxonomy): domain Bacteria; phylum Pseudomonadota; class Gammaproteobacteria; order Enterobacterales; family Orbaceae; genus Gilliamella. Next base: position 24,261 of record CALYPG010000022.1, on the reverse strand, counting down.
TGGAATAGCTAGTTCATGATGACTAGTTTTTAAAAGTGAAGGAAATATAATGGAGCTTTTCTGGGGAATCTTTTTTTCTTTTCCAGTAATTATTTTTAGTGGGTTATTAACATTATGCGTCTTATACTGGTTAGTGGCAGCAATTGGTATATTAAGTATTGATTGTTTAAATATTGATTTTAATATAGATAGTATTAATAATGTTGATGGTTTTGGAACTGAGATACCCACATCGTCCGGATTTGGCGGCTTATTAATGAAATTCGGTTTTAATGAAGTACCAATGACATTAGTTATCACTTTAATTTCATTAATTGGATGGTCTATCTGTTATTTTTCTTTTCGTTTACTCATTTTACCTTTATATGATTATGTTTTACTTTATTACTTAATCGGAACATTAATTTTTGTTATAGCTTTCATCATAGCTGTGTATCTAACCGCATTTATCATAAAACCCATTCGACCTTTCTTTAGAAAAATTAATGCTACTGAGAGCTATAAATCACTTCTAGGTCAAATAGTAGAAATACGTTCAAGTACTGTAAATAACAACAAAGGTGAGGCTACTTTAGATAATGGTGGTGCGGGTCTGATATTACAAGTTAGATGTATCGAATCATACCAATTCAAACGTGGTGATAAAGCTGTATTATTGAAATATGATACTACCAATAATAGTTATGAAATTATTAGTTTAAAAGATTTTAATGGATAGTGAGGATTAATTTATGGAGAATAGTAAATTATGTATATAAGTACTAATACAGTAATATTTTTTCTTTTAATGATAGCAATTATCGCTCTTGTTATTTTTGGTTTTTTTCTATTATTTAAAGCTTTTTATATCAAAGTGCCACAAGGTACAGCACTTATAGTCAACGATCTTAGCTCAAAACCGAAAGTACATTTCACAGGGGCATTAGTTTATCCTGTTATCTATAAAAAAGAATTTATGAAAATATCATTAATTACTTTTGATGTAGAGCGTCGAGGGAAAGATGGTTTGATTTGTCAAGATAATTTACGTGCAGATATTTGTGTTGCTTTTTATTTACGAGTGAATGAAACGACAGAAGATGTGTTAAAAGTAGCAAAATCAATTGGTGTCGATAGAGCTTCAGACCAAAAGGCAGTGAGTTCTCTCTTTAGTGCCAAATTTTCTGAAGCATTGAAAACTGTAGGTAAACAGTTTGAGTTATCCAAATTATTCGAAGATCGGATGAATTTTCGTGAACGTATTATTGATGTTATTGGTAAAGATTTAAATGGTTATGCCCTAGAAGATGTTGCCATTGATTATTTAGAACAAACTCCTATTAAATCACTGGATCCAGATAATATCTTTGACGCTGAAGGTATTAATAAAATTACCTCAATCACTGCTATTCATAAAGATGAAACCAATAAACGCGAAAGAGATCTTGAATTAGCATTAAAGAAAAAAGACACCGAAACAATCGAAGCAAAACTTGAGCTTGAACGACAACAAGCCGATGCAGAAGCACGTCAAAAACGTGAAATTGAGACAATCAGAGCGCGTGAAGCGGCAGAAACATTGAAAGTTCAAGAAGAAGAACGTTTGAAAGCTGAACAGGCCAGAATTCAATCACAACAAGAGATCGAAGTACGAGAAGAAAATCGTTTACGTGAAGTAGAAGTAGCACAACAAAATCGTCTTCGTGCCATTGCAATCGAAGAAGAGCGAGTTGAGAGGGCCAGGTCACTTGAGATCGTTGCCCGTGAAAGAGAAGTTGAATTACAACGTATTGAAAAAGATAAAGTACTCGAAGAAGAAAAAAAACTTATTGCTAATGTTATTCGTGAACGGGTTGCTGTTGAAAAAACCGTTGCTGTTGAAGAAGAAAATATTAAAGAAGTTCGAGAAGTATCAAAAGCAGATCGCGAAAAACAAACAACTATTATCGAAGCAGAAGCAAGAGCTGAGCAAGAATTAGTTAAACAAGTTAAGCAAGCGGAAGCCGATGAACAAGCATCAAAACATCGTGCGATTGAAATCAGCACTATCGCACAAGCTGAACTTGAGGCAGCTGCTAAACAAGCTGAGGCGAAAAAGCAACTTGCTCAAGGTATTGAAGCTGAAGAAGCAGCAATCGGCTTGGCTGAGGCAAAAGTACGCAAAGCACGAGCAGAAGCTGAAGAAAAAGAAGGATTAGTTAAAGCAAATATTACAGCCGAAACGTTATTAGCTGAAGCTAAAGGTAACCAAGAAAAAGGCTTATCAGAAGCAAAAGTTATTGAAGCTAAAGCTATAGCAATTGAAAAACAAGGTTTGACTGAAGCAAAAGTACTGGAAGAAAAATTATCAGCACAAGCTCGTGGTGATGAAAAAATTGGTTTGGCAAAGGCTTCGGCAACCAAAGAACAAGGCCTTGCTGAAGCATTGGTAATTCGCGAACGCTTAATTGCTGAAGCAAACGGCTTAGTTGAGAAATTCCAAGCTATGGGAACAATGAATGAACAATCGCAAAGCCATGAAGAATTCCGTTTAGCGTTAGAAAAAATCTTTGAACAAGCAATGGCTGCTATTGCTGCCAATAAAGATATTGCTAGAGAACAAGCTGATGTTCTTGCTGCAGCGTTTAGTAAAGCTAATATTGAAATTGTTGGGGGTAATGATAACTTCTTCAATAGTTTCTCTAAAGCAATTAGTGTTGGTAAAGCAATTGAAGGTACTGTTAATCAAAGTCCTGTTCTTCAATCTGCATTACAATCAGTATTGTCTCGCTTATCAGGAAATAAAAATGTCGATCTTAAAGAAACGTTAAAAAATACTGATTTAAAAGCATTAGCAAAACAATTTTTATCTTCCAAAAATGAAAGTGAATAACAATACTTAATTTGATAATTCTTATTCAGAATTATCACTATTATCTGTTTTCGGTAGAGTTATATATTTCTATCGAAAACAAATAAGCTTTTCAGCATATTGATTGATGAGTTAAAAATGGCAGAAACACAACAAGATAATCAACAACCCACCACATTAGATAAAGCAGTCGCAGAAGGCGGAGCTTATGAAATTCTTCGTAAACGTCTAACATCATTAGGACAAGAATTAAATCAACAAACCGAAGCATTAAACCAAAAACGTCTTACCGAATTTGGCAAAAGTGACATGTCAATCATTAACCGAATTCGCATTAGGACTGAAAATAATTGTATAGCTCGTGATATTGTTCGTTTTGGTGACTGGTTATTATTTGGTTATAACGTTTTTTTAGGACTAAAAAAAGAAACTAAAATTGAAGATGTATTCTCACTTTATCAACTTGTTGAAAGGGATGGTAATTATGAAGCCGATCCCGTTAATATTTCTGAAACATTTTTAAGCATTGATCGTTTTGTTCAAGATTTTAGCGAACTTTATACTTATTATAAAAATGCCCAACTACTTCAATTAGTTGAACGTGATGGTAAATTACTTGCTAGTTTTCAAATTGGCGAACGCGTGAATGATATACGTGTTTTTCGCTGGTCTATTTCCAGTGATAAAAAAACCATTACTTATATCGATAATCGTGGAGAACGAGATATAGCTTTACCTCCAGCTTACGATTTCGAATGGATAGCAACAACTCGCGAGAATATTGTTAATGGACGTTTTTCACATGTAAATATTTTAGATACCGTTTTTGTCGAAACAATTGGTGGTGATTTAACCATTAAATGTGAAAACAATACAAATGATGGGCTTGGCATTTACCGTGAAGATGTAATTGATAAAAACCAATCAATCAATGATGCCAAAATTGAATATGCAAAAGTTGGATCACTAATCCTGTTAAAGGTTTTACCGTATCGCGAAGATAATTGGCGCTATTTAATTTATAACAGCTTAACGCAAAAAGTACAAAGAATAGATTCTATCGGTCAAGCTTGTATACAACTTCCGGAAGATCATGGTGTCATCTTTCCCGGTGGTTACTATTTGCAAAATGGTGAATATAAAACTTTTGATCAGTCTATGTCAGGCATGCGATTTAGACGCATTAGACGCTCACCTAATGGTGAAGATGTTTTATATATATTTTATGATCCTAATTCCGGGCGACTTGCTTTGTTCAATTACAATATGATTGAACGAAAGTTGGATAACCCTATTTTTGGTCACGGTTATGCAGTTTTCGAAGACGGGCGAATGGTGGTCTTTGAAGGTCAAAATGATGAACCGACTAGGGTTCATCCCATGCAAATCTGGCAAACACCTTTTTATAGCGACGAATTCGCTGCCCAGCAACCGCAAAATAATAGTTTTTTAGGTAAAATTGGTAATGCCGAACTTGTTCGTGGGATTTCCGATCTCTACTTTATTGCTCGTCAAATTGATAATCAAAGTGTCTCATCTCAGCTATATAGTAAATTAAGCGAAGATACAAAACGATTATTTGATAACTATTTTTGGCTCAATGATGAACAAAATTTATCAATTGCACCAATTTTACGTAATATTTCACAAACAAGTGAATTGGTGCTTGACGAATATGAAAAAGTTGAAAGTATCCGTCGCCAATCTGCTAGCGCCATGCGTGAAGCAATATCCAATCAACAAGATCTATTAGCTAAACTTTATCCTGATGGCTGGCAAGCAACACAAGAATATGTCGATGCACTTAATGCGATTAAGTTGCAATTAGGTAGTTTAGTTACATTAAGAACTTACCGTTATATCGATTTAGATCAAATTGATACAATGGAAAATGAACTTAAGGAACGCCAATCATTAGTCACATTAGCGACAGCTCAATTTTTAGGTAGTGAGAAATCGTTAGAACCCTTTATTTCTAAAATAGATGATATTGAAAACAGTATTCCAAAAGCAGATACCGTTGCTAAGCTTATTGAACCAATAAACATATCAGAAGAAATGTCTGGCGATTTAGATATGCTTTCTCAATTAATCGCATCACTAAAATTTGATGATGTCACATTGCAGACTAAAATCATTGAGTCTATTGCGGAAGTTTATGCCAAGTTAAATCAAACCAAAGCCAGAATTAATCAAAAAAGAAAAAATCTTTCCAATATTGAAATGGTTGCTCAATTTGGTGCACAATTTAAACTATTCAACCAAAGCATCACCAGTGCATTAAATTTAGCTACTACCCCAGAAAAATGTGAAGATGAGCTCGCACGATTGTTAGTCCAATTAGAAGAATTGGAAAATCAATTTAGCGAAAGCGAAGAGTTTCTTAATGATATTTTAGCTAAACGAGAAGAAATATTAGAATCTTTTGAAACGCATAAACAAACATTAATTGAAGAAAGATCAAGACGCACTGAAGCTCTACTCACCGCAGCACAACGGATTTTAGACAGCATTCCAAGAAGAACAGCTAAATTTTCGAATCTTACCGAACTTAATGCTTTTTTTATCACAGATCCATTAGCATTAAAAATTCGAGAAATTGTCGAAAAACTAAGGGCATTATTTGATAATGTGAAAGCTGATGATATTGAATCACAATTCAAAAGTGCCAAAGATCAAGCTATTCGATCTTTACGTGACAAATCAGAAATATTTGAGTCAGGTGGCAATGTTATTAAACTGGGACCTAGACATAAATTTAGTGTTAATACTCAGGAACTCGATTTAACTATAGTTGTTAAAGATAATCATCTGTTTTTACAATTAACAGGAACTAACTATCAAGAAAAAATAGATCATCCTAAATTAGAAAGTTATAAACCCTATTGGATGATTTCTTTAGAATCAGAAACACCAACAATTTATCGTGCTGAATATCTTGCCTACTCAATTATCAGTTCGGCTTTAAAAAATGAATTCGAGTTTACTTATGCCGACTTAATTAGTCAATTAAATCAACCCGATATTTTAAACAAAACAGTACGTGATTATGCAGCTATGCGCTACCGAGAAGGCTATGAAAAAGGTATTCACGACCATGATGCCATGAAAATTTTATCTAAGCTAATTCCTCTTGGTGAAACAGCCGGTTTACTTCGTTATAACCCATTAGCACGTAGTATAGCTATGCTCTATTGGCATTATAATCAAAAAAATGATATTGCTAAATTATGGCCTGAACGTGCTAAAACTTGCATGGATATTTATGTTCTATTTGGTCATGATGAAGGTTTAACAAATCTCCGTAGTGAAATAGCGGCAGAAATATCTAAATTTTTGCAAACAAATCCGATACAACATCAACAATATCATATCAAACAAGCCGCTGAATATTTAAGCTATGTATTAATTGAAACTCCACAACAATTTATTTTAAGTAAATACAGTGGTTATCTTTTTGAAGGCTTAAAAACGCATTTAGAACAATCTCATATGTGGGTAGGTTTTAACCAGTCGCAATTAAATCTTAATGAACGGATTGCTGACCGTTGGCATTTAATTGAAAGTTGGTTTAAAGGACTTTGTACATTAGAGCAATATCAAAAAATCAGTAATTATATCGCTGAAGCAGTCGTTTTATGTATGTTTAGTAAAGAAAGCAATATTACAACCACTATCAGTGAAGTTGATCTTGAAATTTCTGTTGATGATTTATTAGGCGAACATCCTCGTATTATACAAGGTAGATTAAATATTAATCTAGACGATTTCTTTAGCCGTATGCGTCAACAATCCAGAGTCATTATCCCTGAGTTTCAAGATTACCAATGTTTACGCCAAGAGGTACTCAATGAACAACGAGAATCATTACATCTTGAGGAATTCAAAGCCAAACCATTAACGTCATTTGTGCGTAACAAATTGATCAATCAAGTCTATCTTCCAATTATAGGCGATAACTTAGCAAAACAGATGGGGACAGTTGGTGAAAATCGCCGTAGTGATTTAATGGGATTATTATTACTTATTTCTCCTCCGGGTTATGGTAAAACGACCTTAATGGAATATATCGCTAATCGACTTGGCTTAATTTTCATGAAAATTAACGGGCCTGCCTTGGGTCATAGTGTAGTGTCATTTGATCCAGAACAAGCTCCTAATGCGACAGCACGTCAAGAACTAGAAAAACTTAACTTAGCCTTTGAAATGGGTAATAACGTTATGTTATATATCGATGATATTCAACATACTAACCCTGAATTCTTGCAAAAATTCATTTCACTTTGTGATGGTTCACGGCGCATTGAAGGGGTATGGAAACAAAAAACCAAAACATACGATCTGCGAGGTAAGAAATTCTGCGTTATTATGGCAGGCAACCCTTATACTGAATCAGGCGAAGTATTTAAAATTCCTGACATGTTAGCCAATCGTGCCGATATCTATAATTTAGGTGAAGTGTTAGGCGGTATGGATGAAGTATTCGCTTCAAGTTATATCGAAAATTGCTTAACCAGTAATCCAATTTTATCTCCAATGGCATTACGAGACCTAAATGACCTTTATCTATTTATCGATCATGCACAAGGTAAACCACTCAACACCAATGAATTAAGCTATGCCTATAGTCAAGCTGAAATTAGTGAAATTATCGCGGTACTTCGCCACTTATTAACAATTCGTGAAGTAGTATTTAAAGTCAACCAACAATATATAATAAGTGCAGCTCAATCAGATAAATATCGAACCGAACCCCCATTTAAATTACAAGGCAGCTATCGAAATATGAATAAGTTAGCCGAAAAAGTATCGGCAGTAATGAATGATGAAGAGCTTAATCAAATTATTGATGATCATTATCTTGGCGAAGCACAATTACTCACTAATGGTGCAGAAGAAAATTTACTTAAGTTAGCCGAAATCCGTAATCAACTCACAGATAAACAAACCAAACGTTGGCAACAAATAAAAAACGACTTTATGCGTAATAAATCGTTAGGTGGTGATGAAACTAATACAGGTATACAAATTGTCACTCAACTTGCTGATTTGGTACAAAGTGTTCAAGCACTAAAATTATAATAAAGCGATTGTAACTAATTGAGAGCAAAAATAGGGAAATAGATAATAAATGAGAAACAAATTATCTAACCCTATTATTGTTCTTATTATCAATATTATACTTTGTTAGAAACAGACTATTTAGTTTGATAGTAATTCACTCAATTGCTAACATAAAATAACAATAAATTATTTAATTGGTATAAAAGCAATCCTTTTTTAAATACTTTTTTTATTACTTTCTGATTAATCTATTAATAGAAGTGAAATCTAAAAGATGCTATTCACAATATCCATTTAAAAATCTATATATTTTTAATAAATGGAAAGGATTAATTTGGTAAAAAATCTGATCAACGTTTATATTTAGATTATAGTGTGCATGAATTTTATTTAGTTAATAAGAATAATAGAACTTCCGATAAAACAAAATGATAGATGTTACTAACAAAATAATAATTTTTGATTGAAATTATAGATAGCAAGTATATAAAGTGTTTTTTGAATAAAGAAATAGACGTAGTTATATAATATGTGAAAATGAAATGAATATATTTAAAAGTGCTATCTAATGGTATGCCATAAAGCAACCTAACATAGTTGTTAGTTTTTATAATAGTTATTGATGAATTTGATTTGTTATCCATTTATGGCTACGTGAGGTTATTCAATCAATGAAACGAAGCAAACACGGAAAATAGGAATAAAGTAAGGAATGATAATGAAAAAGGTATTTATTTTACTAATTATTTTTTTAACACTAAATGGTTGTGCTTTATATAATAATTATTATGAAAATGAAGCAGGAATTTCGGAATATCGATCTAATGTATTGGCTAGTATGTGTAAAGTTGATATTGAAATAGGCAAATGCTCAGAAAAAATTAAGAGCGGTTATGATTTATTTGTAAGAATAAAAAAGAATACTCATATATATTTTGTACATAATGCGGAGTTTCATAATTATTTAGTTGCACCCATTGAAAAATATAAAATTGAACAACAAATTTCAGAAATAAATCAATTCATTGCGTGGGCTGAATTGGATGAAAAAACCAGACTAAAAACTGATTTCCAATTAGATAAACAATCTCCTTTTGCCTTATATGTGACAGAAGACAATACTCCATATCTAGCACTACAAAATTTGGATGATTATTTTATCCATAATATTGTAAAATATCTGTTGATAGATAAAGAAAATGCAAAAATAATGATAAAAGAGATCATGGCTATCAAAAAATCATTTTTTAACGATAATGCATATAACTAACTGTCATGCATTTTTTTTGCATAAAATTTATAGCAACCAAATAGATATTTATATTAGTCATAGCTGGTAACATTAATTATAAAACTAGCTGACTAAAACTCAGTCTTTTATATATATTAGAAACCATAACACATTGTTTTATGCATAAAAGATATTGTTAAAGATTATCACGGTAAAACAACAAATATTACCAACAAATTAACCATATTACGCAATACTAATATGGTAACAAGATTTAGCAACTAGCTAAATTATATATAAATACAACAATTTTAGATTCATTTTTCCTTACCAAAATATGCATAAAATAAATCTATTAACCCAATATTCACCTTTAACATTGCGTCCATTAGAGTGTTAGCTGATAGGCAATTAATGTCTATCTAATTAAACTTAAGATACCACACTTACCTAAATAAGATAAAAATATACTATTACTAACAACCGGTACTATTAGTAATAAGTCTAAAATTAAACAATATATTATCAATTTATTTAAAAATACCAGTTAAAGATCTTAAGATAGAATAACTGCACTACTGCGATATCATAGATAGCGACGACGATAATAATAATTATATATCGCATCAAACGCCTACAAATATTCATGATAAAGTTAATTTTTAGTGTTTAATTTCAGAAATTGGTTTTTATAAACCGAAAATGGATAGTAAATTTCTTATTTTTAAAATTTAGAATAACCGAATTTAAGAAAATAGAAGGAACTATGTTGTTTATCATAAAGCGAAAAAAATAGATATGATGATGCTATTAAGTCACAAATCCCAAGCTATGACCGACCGCTATAATGATAGTCGTGGACGCTAATGAAAGTTCATGAAAATTTAACCTACTTACATGATAGGTAGCCATGTAGTATTCAAAGATACCATTGGAGACCAACGTTTAATGCCATTTCGACGTGATGAATTGCCGTTTGGATGGTATTTTCGTAATGGCGATAATTACTTATTAAGTTCACCGCAAGGCAAGGTTTTAAATGGTTTATCTGCCAATTATAAAAACGACCATCGTATTACGATTAAAACTATAAATGGACAACAATATATTAACGTGCCAACGGCATTTGCTCCAGATGGGCGTGGTTTTTTTGAGCGAGCAGTTAATGGAACTACTCGGCAAGTAGGTAGCTGGGAAGATGATGCCATTCGAGAAATTTGGGGGCATTTCGACACTGGCATCGTTGACTGTCACGGTCTATATACTCGCGGCGCGTTTGTAGGTGCGAATGCAATCTATCCGGAAAATGGTGCATTTGCACCAAAAAAGGAATGGCCGGCATACGGCTACGATTTTCGTGCATCAAATGTAGTACCAACAGCAAATGAAAATCGCCCACTTAACATTGGTATGACACCTGTAATTTACCTTGGAGTTTGATATGATTAATTATTATTTTGATAATACAGATGAACTAAAACCGTACACACATCAATTAGAGGCTAACGACGACACAATGCCACCTGACAATGCGTTACGGATTGCTCCTGAATTTAAAGATGGATTTTGTCCGTGTGAGCAAGATGGTAAATGGGTTTTAGTCGAGGATAACCGCGAAAAAACAGCCTTTAATATAGAAACAAAAGACGCCGTTAAAATTGACTACCTTGGTGAACTTAAAGCAGGATTTACGTTACTTGAGCCATTCGAATTTTGTAAATGGAATGGTGAAAAATGGGTGGTTGATGATGAGCAGAAAAGTACCTTTATTATCAAACAACAACAATTAAATATTGCAAATTTGCTATCTGATGCTAACAATGAGATAGATATTTTGAATGACAAAATAGAGCTTGAAATAGCAACAGATGATGATAAAAAACTACTGAAAAAATGGAAATTTTATCGTATACAGCTAAAATCTATTGATACAAATAAATTAGATATTGAATTACCAGAGAAGCCCTAAACGGGCTTTTTGGGGAATATAACATTAATGTCTGATACATCAATACGAGTAAGAATAATTCTATATTTTTTCCACTGCTTGAGTTGCTCCTCTTCGTTTGATTCCTGCATGTCTAAATCGATAACATCTTTAAATAACGATATTTTTTCATTGGCTTCATTAATTAGTGAATTCTTTATAACTTGATTTTGCGAGACAATTTGTTCGTCAGACAAATGAATAGAGTCGGGTTCAACCAGCTTTAGCTTTCCTTTTACCTCTTTTAAAGTTTTGCCTTCTTCATTCGCTTTAATAGCCATTTCTGCGTATTCTTCGTTCGTATATGTCATAATCTTATCTCCTCTAATAACCGCAAGCTAACCATCTAAATACTGGCTGAAGTGCAACTAATGATGGGTGATTGTTATAAATATACAAAACAAATCTATCGTTATAAATTTGTGGTATACAATTTGTTAAATAATTCCACCCCTGATTTATTGATATCTGCTCTAGTTGAGGCGTCCAAAATGTGGTTGAAAATGGTGTTATCATATTAAATGTTACGCCACCACCAGATAATGCTCCGACATCGCCAATTTTTCGTGTTCCACCCTGCATGATAAAACCGTTCGAAAAACGTTGGTACCAGCTGTCGCCATTTTGATATGATTCAGTAATATAGGCTCTGTTATTCAGCTCCGTTAATTTAGATTGAATCTCTGAGATATCTGTAATGACCGATTTTCCATTTACTTTCGGTGTTTTTTCAAAATTAATTTGATCACCTATCATGTAAATAGGTACATTATTTACCATCGTTTTAGTAGCAGCTAAAGCCCCGATATCATCAGCACTAGGCTTATTATTCGGTGAATAAACTCTTTCACCATTTTCTGTTAATTCGTTAATATTTAATGAACCTGAAATTGACTGATTTTCTTTTCCACTTTTTTGTATGAAATTTGATGTATCAATGGATTCTTTGGCATTTTTAGCGTCTATTGCTGATTGTGCAGCGTTAGCTTCTGATGTTTTGCTATTTATTTCTGATATTTTAGCTAACGCAGCACTATTACTTGCTTCTTTAGCAGATTGACTAGCTGCTTGTGCGGATTTTGATGCGGTTTCAGCACTTATTTTGGCACTACTTTCGCTGTTTTTCGCTGAAGAACTGGCGCTATTTGCACTAGTTGCAGATTGATTAGCTAATTCTGCGCTTTTCGTTGAACTTTCTGCCAATTTTTCGCTTGCTTTAACATATTCTATTAATTCATTTGCAATTGAATATTGCGATTTTATCGTAACAACTCTACCATCTGGAGCAGTTAGAGTTACCTCCCCCTCTCCTGTTAATATTGACTGCCACCCATCCATCTGTTTTTGATAATAATTAAGCATTTCAGATAGTCGCAACGCTAAAGCTTCAATTGAAACTTTAGGAGCAGTCGGAATTTCGTAACTAACGCCAGCTTTAGTCACTCCATTGTATTTATTTGCTAAAGTTAATTGTGTATCAGACTGAATCGATGCAATTTCATAAATTTCAATTGTTTCTGCTGTTTTTAATATCAGCATTTGACCAGCGCAAACCCCAATTAAAGGGTTTGTCCACTTAGTATCATTTCCTATTACTGTTTTACTGCCTTGCTCTATATTAACAGAGCCTTCTTTATACCAAGACATATGTTTCCTCAAAATTTGAACGTGAAAAAACCGCTACAAAAGTATTTTTTAGAATATCAATTAATTTTTAGTTACTAATAAACATAACGTTTTTGGATATGTAAAAAAGCAACATTCTGGTCTATGAAATCCTATTGCTGCAACTTTGTTTCCATTTGTATTTTTTTTGAAAGTTAGATTATTTATTAGATATTCAATTTTTAATGATTGCCATTTTGGAATAAAATGACTAAAACTTCCCTGATCTATACCTATAAAATAATTATGATAAGCGTCACTATCTTTACTAGTTTTTGGATGATATGAATATCCCTTAACATATAATTTCACAACATCAATGTTATTAATTTTAATCAAACATTCCCCATTATAACCATAGGTTGTAATAAATATCTGATGTAAGAAAATGTTTCTATCATAATCCGTTGGGGGTACTGTAATAGATTGATTAGCATTGAGATAAACACATTTCAGAACGTCACCCTCAATTTGATCTACTTTCAATTTATTAATTTTACAAGTGTCGTTAATTACAACATTGTTTAGTTCACCTGATGTGGCTTTCAATTTTCCTGAAATATCAGCATTTACAGCTTTCAGTTTTCCTTCATTTTTTGATAACTGCCAACCGGAGACACCTTCCTTAAAATTATCTGATTGAATGATATTACCAATTTTAGCGTTAGTAATAGATCCATTTCCAATAGCCGTATCTTTGATAATGACCTGATCACCATTAGTTGTAAAAATAACATTGGGTTTCCCTCCTGCACCATTCATTATTGAGAATCGGTCTTGCAAGAAGATGACGTTTGATTGCATACCTTTATCAGAATTTTCAACCCCCATTGTCATGCCAGCAACATATTGTTGGTCTTTATCATCAACTTCAACTTTCATGGTGCGATGCGCGGAGACTTTCCCGTCGAGATTATTTACAGTCTTACTAACATCTGAAATTGAGGTTGATACTTCACCAACTTTAGTGCCGATTGTTTGGATAGATTGCGCCATTGCGGCATTTTGTTCTGCAGTCGTTTGCTTTAACTCTGATAAATTACTACTTACATCACCATATTTGGAATTAAGCTCTTTTAGTGCAATTGCTGTCGCTTCTTTTTCAGTTAATAAAACAGCATTTGTTTCTTTAATCTCTGCTGATAAGTTGCCGTTTTCAATTCTGCGTTGCTTTGTTTCGCTATCAATTGCTAACGCATTTTCAATAATTGATTTAGCATTCTCAATTGAACTAATAGTAGTGTTATCAATCGAATCAACAAGTGAGTTCCAAGCATCAGTCTGTTTTATTTCCTCAAAAATATGATCGGTTAGATCATTAGTATTGGTACTAGATATACCCCTTACCCACCCAGTCCAATCACTGACATTACCGATTTTATCGACTAAGCGAGCGCGGTAGAAAAATACCTGACCAATGGTTAGACCTGTTTGTGAATAGTTGCAACTTGGATAAGTAACGTTAGTTAATGGCAATGCATTTTCTTCATTTTCATTAGTTGAATATTGAATCTCAGTATGACTGGTGTCACCACTACCAACTGGGAATGACCAACTTAAATCGATGCCAAATACAACGTTGTCACTCGCTGTAAATCCAACAGGTTTGTCGGGTTTGCCTACCTTACCTTTGATATAGGTTGATTCAGAATAACCCCACGGCGACGAAGTTTCAACTGCATTGATTGCACGCACACGAACATCATAAACACCTGAATAAATACCATCTACTGAAAAATTTGTTCCATTTGTGAAACCAACATTAATCCAAGATGAATTATCTTTTCGCCATTGTGCAACATAATTAGTCGCACCATCAACAGCATCCCAAGTTGCATTTAACGATGCTACTGATAATCCTTGAGACACATAACTATTTTCAGTAATCACAATATTTTTCGGGACGGTAACTGAGCTAGGAGGCGTGATAGTTATTGGCTTAGGCTCTATCCTTACACCATCATCGATATATTTGAACTTATCTGGATCGTGTTGAATAGCTGTTATTGTGAATTGCCCATTACCATTTGCTGATATCGATGTTACTCTATAATATTGAATGGCAATATTATCACTATCAATACACCAAACTGCTCCAACGACAGGTTCAACTTTGTAATTAGCTGTAACAGTAATCGTTTTTTTATCTGCACTAATGGATTTTATTGTTCTACTTTGTGCGGTGCCATCTGGCAAATTGATAATTAGACGATCACCTGCTTGATAATCTACGGCCCTGTCTAGCGTTATTTTTCGCCCAACTACTTCATGAATGCGCCCTCCGTTTTCCTTACCGGAAAAAGACGGATCGGCGATACCAATAATCCTGGCAGGCAAAGGGATATAACCATCTAAACCAACGGTAAATGTAACAGCTCCATCTTTTGCATTTGAAAGCAAAGCCCAACGCCCACGCCTATGAGCTTCGGCCTGAGATGTGCAACCAATTGCCGTTAATTTCATGACATTAACATCATATCGACGCATTAAGTCATGATCCCAAACAGCTTCAACATCATCATTATAGTGGTTATTAGGGTCTGAATAAGCAACTAAGCAAGAGGTATAGCGATTTTTATAAGAACCTCCAGAATAAGCAAAATCACCAATTACATTTGACGGATGATAGATAAAATCCGGCTCATCTTGCGGCATATCTGCTGTTAAACATATTTGATCGTTACCCCAAAAAATAATACCACGGAAAGAAGCAACTAGATCTTTAAGTACTGTGTAAGCGTCTTCCTGATTTTGTATATATTCATTACAAGCAAATCTTGGCTCCTTACCACCTTGCCCATCAGATACCATTTGATCACAATATTGGCCTAATTGATAGATTGACCATTTGTCTAACATTGTAGTACCAATTCTTAGCCCCATACCTGCTATTTCATCACGCATAAGATAATAAGCTATCCAAGCAGGATTGTTCGTATAGGCCATTTTGAAACCGCCGGTCCAAATACCTGAATAGGTTCGGCTTATCGGGTCATAATTATCAGGAACAGGAATAACTTTGCCTTTTAACAAACAACTGATTTTAGGTACCGAACCATTAAACTGACTTGCATCTAATTCTAAATACAGTAATGCTGTATTAGGATATCGCATTTTGCTATCTATTACTTCTGCATATGAAGATACACCAAAAGCATTAATTAACTTACTTGACTTAGAATCAGGTGTTATTCTTCTAATACGTATCGTCCAACCTTCTACTGCATCCGGTAAATTGATTCGATGATCACGTTGATATTCTGACGTCGTTTTACCATTGAACTTTCCATTTACTACGGTTTCAAATGCACTTCCATCAGTTGATAGATCAATGGCATATTGAGTTACAGTACCAACTGTATCTCCATTATCTTTATATTGCACATGGGTAGGTAAACTCAGTTTAATTCTTATTGCGTCAAGATCTAAATTAGAAAATGAACGAACCCATGGTTTGTCGGTTTTGATTGTAAACCCAGCCCTTAGCTCGTTACTAATTTCAGGAATACCTTGAATATAATCTTGAGGTTGTGAACCATTACGAAACTCCCACTTAACCCCTGTAAAATTATAAGAACCATCTTGATTAGCTAACGGAGTACCATCAATAAAAATATTTTGTGCTGTTAAATCGCCTTGAATTTCACCTTCACTTAATGCCAAAAGTACTTTGAGTTTTGCTGTAGAAAGTAAGTTATCAGGCTGCTCATATGGTGTATGTGGTTTCTTACTGCCACCTTTTTGACCTTGTATTAGTTGCATATTTCACCTGTTATTGATCTTGTGAATAAATACCGGCGTTAATCACCGCACCACCTATTTCGCGCTCACCCAATAAAATTGGAACCGGATAACCGACTGCATTAGTATTAACTGGCCCACCAAATCCATAATTAGGTTTATTTTCTGTGCTAGATGAAGTACCCGCATTAAATTTAGGTTGGGGAGTAAGCAATTGAACAACGCCACCTAACATCATACTAATACCCATACCTGTTAAAATTGATGTTGCCGAAATTGTACTAGCAGTCATTGCGGCTCCCCATGAAACCAGTGACATACCAGCTGTGAAAAATGCTGCCACCAAAGCTACTGCACCAATAATGACTTGTAAAAAACCACCACTTTTTGCACCTTGCGTTACTGGCATAATCATATAGTTTTTACCATTAACGTTAATATCAAATTCATCAATACCAATATTTTTACCATCAACAAAAAAAGCAAATTTAATTCCCTTTAGATGTGCAGAATTCATATATTTTTCAAAACCTTTTACTGTTGCACATAATGCTCGGAGTAATTCTTTGAAATTTTGAACATTATATTGATGTTTTTTACCGAACTGTTTAGCCATTGCGCCTTTAAGTGTTAAATTACATAACATTGAATAACTCCTTATGCCTAACAATACGTACTGTTCTATCTCGGAAATATTTGCCGTAAGGTATACGTGAAGATAATTGACCATATAAATGATGTAGAATAAGATTATCACCAATATAAATAGCTGCATGATTGGTAACTGAAGCATTAATACGCATCATAATGATGTCACCTGCTTTTATATCCTCAAGATTTACCTCTATAAATCCCTCAGTTTGCCAATTATCGTCATATAGGTTTTCTTTACCACTTTCCCACCATTCTCGATCAACAGAGTAATTATTTAACTTAATGCCATACTCGCGCTTATGGTAATCCCTAATCAAAGACCAACAATCAGCATGACCAAGTAACCATTGGCGCCCAGTGTAGTCTCGGTTTATTCTTGGTGAAATGGTGCAAAAGTCACCATCAGGATACGACATAATTCCCCATTCAATGCCAGAATGGTCACATTGGATACGATCAAATTCAGAAGGTACTAGCTTTGGTACATCTGGATGAGAGTGAATAATCATGATTATTTCCCCTTGTTTTTCTGCTTCAAGTTGCTCTTCAGGGGATATTTCAAAATGTTCGGTTGGTTTATCTGATATATTGTTACATGGTATGTATTTTTGGATTTTGCCTGTATCAACAATCAAACCACACGCTTCATTAGGGTATTCACGTTCAACGTGTTGTTTAATTAAATCTAATAATTTTTGTCGCATATTATTTACCTTGAAGATTCGCTGCAGGAAAACCACCAAACGGAAGTGGATTATTACCATGTCTGGCTTTACAATCTTTTAAAAGCCCGCCACATTCGTCTTTTGATGGGTCATTAGTTGCTAAGCCATCTTTAGTAAAATATTTGTTACCTGCATAATCACAACCGGTACCACTTCGATACCAACCACGCATACACCATGTACAAACTGTTGTTATTTGTCTTGTGGGTAATTGTAGATTTTGAATATCGAACGGTGAACATAATTCAAATTCAACTGTAGTTTTATTTTCTAACGATTTATTATTGATAAAAAATAATTGGACTCGTTCTTGAGTGGGATCAGCTTGTGGATTGCCATCTTTCCAGTTAACAGCATCAAGATATTTTGCCATAGTGGTATGAATTTTAACTTTAGCTTGTACTAAGTCATCATAATCGATACAAAGCCGGGTAACTCTATTATCAATATTCCCGACCGATAATTTTGGTATTGGTTGGGCGCCTGTACTACTAAGTTCTATATTCTTGATTTCGTAAGGATATGGTAGATATTCTTTGCCCTGCCATTTAATAGATGGTAAGTTCTCAGCGGCAAATGACGCCCATCCTTCTACAGAAATATTGTGAGCATGAAATCTCAACACTTCATCAAGTCCAAACTTTGTTCCATCAACTTCTATAAGTTGTATTAATTGATTACCTTCAAGTGTCTGTAGGTCTTGTGTAATTGACATTTATTTTCTCCATAAATGAAAAAACCACCCAAAGGTGGTTTAGTGAATATATTTTAATTATTTATGGCGCATAAGATTGGATAAACTTGAATGAAAGTGAAACAATTTTACCTGCAACAAATTCTGATTCAATGGATTTATTAACCACCCGATATAATTTTTCCTCACCATATGGATTTATCCATTTAAATGATTTGATAATATGTGAATTTAAAAAAGTCCTCACTTCCTTTATCTCCTCATCACGACCGGTATAAGTTAATTCCCATGATTCACTAGCATTATTGATTCCATTACTTGATAATTGAGTATAACCATCACCGAAACTCACCTCATTAATATTTGATGTATCAGTACCTTTTGGTGTACCCATTGTTTTCCACATAAATCTATCTATTGTCATATTTTCCCCAAAACTTTACCTTGACTAAGCCGTATTATCCTACTTTATCGTGCGTGAATAACATTATACAAATTCCCACCAGGCGAAACCGATTTTCTAAAGGTTTCACTGATCTCTTCTTGAATGATCGCCTTAATTTGACTTGTCGCTGCTTGAGGATCAATACTATTATCTGTACTTACAGATGAATCATTCTCTAAAGGCATATTTACCGTGACGTTCGCTGTAATATTTAAACCACTTGATGAATTATTATGTTGTCGAGTCAGCCCAATAGTGGATGGTTGGCCAAGATCAACGTAGCCACCACTTGCATATTCTTTGTTAGCTTCTCTCATTAATGCATAAAGATTGTTTACACCTATTCGTTTTGTTGCTTCTTTAGTAAACACAAACTCACCTTTATGAACTATTCCCGCGGGTTGATATTTATTGCCTGGTCCAGTAAAACCACCTGGTTTATCGTTATAACCAACAATACCACCTAAGGCAAAACCTCGAACATAACCGCCGGTATAAACTGTTTGCAGCCCTCCCGTTGAGGCACCAGCCCCACCCCCAGTCATCCACTTAAATATAGAGCGAAAAGCTTGAAAAATTAACAGTTTTTGTGATATTTCGATGATATTTGCAATAATTGATTTTGCAAAATCCTTAAAATTTAATTTACCTGTATTAACAAATGTTAATACCATACTGGTTAATTGCCCCATTGTGTTTTTTGCCAAATCTTTTGTCATACTTGAAAAATCTTGAGCTTTATTAAGATAGTCTTCAATGCTCGCTGTCAACCAACCAAACCAGCTACCCTGTTTTTTTTCCTCTTCTTCCCAACTTTGCTGTAATTGTTGTTTGATTGCCGTATACTTTTTTATAATATCAGCAATTGCCGATGGATCATGAACACCCTTTTTTTCATTTTCTTCATCTTGTTCAAGTTTTAATAATTGTGCTTTCCTTTTGTCATTTTGCAATGACGCTCCGTTAACAGAATTATCAGTTTTAAATCTATCAATGTATACTTGAAGGTTTTCGAGAAATTTCTCAACAGTTGTTTTTGGATCATTGATATCAGACTGAACTTGCTGATTTTGTTTCATGGAAGTATTATATTTGTTAACAATTTGATGAGTTCCATTCACTTTTGTTGCCATTTTTGTAAACTTATTAGTAACCTGCGCTAAAGAGTTTGTAACACTATTATTTGCCTTTGTCGTATCTATTGCTTTTTTTCTGTAATTATCTAAAGTCTTTGTGGCATCATTGATATTTTTTGTGTTCACTTGAATGGATAATGATGAGATATCTTCTTGCATATATTTTCCTATAAATCATAAAAACATAAGGTGCGAGTTATAAATTTGTAAAATATAATTAGCTACTTATTTTTTTATGGATAATTGGTAAAATTTAATAATTAATTGTCTTACAATAAATAATTATGTTTTTCACGTCATAAGTGAGTCTAGCTATTGAATGTTATTTAATAAGGATAGAACTTCTTAACTTATAAATAGATACGCTTTAAGTTTTAAAAACGGCTTTATTAATTATTTTTTTAATTAAGTCATTATTTGATAAATTACTATTTAATAAATAATCATATATATATAAAACACAAAAAACCGACTTACGTCGGTTATTTTGATTTATATATTATTCTTAAGGCTTCACTTTCCATAATCTGAATATCATTGAAAATATTATCGCTTTCCTTGATATGTTGCATTTTCATTACCCAAGGTAAACAATTATAATCAAGACCCGTAATTCCACCCACAGTCGCTCGCCACTGCGTAGACATGGCACTAAACAATCTAA
Organism: uncultured Gilliamella sp.; assembly: GCA_945271295.1. GTDB lineage: Bacteria > Pseudomonadota > Gammaproteobacteria > Enterobacterales > Orbaceae > Gilliamella. The sequence goes on along the minus strand of CALYPG010000022.1, from coordinate 3,425 downwards.
ACGAATCAAGATTATCTTGCCATATCTCAATATACTCATCTTCATAATCAAGCTCAGTTAACCCAAATGCGGCTAATTCCTCTTTGGATGGTTCAGAAGTATAAAGTGCAGTGACGAGTTTGATTAGTTTTTTTCGCGTTGTCCAAATATCTCTTTGTAATAGGTATCTGAAATTGCTTGAACCGTTGCAGGATAGTTATCTAACATAATCTCCAAATTATTTTGATTAAATTCTTCCTCTAAATCCCAACCAGTTAGAATTTTCATTAAAAATTCAGCTACAGACTTATCTTTCAACTCTTCCTCAAATTTAGCAATATCACTTAGTTTATAATGCTTAAAAGTAAATTCGATTTGGCCATTTTCTTGCCCAGGACGAGGAATCAAAACTTTACTTTTAAATGTTGGCTCTGCAACTAATTTGAATTTGGCCATTATTAATTTCCTTAATTTTCAGTTTCTTTACTTTTATAGAATGTAATTGCAGGTGATTCAACTGTTGCACTAATTTTAACTGTTTCAATATCATTAACAGCAGTTTCAGGGGTCGGATCAAAAGAAATGCGAACTGAATCGTAGCGAGTTTCTTTAGCTTTTGGCACATACATTTTCATTGCTACAATATCGTTAGTTTGGTCTAACTCTTGTAATAAAGCATAAATCGCCAACGAACTATCATGAGCAATGATATAATTTTTGCTTTTAGCTGATTTAATCGTAGGCAGTTGTCTTTCTACATTGTCATCAAGAAACTGTATTTGAACAAACTGTTGTTCACCACCTTCTGAAGATACTTCTTTTATTTGTGGAATTTGCTCCCATTCTGTGATTTTTGTTATTGTACCTTTACCTTCACCCGCTGGAAATATATTGGTATTAGTAGTATTAATACTACCTAATGTAACTTCAGTATTATTAACACGAACAATTTTAGCAACAACATTATTTAATTTACTCCATGATGAAGTAATAATAACTTCATCACCCACTACTATTCCATGTCCAGTTTTAAGTACAATTACGGCTTCTTTTGCATTTGATATAGTTTCAAAATTATAGGTAATGTCCTTCGCTTTTTGTACATAAACACGTGCACCATTAGGTAATGCAAAACTCATAGTATAAAATCTCCTATTTATAATTAAATTAATGAATCAGCCCAGTAATTAGACTGTTTGGTACTAGGTAAGTGATTTGATCTAAAACAGTTAGATAAGCACTTATGATTGGATTAGAGTTAAATTTCATTGAGAGTAAACTCTAAATTAGATAGAAAATACTTAACAAGCGTTTCTAGTATTAGTTATGACTTAACTTATTAGTATTAGTCAATTTTACAATGCTAACTTACTAATAATTTTATTAATCCTCGAATAGCCAAGTTGAATATTGGACATTAAATCAGTAGGTACGCAATTATTAATTTTCAATCGACTTGCGGTAGTTGAATGGGTAAATTCTTCTAATGTAAAATGTTCGGTAAGCTTCACTGTTCATCCCCTTTGGCTTTTTTTATTAATCGTTCTTCCAATGCTTTAATCAATGTGGCACCAGACCAACCCGCCAAGCCGGCAATACCACCGGCCAACTCAAAAGCCCAATTAAAATAACTGGCGGCAAGCACCACTAAAGCACCAGCAAATGTGGAAATAAATATTTGCGCTATCAACGTTCCTATTCGGAATTGGTCACCGTTCAAAATGTGATAACAGTAGCTAGCCAACGAACCAAGTGAAGTGATGATGAATAAATAAATGACAACGAGCCAGTTGACATTATCAGGGTCTTTTATCGGCATACGTTTAATCTTCATAATGTGCCTCCGTTTGAGGCTATTGAAATAAGAAAGGGTTAAGCAGCTTTTAGGTTAAATTATTATCTATGATTGTTCTGCCACCCCGAAAAACGAAACAACCCAATATTGGTGTTCAGGCAAATTTTGGATATAAAAAAACCGCAATTAAGCGGTTTAATTTAAAAATACTGTTAATAAGCGTTGATTTTATGCTACCTAATTGTCATTACATTTACAGTCAATTTTAACCTGAAAGCTGGCATTTAGACGAAATGAGAAAATTAGGAGAAATAAAAAAGCCCAACTAGGTAATTGGGCTTGAATTTCGCATATATAAAAATACATTATGGGGTAATTATACATGCGCATTTGCGCAAAGTCAACCCCCTTTAATCATAAAAATTAAAATATCATGATGCTTTTTTGAAAAACTCAAAAATATACCCTTTTATAAAGCATTCCGCTTCATTTAATAAATTAATAATATCATGAGGACGCCTACCTATAACTTTTGCTTGGGCATTACACGATATCCCCCTTAAATAATAAGCAGTTAAAACAACCCAATGTGAATAGTTGGCTTCTTTTAAACTCAAAACCGCATTATCTACCTCTTCGGCTTCAGTTTCAGTTAAATATTGGCGATGATCTATATCGCGCGGGGCACCTTCAAAACCTGATGATTTTGAGGGATATTCAGTTCCGATCCGTGTAAGCACACGGGTATTTTTCCAGGCATTTAAAATCTCTTTAATCTCTCTCATCTCATCTTTCCTTCTTATTCTTTAATTTCATTCATTAGTTAGTCAGGCTTACTCTGTTTAAGTTTTCTACTTCGTGTTTTTTAATTCATCACCCAATCCTCATGGAATATTGAGCAAGCTTTTTACCGTTTTCTGTTTTTATCATCCGTTTATCTATTAAATAACCACTTTGTTTTAAATCATAAATGCGTGCCGCTAATCTAAAACAACTATATTGATTTAACGCTTGTAAAGGATTAATTGTTCGACCACTCTGTAGATGTTGTAAAATGCTTAAACATTGATTTTGCTTTTTGTCACCTTGTAATTTACTCATGGTTACCTCTTTTAGATTGTATTAGTCTGTTCGATATTAAATATGTCTGGTCGAAGTTCGTAAGCTTGCACTTTTCCAGCCGTAGCTTGAACAATTGAATTTACATATTCTGCCGATACTCTCTGCCCTTTTAACCATTTACTAATAGCTGGTTGAGAAACATTGCAACAAATCGCCAATTTTCTTTGACTACCTAAAATTTGTATGGCTCTTGCTATAGGTTCATTCATCTTAACCTCCTTATTGATAATATATATTATCAATAATAACTAATGTTATACCGAAAATCAATAACTTTTATTATTTGATATTTGATAACTTGAGTTATAGAATTGATAATTCAATTACCACGAGATAAAACTATGACTTCATTTACTGATAGAATTAATTTGGCATTGAAAAAATCTGGCATGTCTCAACATCAATTAGCTGAGAAAAATTAAGCTATTGCTAAGTAAAAAAGTATTTAATTCAAAAACAAATCACTTTAAATTGATATTCAAGCCCCCGATGGGGCTTTTTTCATATTTAACCCCTTGCGTTATTCCAT
>CALYPG010000021.1 GCA_945271295.1 uncultured Gilliamella sp. | reverse complement strand
GCAGAGCGTCTGAGGTGTAAATTTTATTTCGCTCATCCATATTCATCCTGGGAGCGAGGGACAAACGAAAATACGAGTGGATTAATCAGACAATACTTTCCAAAGAGAATGGTATTTGATAGCATCAGTGATGAAGAGATTAAAGCGGTCGAAAATCGACTTAATCATCGTCCAAGAAAAAGGCTCAAGTATAAAACACCTTATCAAGCCTTTTACTAACTCGATTCGCACTTAGATGTTGAATTCAGCACCTGCATTTGATTGAAACGTATGCTTGACCTGAAACTTTTTGTCAAAAAATAAGAAGTGATTAGTACGCTTTTTTACAAATAACCATCATCATAAAATCTGAACAGGTTTATAACATATTAGAAAGACAGAGGTTATTCTCTGTCTACTCTGAATTTTACACAATATTAATAAGGAAAATTGATTATTAGCATCACTAGTTATTATGAAATATCTTTTGCAACATAGCGTTCACTATTATTATGGATTAACAAAAACAATCCAATTACAGCCCCTAAAATAAATAACGTAACAACATAAAATGCCGGTGCCATTTTGCTGAGGAAATCACTAAAAAAAGAAATCAGTAATGGCGTTAAACCACCAGCAATTGCATAAGCCATATTAAACGAAAATGACACGCCACTATAACGGATTTCGGTAGGAAACACTTTCACCATGAAATAAGCGAAAGAACCAACAATCCCAACAGCAAAACCAGCTAACGGATAGGTAATAAATAAAAGATGAGGATTATCCAAAGATAAATAAAAAATAGTGATAATAATGGCGGCAATAATACATCCAATAAATAGCACTTTACCCATAGCAAATCTGTCCATCATCATCCCATAGAAAGTACAGCTAATAATAAGTCCGATAATGGCTAAAATATTCCCTTGTAATGCATCAATCGCGGAGAACCCAAACTGCTTTTGTAACAAAATCGGAGTCATCAACATGATAACCATGATACCAGCAGATAAAACCCAAGTAAGTAACATAGATAAAATAGTTTGAGGCAAATATTGAGTAATAACGGTTACTATCGGAAGTTTTTTCGATAATTCTTGTTGCTTACGTTTTTGGATCGCTAAAAAAATGGGCGTTTCTTTTAGCCATCGACGTAAATACATAGCGATTAAACCAAAAATACCCCCAATAATAAACGGGATTCGCCATCCCCAATCCATCATTTGTTCAGGTGTTACACTTTTATTCATTACTGTTGATACTAATGAACCCAATAAAATCCCTAAACTTAATCCGCTGGTTAAAATTCCACAAGCTAAACCAATCTTGTTCTTTGGTACATGCTCAGCAACAAAAGTCCAAGCTCCGGGAACTTCACCGCCCACAGCCAAACCCTGGCATAATCGCATAAGCAATAGCAATAAAGGAGCAAAAATACCAATTGTGGTATAGGTTGGTAAACAACCAATAAAGAGCGTCGGTAACGCCATGAGTAATATACTTAACGTAAACATCCGTTTACGACCAAATAAATCGCCGAAATGCGCCATGACAATACCACCAAATGGACGAATTAAATATCCGGCAGCAAAAATACCAAAAGTTTGTACTTGACTTAACCATGTTGGCATATCAATAGGGAAAAATAGATGGCTAATAGTAATTGAAAAAAAGACAAAAATAATAAAATCGTAAAACTCTAATGCCCCTCCTAATGCAGAAAGTGCTAAGGTTTTATAATCTTGATTACTTAAACCACGTGTTTGTGAGACCGTTGCAGAGTACGACATAATCATCCTTGTAAATAAATATTTACATACAGTATATTAATTTGTACTACTATACCTCAACTGTTTCTTTTTTAAAAGAAATAACCTCTTTATTAGTAATTTTAATGTTGTTACTAAATTAATTGCACTATGCAATTATTTTTTCCATTAATCAGAATGTCAAAGTCATAAAAACAGATTGATTTATAAAAAATTTATTTAAAGTCAGATCTAGCACAAATGATTAATAAACAACCGGACAATAAACATACAATAAGTGCAATTTATTAAATGGAGATTTACAAAATGGCTATAAAAAGAATGTCTCGTGGCAAATTTACACGTATGCAACAATTGTCAAATCAAGAAGGCGTTATTGCAGCTTTAGCAATTGATCAGCGTGGATCAATGGTTAAAATGATGGAATCAGCTGTTGGAAAGGACCGTTATCACATTGATATGGTTTATGAATTTAAAGAGCTGGTTTCACAAGAATTGACTAAATATGTTAGTGCAATTTTATTAGATGAAGAATATGGTTTTAAAGGCATGGCTAAAAAGAATAAAAATGCCGGATTAATAATGTCTTATGAGAAAACCGGATATGACGCCAATACTCCCGGTCGATTACCTGATATCCTACCAGAAGACTCATTACAACGTTTATTGAAAAAAGGGGCGGATGCTGCCAAAGTACTTGTTTATTATAATCCAGATGATCCACAAGATATTTTAGATAAAAAACACGCCTTTTTAGAACGTTTAGGTAACGAAGCCAGAGCCGCTGATATTCCAGTTTTTGTAGAACCTATTGTTTATGATAATGTGATTACTGATGATAAAAGTCCTGAGTTTGCTAAAATCAAACCACAAAAAGTGATTAATACCATTAAAGAATTCACTAAAGATCAGTATTACATTGATGTTTTAAAAGTGGAAGTTCCAGTGTTGTTTAAAAATGTAGAGGGATTTAACGGCAATAATGTTGCGGTTTATTCGCAAAAACAAGCTGCTGATTACTTTAAACAAGCCAGTGATATTGCAACCCGTCCTTTTATTTATTTAAGTGCTGGTGTGCCAACCAAAACTTTCCATGAAGAATTGATTTTTGCTGGCGATAATGGGGCTAAATATAGTGGTATTTTAGGTGGTCGCGCAACATGGTTTGAAGGTGTAGCCGCTTATGCCAAAGATGGTAAAGAAGGATTAAAACGTTGGTTAGATTCAACTGGTCGTGAAAATATTGAACATCTCAACAAGATTTTACAACAATATGCAACACCGTGGTATGACGTTTATGGTGGGCTTAAAAATATTGAAATTGTTGATCTAATAGTTAGTAATTAATTTTGCATTAACATCTTTATTTGAATAAAAGATCAATTACTTAGTATAGATCTAACAACAAGGATTCTTCTCATTTTTTATGCAGTTCTGTCGCCATTTAGCGACGGAACTTTTTTTATTATCAATTTAATAATTGGGTGATTTTTGTGCTAAATGGCTTTATCAAAAAACAGATTAACTTTACTTTGTTCAGACATTGATTGCAGGTAGCTTTTAATTTTTACTGGAAACATTAGATTTTTAACGCAAGTTAAATTACGTAACACCGGGAACAAACAAATATCATCTAGAGATAATCTTCCATTACATGCATCTGGTGAGATGATCAATGGCTCAAGTTCATTAAGCAAGTTAGCTACAAATGAAGCTAATGTTTCGGTCTGTGCTAAACAATCTGCAAATGATCCCATTTTTTGAGCTTTACTTGTTGTGAAATCATCAATCGCGCTTTGCGTTGCAAATTCGGCTAAATTCATTTTTATATAACGCGGGCATTCTAAACGGTAATCATATTGATTTATCTGTGTAATTAATTTTGCAATTTTAGCTGATCTATCACCTGTTAAAATAGGTTTATCACCATAATTGCTATCGATATAATCAACTATATCCAGACTTTCTGGCATGTAACTACCATCATCCTTTTGTAAGATTGGTACCATTTTTTCACCAATCATATTAGTGGGTGATTTGGAATCATCACTAAGTAATATATGTTGCTCAACTGGGATATGTTTAAGACCAAAAATCATTCTAGCTCTTGCACAAAATGGACAATGCTCATAAATATATAGTTTCATTTTCGTTTCCTTAAGTATTCAATAAGCCATAAAAAAAAGGCCAAACCAAGAAATAATACAACCACCATACTTACAGCCAATAATGCTTTTGGATAACCTATTCGCGTCACATTGATAAAAGGATACGGATATTGATTAGTATAGTATCCCCTAACAAAAATATAAATACCATAAGCAAGCATCGATAATAATGAACTAACTATTACTTTAAAATTGATTCGTCGAAACGGTCCCCAAATTAGCCAAGTTAAAAAACCTAATGCAGGAATTACAACGTGTAAACACTCATTAGTAAAAGATAATATTGCATTAGGCGGTCTATGAATTGCTCGTAAAATTAAGTTATAAACCAATGCTGTGATAATAACGCCTATTAACCCATTTAAACGAATAACTTTAAAACTGAATCGATTGCAATTAGGATTAAAAGCGAGCCAAAAGCAACTTAATGCCAACATGAAATTAGATAATACCGTAAAAAAGCTATAATAAAAAACCAATCGCCCAATTGAAGTAATAGGTTGCCAAGGACGGAGCTGCACATGCCAGTAAATATAACTTTCAATACCAATAACAGTAATAGCAAACAGCGCAACAAAAAGATTAATACTTCGGTTTAACATAATTAACTTTAGAAAAATGAACTAATCTAATAGTATATATTAAATTATATAAAAATACCTAATATATTAATAAGTTATTATTAGTGTATTTCAATCATAATCTTGTAAAGAAGTTTCAGGTTAAGCGTACGTTTAAGTATTATTCTCGATAATTCATTCTTCTATTTCTTTGTTAATATATTCAAAATAAGAGTAAGGTAACAATACATTGTTTTTACATTGGCACAACTGCAACTTATGGTTACTTAGTATATAATATGAGGAATTATTTAAGATCTGAGATATCTTTTAATGCCAGAAAAGAATATATCCGCATCGGATAAAATGTTAATTGAACAGTTTCTAGACTCATTATGGTTAGAACGTAACTTAGCAGAAAATACCATCGCATCTTACAAACTGGATTTACTTGCATTAAGTCAATCATTACAGCAACAACAAGTTACCTTCCTTACTACTCAAACAACGCACTTACAAGATTTTTTAATGCAACGAGTAAAAGATGGCTATAAAGCGAGTAGTTCTGCACGTTTACTAAGTGCTACTAAACGTTTTTTCCAATATTTATACCAAGAAAATTATCGCACTGATGATCCCTCTGCTATACTCTCATCACCTAAATTACCCAAGAAATTACCGAAAGATTTAACAGAATCTCAAGTTGAAGCATTACTTGAATCTCCCCGTATTGATGATGCCATTGAGCTTAGAGATAAAGCGATGCTAGAAGTGCTTTATGCTACTGGATTACGCGTATCTGAATTGGTTAATTTGGAGATTAGTGACGTGAGTTTACGCCAAGGCGTGGTGAGAGTAATTGGGAAAGGCAATAAGGAACGTCTAGTACCACTAGGCGAAGAAGCCGTTTACTGGCTTGAATATTTTTTCAAATATGGTCGAAATGATCTGCTCAAAGCAGGACCAATTGATGTGCTATTTCCTAGCAGATTAGGCAAAAAAATGACCAGGCAGACATTCTGGCATCGAATAAAATATTATGCCATACTAACGGGCATTAATATTGAAGCGCTTTCACCACATGTTCTACGTCATGCTTTTGCAACTCATCTGCTTAATCATGGCGCAGATTTACGTGTGGTGCAAATGTTACTTGGTCATAGTAGTTTATCTACTACGCAAATTTATACACATGTTGCCACTGAAAGGTTAAAACAGTTACATCGTAAACATCATCCTCGAGCTTAACGCTCTTACCATTAAGGATTATTGAATGAAGAAATTAGTTTTAGGTTTAGCATTAATCTCAACATCAGTATTTGCCAACAATGCTGATATTACCAAAACACTAAACAAATTAGGCTATGACACCAAAGATTTAAAAATCTCTAATAGTCCAATACAAGGCTTTAAAAAAGTACAGACACCTGATGGTCTTTTTTATGTTACTAATAATGGTAAATATTTAACCAAAGGTCCTATGTATAATTTTTCAGGTAATGAACCTGAAAATATTGCTAATAGTGATAATGCTAAATTAATTAAATCAATTGCGAAAGATGCTATTGTTTATCAAGCCAAAAATGAGAAGTATATTATCTCTGTATTTACTGATTACACTTGCCACTATTGCAAATTATTGCATGAAAATATTAACCAATATTTAGATGCTGGCATCTCTGTACATTATTTTGCCTTCCCTCGTGCTGGAGCGAACAGTGACGTTGGTAAAAATATGCAATCAATTTGGAGTATGGTTGATCGCAAATCTGCCTTTGAAAATGCTTATAAAGGTAACGCTATTTCACCAGCTAATAGCATGGTGCCTTATGTAAATCAACAATTTAAAGTTGGCAAACAACTTGGCATCAGTGGTACGCCTGCCATTGTTTTAGCCAACGGGGAACTTATTTCAGGCTATGTACCAGCTGATAAACTGATTGAAATTTTAAACCAAAAATTCGACTAAATTATATTTAGTCATATAAATTAAAATTTAACTATCAGCTTACTATAATTACTGTGTTAGCGTCTCAGCGCTAACATTTAAAATATGAATAAAAATAAATTACTACATCGCAAATTACCAGAATCTTTACCAGAGTTACCAAAAGACATTCCGTTATTATTGCAACGGATTTATGCTTTACGCGGCATTAAATCTAGGCAAGAGCTGGATTATAGTACTCGTAATTTATATAACTACGATAAATTACAAGGCATAACCTATGCCGTTGAAATTCTCTATTTAGCCATGAAAAACAAACAACGCATTATGATTGTTGGTGATTTCGATACAGATGGCGCAACGAGTACCGCTTTAATTGTTAAGGCACTAACCAAGATGGGATGTCCATTTGTCGATTATATTATTCCTAATAGATTTGAAGATGGTTATGGTTTAAGTATTGCTGTAGTTAAAAAAGCTATTTTACAAAAAGCCGAACTGATTATTACTGTCGACAATGGTATTTCATCGATTGAAGCCGTTGAGTTTGCTAAACAAGCTAATTTAAAGGTAATAATTACTGATCACCATTTATGTCCGGAAAAATTACCTGCTGCTGATGCAATAATTAATCCTAATTTACCAGATTGTACTTTCCAATCTAAACACCTAGCGGGTGTTGGAGTGGCCTTTTATTTTATGTCAGCTTTACGAGCAAAATTACGGCAAGAAAATTGGTTTGTTGATAATAATTTAGCTGAATATAATATTGCTAATTTGTTAGATCTCGTTGCTTTAGGAACAATTGCTGATGTAGTTAAACTTGATCACAATAATCGAATTTTAGTTCATCAAGGCATAAATCGAATTCGCTCGGGTTACTGTTGTGAAGGTATAAAAGCCTTATTGCATCTAGCGAAAAAAGAACCATCCTCATTTACATCCACTGACCTGGCATTTTATGTTGCACCAAGACTAAATGCGGCAGGACGAATGGATAATATGTCGCTTGGTGTTGAATTATTACTTTGTGACAATTATGAAACGGCGATTCGCAAAGCAACTGACCTTGATATGCTTAATAGAGATCGTAAATTGATTGAACAGACAATGCATCAAGAAGCGTTGTCATTTATTCAACAAATTGAAAAAGAAAAGACTACCATTCCTAATTCCTTAGTAGTTTATCACCCAGAATGGCATCAAGGTATTATCGGCATTTTGTCTTCTCGTTTAAAAGATAAATACTATCGTCCGGTCATTTCATTTGCTGCAACACCCGATGGTTTTTTAAAAGGTTCTGGTCGTTCAATTCAAGGAGTCCATTTACGTGATCTGTTAGACGAATTAAATCAACAATACCCCGATTTAATAGTCAGTTTTGGTGGGCATGCAATGGCCGTAGGATTAACCATTCGAAAGGAAGACTTAGCTTATTTTTCTAGCTGTTTTGAGTTACTGCTCGCTGAGCGATTACATGCTGACTTATTCGAACATATTATAGAAACTGATGGTGAAATAGACAATCAAGATTTTACTTATACAATAGCTAAACAATTGAAAGAGTCCGGGCCTTGGGGCGAAGGATTTTCTGAACCCATTTTTGATGGTGAGTTCATAATTCATCAACAAAAAATATTTGCCCAAAAACATCTTAAGTTAGTACTAGCATCTAAAGATGGTGGTTGCCTTATTGAAGGGGTCTATTTCAATGCTAATTTACTTCAATGGCCGGATCAATCAGTAAAAAAAGTAAAATTAGTTTATCATTTAGATACTGATGAATTTAGAGGAAACCAAACAGCAAAATTAATGATTAAGCACTTATGGCCTATCGCATAAATGATAAAAATCGATTATAATTTTTAAAATTATTCAAAATTATATCCAATTTTTCCGTTCAAAATAATATTGGTAGTAAAAAATCATCGTTAATAAAATTAAGGATTTAAAATGCATATTCATATTCTTGGGATTTGTGGCACATTTATGGCAGGAATTGCATTAATAGCCCGATCACAAGGTCACAAAGTCACAGGCTCGGATGCAAATGTTTACCCACCTATGAGTACTTTATTACATAAAGAAAAAGTGGATATCATTGAAGGATACGATCCATCACAACTTACACCGATACCTGATTTAGTGATTATTGGTAATGCCTTGTCAAGAGGTAATGCTTGTGTTGAATATATTCTTGATAATAATATTCCTTATATTTCTGCACCTCAGTGGCTACATGATAATGTATTGTGTAACCGTTGGGTTATCGCCGTTGCTGGTACGCATGGAAAAACTACCACCGCAGGCATGATTAATTGGATCTTAGAACAGCAAGGGTATAAACAAGGTTTTGTTATTGGTGGTGTACCGGGTAATTTTGAGGTTTCAGCTCGTTTAGGTGAAGGTAATTACTTTGTTATTGAAGCCGATGAATATGATTGTTCTTTTTTTGATAAACGCTCCAAATTTATGCATTATTGCCCTAAAACATTAGTGTTAAATAATTTAGAATTTGATCATGCTGATATCTTTGATGATCTTAGCTCAATTCAAAAACAGTTCCACCATTTAATACGTTTAGTACCAAGTACAGGTTTAATTATATCACCACAAGAAGATGTTAATTTAAAACAAGTATTAGCAAAAGGGTGTTGGAGTGAACAAACTTTCACCGAATCAGAAACTGATTGGCAAGCACAACGAATCAATAATGATGCCAGCCATTTCGCTGTCTATTTAAACAATAATAAAGTTGGTGAAGTTCAATATTCATTAGTTGGTGAGCATAATATGCATAATGCGTTGATGGCTATTGCCGCGGCACATAATGTTGGCATTAAGCCATCAGATGCTTGTGATGCACTTACTTCATTTGTTAATGCTAAAAGACGCCTGGAACTTTATGGTGAAGTGAATAATATAGAAATCTATGACGATTTTGCTCACCATCCAACTGCAATTTTAGCCACATTAGAAGCTCTCCGTAGTAAGATTGGTGCTAATCGCCGAATTCTAGCTGTACTTGAGCCACGCTCAAATACTATGAAGTTAGGTATCTCAAAAGATGAATTGGCACCATCACTAGGCCGTGCTGATGAGGTTTTTATTTTCCAACCAGAACAATTACCTTGGCTTGTTGTTGATGTAGTTGATGCTTGTATTCAACCAGCTTATTGGTCTGGCGATATTGATTTATTGGTGGAAATGATTACTAAAGCAAGTCGACCAACTGATGCTATTTTAATTATGAGTAATGGTGGATTTAGTGGTATTCATAAAAAGATTTTAGAGAGTTTGCAAAAACAACAAATTAAATCAGAAGAAGAAAACCCACTAATTTAATAATAACATCGACACGTTAAGGTATGATTTTGTGTCACATCTGTGACATATCATGCTAACAAGGGGTTGTTATGCAATATTTAGTTACTTCATCTGAAATGAAGCATTTTGATGCTTATACATCACAACAAATTGGGTTACCAGCAATGGTTTTAATGGAACGAGCCGCGTTAGCCATTGTACAGCAGCTTAATTGTGAGCAATATAATCTACTTAAAGTTGCGGTTGTTTGTGGTTATGGTAACAATGGTGGCGATGGTGTCGCTGTTGCTAGATTACTTAAATTACAACATATTGAGGTTACCATTTATTTAATTGGTAATCCCAATAACGCATCACAACAAACCCACCAACAAATTAAAATAGCTCAGTATTATAATATTAAAATAAACACTTCACTTCCGGAAACATTTCATGGTTATACGACTATTGTTGATGCTATTTTTGGCATAGGTCTTAATCGCGTTGTAACCGATGATTTTTTACATGCAATCGAGTTAATTAATCAAAGTGGTGCTGATGTTCTTGCGATTGATATACCATCTGGAATCTGTGCAGATACCGGTCAAATACTTGGAAATGCAATAAAGGCCAAACAAACTGTCACTTTTGCTTATCAAAAAATAGGTTTAACGCTTTACCCTGGTGTTGATTTGGCCGGAAAGATTGTTATTGCAGATATTGGAATTTATATCGATAAACCAACTAATCATTTTACTTATCACTCTTCTGAATTAACTAATCTCTTACCAAAAAGGGAAAATTACACCAATAAAGGCAGTTTTGGTAAAGTGCTTGTTATTGCTGGATCGCAAAATATGTGTGGCGCGGCCTATCTCTCGGCCAAAGCGGCTTACCGAACAGGTGCTGGGTTAGTGCGTATTTACACACCTCAATGTAATCATGATGTCTTACTCAGTCAGCTTCCTGAAGTAATTTTAACACCATTTATTCCAAATCAAATTAACAAAGCTCAACTTGAACAATTAATAAATTGGGCGTCAGTTATTGTCATTGGTCCAGGCATGGGGGTATCGGATGATACATATAATATTTTATCTCAAGTATTAGCATATAGTACTGTACCAATAATTATTGATGCTGATGCTCTAAACACATTAGCACAAGATATAACATTACTTAAACATGCGCAAGCAACTATTATTCTCACACCTCATTTAGGTGAAATGGCTAGATTAACACAACTCTCTATTGAAACAATTAAAAATAATCTAATTAAAACGGCGGAAAAATTTGCTGAAGCTAATCAGGTAATTTGTGTTATGAAAGATGCTAAAACTATTGTAGCAACCCCAAAACAAGCAACCTATATTAACCAGTCTGGTAATAATGGCATGGCAACTGGAGGTGCGGGTGATGTCTTAACTGGCATTATGGCGGGATTAATTGCTCAGCATTTGCCTGCCTCTAAAGCTGCCTGCCTAGGTGTTTACTTACATGGCCTAGCTGGTGATATATCTGCTAATAAAATTAGTAAATACAGTATGTTAGCTAGTGACATTATTGATGGCTTAACTGATATATTAAATAGTAAAGCAAAATAGATGATTGACTATTTTATTAATAAGTTAAATTATGTGGCTTAAAGTCGCAAGCTAGACCAATAGTTATAATATTATATTTACCCAATATTAACTACAATGTACGGTAATGGCTAATCCTCCACGAGAAGTTTCACGATATTTCGCATTCATGTCTTTACCTGTTTCGTACATAGTCTCAATAACTTTATCAAGTGAAACAATAGCCGCGCTTGTTCGCCTTAGTGCCATACGTGTTGCGTTAATGGCCTTTACTGCTGCTATCGCATTTCGTTCAATACAAGGAACTTGTACTTGACCATCAACCGGATCGCAAGTCAAACCTAAATTGTGTTCCATCGCAATCTCAGCCGCCATACAAACTTGCTCAGGGCTACCACCAAGTAACTCGGCTAAACCTGCCGCGGCCATAGAGCAAGCAACACCAACTTCTCCTTGACAACCAACTTCAGCACCCGAAATCGAGGCATTATTTTGATATAACAAGCCAATTGCTCCGCAGGTTAAAAAGAATTGGATATAAATTTCAGGAGTAACAGGATCGATAAATTTGTCATAATAAGCAAGTACAGCAGGAATAATACCACAAGCGCCATTAGTGGGAGCCGTAACAACACGTCCACCTGCCGCATTTTCTTCACTGACTGCAAATGCAAACATGTTGATCCAATCGATAATAATCATAGGATCATTATTATTTTTACTAGTTGATAACTGTCGATAAAGTGCATTAGCTCGACGAGGTACTTTGAGCGCTCCTGGCAATAACCCTTCAGTTAACATGCCGCGTTTAATACAATCTAACATCGTTTGCCCGACTGTGGAAAAATAACTTATGATCTCATCATGACTATGCAGTTGTAATTCATTTTTTAACATTATGCTGGAAATAGACAACGAATTATCATTACAATAATGAAGTAATTGTTCAGCAGAAACAAAAGGAAATGGTAATTTATCTAAATGTTGCTCTTGTTGCCCAAACAAAGCTTCATCAACAATTTTACCCCCGCCTACCGAATAATATGTTTTGCTAAAAAGCACTTTCTCACCTTGATAAGCTGTTAATGTCATACCATTTTCATGTAAAGGCAAAAATGAAGAATGAAAAACAATGCTATCTGGTTCAAAATCAACAGTATAACGGCCATTGTAGATAGATAAATGGTGACTACGATTCATATTTTCAATCACTACAGGAATCTGATCAATATTAACTGTATCTGGTTTTTCGCCTGTAAGCCCCATAATAATTGCAAGATCGGTATGATGTCCTTTACCTGTAAGTGATAACGAACCATAAATATCCGCAATAATTTTAGTTACTGACTGCATATAACCATCATCAATAAGTTGATCAATAAACGCCTTACCTGCTTTCATTGGACCAACAGTATGCGAACTTGAAGGACCAATACCTATTTTAAATATGTCAAAAACCGAACCCATATTTTCCCTTTAAACTTATGTATTTTATTTTGTATGATAATGAACAAAATTATATGAATAACGGCGGGTATATTATGGTGCTACCCAGGCAGAATCAAGCTTTGAATATAGGTTAATCCAGAACCGAATCATAATAACAGATAATCCCAGTGTCCAAATCCTGAATTTCTAATTCGCCACCAGTCAAAATCTCACCCATTGAAAAAAAACTTGGTTTTTCTTTCAACGTTACCTTACCTATAAGTTTATCACCTATATACATTAATCCGTCTTTATTAATCGTACTTTCACTGGGATCTAGCAACCCTCCACCACAAGGACACTCTTTATCCTTATAATTCGGATAGTCATTTTTATTACAGCCATCAGTTCGCCAACCAATATCTAAAATCTCATCATAACTGAGATCCATTAAATAATATTTGGCGATTTTAATTGGATAATACAGTAACATCAGCGTAACGATAATACACACCAGATGATGAGACTTTAGTTTTTTCATATTTGTTTGATATTCCTTTTTTTTATTAGCCAATTTACAATTAATCTTTAAAGATCACAACAATTACCAATAAAATTGCTTTAGTGTTGCGTTAGGTACTG
Organism: uncultured Gilliamella sp.; assembly: GCA_945271295.1. GTDB lineage: Bacteria > Pseudomonadota > Gammaproteobacteria > Enterobacterales > Orbaceae > Gilliamella. The sequence continues at coordinate 34,515 of CALYPG010000021.1, read as the reverse complement.
CTAAACTAATCAGCATTTTGTATTATATAAGTAAGTTTAATATTTTTTCGGGATAAATTCATGCGAACCAGTAAATATCTTCTTTCTACTTTAAAAGAAACCCCAGCTGATGCTGAGGTGATCAGTCACCAATTAATGTTACGTGCGGGAATGATCCGCAAAGTCGCAGCGGGTTTATATACTTGGCTTCCCACTGGTTATCGGGTACTAAAAAAAGTTGAAAATATTGTTCGCCAAGAAATGAACAAAGCTGGAGCTATTGAAATATTAATGCCTGTTGTTCAACCCGCTGACATTTGGCAAGAAAGCGGTCGTTGGGAACAATATGGTCCAGAGCTATTACGTATTAAAGATCGTGGCGATCGTGATTTTGTCTTAGGTCCAACCCATGAAGAAGTGATCACCGATCTACTTCGTAACGAAGTCAGTTCTTATAAACAATTACCACTTAATATCTATCAAATTCAAACTAAATTCCGTGATGAAGTCCGTCCGCGTTTTGGTGTCATGCGATCGCGTGAATTTATTATGAAAGATGCTTATTCATTTCATACCTCGCAAGCATCATTACAACAAACCTATGATGACATGTATAAGGCCTATAGTGCGATTTTTACGCGTGCTGGCTTAAATTTTAGGGCTGTTCGCGCTGATACAGGTTCGATCGGTGGCAATTGGTCACATGAGTTCCAAGTATTGGCTGAGAGTGGTGAAGATGATATTGTCTTTTCAACTGAATCTGACTATGCCGCCAATATCGAAATGGCACAAGCATTAGCGCCAACGCAAAAACGTTTAGCACCGACTAAAGAAATGGAGTTAGTTAATACACCAAATGCTAAAACCATTGATGAATTAGTGGAACAATTCAATTTACCAATTGAAAAAACAGTTAAAACGTTAATGGTCAAAGCTAGCAAAGAAAGTGGTCATCAATTGGTTGCTTTATTAGTGCGTGGCGATCATACTTTGAACGAAATCAAAGCCGAAAAAATTGATATTGTCGCTTCACCACTTGAATTTGCTACTGAAGAAGAGATTCGATCGCTAGTGAATGCTGGACCAGGATCGTTAGGCCCAGTTAATTTAGATATGCCAATTATTATTGATCGTGATGTGGCTGTAATGAGCGACTTTAGTGCCGGTGCGAATATCGATCACAAACATTATTTCAATATCAATTGGCAACGAGATGTAACCTTACCACGCGTTGAAGATATTCGTAATGTAGTTGAAGGCGATATTAGTCCTGATGGCAAAGGGACTTTACAAATCAAACGGGGTATTGAAGTTGGCCATATTTTCCAACTTGGAACCAAATACTCTGAAGCAATGAAAGCAACAGTTCAAGGTGAAGATGGACAAAATCATGTAATGATTATGGGATGCTACGGTATTGGCGTAAGCCGAATTGTGGCAGCGGCAATTGAACAATGTCATGACGAACGTGGTATTGTTTGGCCGGAAGCTATTGCACCATTTAGTGTAGTGATTATTCCAATGAACATGCATAAATCCCAAAAAGTACAAGCTACAGCAGAAAAACTCTACATTGATTTACAAGCGGCAGGAATTGAGGTGTTATTTGATGATCGCAAAGAACGCCCAGGTGTAATGTTCGCTGATGCTGAACTTATTGGTATTCCACATACAATTGTCATTGGTGAACGTAATCTGGATAATGGTGAAGTTGAATATAAACATCGTGCTGGTGGAGATAAAGAAATGGTTAAAGCCGATAATATTATTGAATTCATTAAAAATCGCTGTAATATTAAATAAATACTTAGATTTTGGTGATTAATACTAGTGCAACACACTACACAACAATTGAAGCCTTATCACTATGATAAAGTAGCTACAATTGCTAGCTTTTTATTGTTGTGTATGTTACTCCTGATAAGTAGTTGTCAATCACAAATTAATCCAAATGTGGATAATATGTTACCCGATAATTTCCATAAAATTTCAAGTGATGTATATAGATCTGAGCAGCCTTCACTCAAACAGATGCAATATCTGGATAAGTTAGGATTTAAAACTGTTGTTAATTTGCGATTATGGCACAGTGACCAAGATGAAATTAAAGATACGGGAATTTCAGAAGTCTGGATTAAATTGCGAGCAGGAAAAATCACAGACGAAAAAATGATTGAAATCCTTAAAACTATTGATAAATCACCCAAACCAGTATTGATTCATTGCTGGCACGGTAGCGATCGTACAGGCGTAACTATTGCATTGTATCGTTTAGTTTTTCAAAATTGGACTAAAGAACAAGCCATAAATGAGTTAATGACACCTGAATTTGGTCATCACTATAATGTTTATCCAAATATCGTTAAATATATTGAAAATGTCGATATTGAAAAAATCAAAATCGCTGTATTTGAATAACACATTTCGGTAAATTATTGCAACTAACTCAAATTTATTATTATAAAATATAAAGATGGCTTTTTCTTAACATTTAATTTTGATAATTTGATTATAAATTCAAAGTGATATTGTGTCATTTTTAGGCTAGAATAATGATACCTGAATTTTATCTCAATTGGATGAAATAATGTTAAAAAAAGCAGTCGCTCTTGTAATCTCAACCTTATTACTATTGCAAAATTCTTTTATAGTTTACGCTGATAATATTACCCTTCCAGATATTGGAACAGCTGCAGCTTCAACATTAAGCATTGGGCAAGAGATGGAAATGGGTGATTATTATATGCGAATGCTACGAGCCGATGCACCTATCATTAATGATCCAGTATTAAATCAATATATAAATGATTTAGGTAAAAAATTAGTCTCAAAATCCGAATCGGTAAAAACACCTTTTCATTTTTACATCATGCAAAGTGATATACTTAATGCGTTTGCTTTTTTTGGTGGTAATGTTGTTATTCACTCTAAACTTATTTTAGACACGGATAATGAAAGCCAATTAGCTTCGGTTATGGCACACGAAATTGGCCACGTTACTCAACGCCATTTAGCTAGAAGAATGGAAGCTCAAAATCGTAATAGCCCTTATGTTTGGGGAGCGACATTAGGCTCACTTTTATTAACATTGGCAAATCCCGAAGCAGGAATGGCCGCCATTACAAGTACTATGGCTGGTTCAACACAAAGTATGATTAGCTTCACTCAAAGTAATGAACAAGAAGCCGATCGTGTTGGTTTACGAACACTAGCAAAAGCAGGATTTAATCCTTATGCTTTCTCCGAATTTTTACAAAAGTTAGCCGACCAAACGCGTTTTTCAAGTGAACAACCGGAAATTTTACTTACCCACCCTTTACCAAATAGTCGCTTAACTGATATTCGCAATCGTTCGTTGCAATATAGCAAAAAAAATGTCATTCCATCTCTCAATTATTATTTAGCTAAGGCACGATTAGCAATTTTTCTAGGTAAAAATAAAAACACTGCCCATTTGTTAATTGAAGAGTATAAGAAACTTAATAATGAACAATCTAAAATTGCTCTTGTTTACTGTCTTGCATTAATTGACTATCGTAATGGCAATTACCAAAAAGCTAAACAGCAACTACAACCTTTATTGGATAGTGATCCGGATAATATTTGGTACATTGATTTAATGACTGATATTGATTTAGAAATGAATAATAACAGCATAGCAATTAATCGTTTACAAACGGCTTTGAAAAAGACACCTAATAGCTCAGCATTGCAATTAAATTTAGCTAATGCTTATGTGAAGAATAAAAATTATCAACAAGCGATTAGTTTATTGCACCGATACACCTATAGTAATAATGATGACACAAATGGCTGGGAATTACTCATCACTGCATATGGTGGGGTACATTCCAGAGCCCAAGAAATGACTGCTCGTGCTGAGTTGATTGCATTACAAGGTCAGTTTCAACAATCAATTCAATTACTGCAAAATGCGAAAAATCAAACGCGAGGCAACCAAACAATGGTATCAAGAATTGATGCAAGAATAAAACAGTTGCAGCAATTACAAAAGCGCTATGCAGCATATAAACGATAATTATCAGGTTAAATAAAATTTTTTCGGTTGGTGCAAATTTGCACTTACCGAAAAGATAATTATAGATAGTGGCTTTATTATTTGTTAGTCAAGTGATCCACACTATTGTAGAACTTAACCGTGAATTTTCCGTCTGACTGATCATTAGTTTGTTGATAGTTAACAACACTAATACTGGTGTTTAGCATCCGCGGAAAATAGTCTTCTTCTCGATGAAAACGCCAATCCCCCCCATTTAATACACAAAGTAATAACCGTAAAACCGTGCCATGAGAAACCACTAAAATATTACCATTATCTTGCGGAGCATTTTGAATAATCGTATTTAAACCTCGCTTCATACGAGTAAGTACATCTAAGTAGTTTTCACCTTTATTTACTGAAGCATCAAACTTAGCAGGATCAGTTAAATAATAAGTAAATTCGGGGAATTCTTTTTTAAGTAATGGCACGGGTTTACCTTCCCAAATACCAAAATCCATTTCACACAAATCAGCCAATTCCAAAGTAGGAATTGCCATATTATGTTCTTGTACAATATAATCTCGAGTTTCCATGGCTCGCTGTTGAGTACTTGAATATGCTTGCATAAATGGAATATTCTTTAAGTGTTTCCCTGTTATTTTAGCACCTAAAATTCCTTCTTCTGTTAATGGTGAGTTTTGTGACCCTTGCATCTGATCTTTAATGTTCCATTCCGTTTGTCCATGTCTAATTAAGTATAAATTAAGATCTTTCATTTGTGCTGACTACCTTTTTATTTAAAAGTCTATCTGTTGATATTTATGATTTCTAATTTCGGTTAAACAAGCTTGTAAAATTTTATCCAACGGTGCAACTAATTGCATCTCTTGCATAGTTTTAGGATGAATAAATTTTACCTTGGCAGCATGTAAAAACAGTCGATTAAGTTTAGTTTTCATTAACAAGGCATCAAATTGACTATCCCCATAACGATCATCAAAGGCAATCGGGTGATTAGCATATTGGGTATGAACTCGAATTTGATGCGTTCGACCAGTAACTGGACTAGCTTTAATCAGTGTTGCAAAATTAAAGCGTTCCTCAACTTTGAAGCGAGTTTCTGAAGGTTTGCCTTCTTTATCAACTTTGACAACACGTTCACCACTTTTTAATACATTTTTAAGCAGTGGTGCTTGTATTACTTTGCACTCTGAAGGCCAATTACCTTTCACTAATGCCAAATAACTTTTTTGCATTTGTTTGAGTCGCAGTTGCTCATGTAATGATTTTAGTGCAGAACGTTTTTTGGCAATTAATAAAATGCCTGATGTTTCTCGATCAATTCTATGTACCAATTCCAAAAACTTTGCTTCAGGTCTTAGTGCTCGTAAACCTTCAATCACACCAAAACTAAGGCCACTACCACCATGTACAGCGATACCTGAAGGCTTGTTAATCGCTAAAATAACATCATCTTCATAAATAATGGTGGTTTCAAGTTCAGCAACTTTATTGAGCTTACTTGAGATTTCAGGTGCCGCTTTTTCAGCAATTCGAATAGGTGGAATTCGAATTTCATCCCCAGTATTTAATTTATACTCAGGTTTAACCCTTTTTTTATTAACTCGCACTTCACCTTTTCTTAATATTCGATAAATCATACTTTTAGGCACACCTTTTAGATGTGTAATCAAAAAGTTGTCGATTCGTTGCGTCGCATTTTCCTCAGAAATAGTAACAAATGAAACCTGTAATTTTGTTTGTGGCGCGTTTTGGTTCATATAAGATGAGTTATCCGCTATCAATAATTAAAAGTCGTTTACATTATTGTAAAATAAACTACACTACTAATAAAAAGATAGTTCATTTTCATAATAGTTAAAGATAAAGATTATAACGGAATACGGGAGAATAAAATAGTATGTTATTATTACTCAATCATTACTCAAAAGGAAAATGCGCTTGGTTTTTACTTTTACTTTCCACCGTTATTTTTGAAAGCATAGCCTTATATTTTCAACATGGTTTAGGCCTTGCTCCTTGTACACTTTGCATTTATCAGCGTTGTGCACTTTTGGGGATATTTTTCGCCAGTGTTATTGGCTTTACTGCCCCTAACAATATTATGTTGCGAGTAATAGCCATTTTAGTTTGGTTATTTAGTGCATTCAAAGGTTTTAATTTGGCTACTTTCCAAGCCCAGTTACAATTTGAACCAAAACTCGGTGACACCTGTTCTATTAATGTACAATTTCCATCATGGTTATCATTAAATGAATGGTTTCCTGGTATGTTTAATGCTTATGGTACTTGCGCTGAAAAACAGTGGTCATTTTTAACCATCGAAATGTCACAATGGATGATTATAATCTTTGCTTGCTATTTAATTGTTGGTTTAGCCGTTCTTATTTCGCAACTATTTTCATCTAATAAAAAGGCAATCTAGAGTAAGTAAGTTTTTCATAAGACTGGCACTTTTTGTTGGTTTTGTTAAAATGTGTGGCAATTTTCGTTTACAAATTGTCACACATCAATGCTTTTGGAATATCATCCGCCCATTAATCCTTGGCTTTCTATTTTATATCAAGATGATCATATTGTTGTTGTTAACAAACAACCAGGGATCTTATCTGTGTCAGGTAATAAACCTCAGTTTATTGATAGTATCATTTACCGGCTACAGCAAAAATATAATTATGTTGAATCTGTTCATCGTTTAGATATGGCCACAAGTGGTATTATGGTTGCCGCATTATCTAAATTGGCTGATCGAGAAATAAAAAAACAATTTAGAGAACGAATACCTAAAAAACATTATATAGCTGTAGTATTTGGACATGTTAAGCATGATACTGGTACTATTGAATTACCTTTAATTTGTGATTGGCCTAATCGGCCTCGGCAAATGGTTGATTTAGAAAAAGGCAAACATGCATTAACTGAATATCAAGTTCTAACACGTAATCCAGATAATACTACCAGAATTAAATTATTCCCATTTACTGGCCGCTCTCATCAATTGCGTGTTCATATGCAAGCAATTGGTCATCCAATTTTAGGCGATAAATTTTATGCGCATCATGAAGCTTTTTCGATGTCAAAAAGATTACTATTGCATGCGCAATTATTGACTATTAATCATCCTAAAACCGGAGAAAGTATGACTTTTATTTGTGAACCTGATTTTTAGAAAATTAATAAGAATAATTCAGCCCGAATAGTTATCAATGACAAATAACCAAGTAATTATATAAAGGAAATTAAAATGCAAAAAATTGTTTTAGCAACCAATAATCCTGGTAAAGTGAATGAATTGCAAAAATTACTGGTTGATGCAGGTTTTAATATTATTGCGCAAAGTGAATTTAATGTACCTGATGCAGATGAAACCGGTTTAACCTTTGTCGAAAATGCTATATTAAAAGCAAGACATACAGCAAAATTGACCGGGCTACCAACTATTGCTGACGATTCGGGCTTAGCCGTTGATGAATTAGATGGTGAACCAGGTATCTATTCCGCTCGCTATGCTGGTGAGCATGGTAATGATAAAAGTAATAATAAAAAATTACTACAAGCATTAGCTAATATTCCAAAAGAAAAACGTACTGCTTATTTTTATTGTGCACTTGTATTTATGCGGCACGAAAAAGATCCTACTCCGATCATCTGTTTAGGAAAATGGAATGGAATAATTTTAACTGAGGAATATGGTGAAGGTGGTTTTGGTTACGATCCACTTTTTTACGTGCCAGAGCTAGGTTGCACCGCTGCTGAACTGACTAAAGAACACAAAAGTCAGATTTCACACCGAGGTCAAGCCCTTAAGCAATTGATAACTAGAATTAAAACTGAATTTTAATTTATCAATTTTAATTAGCAATATTTTGTTTACTTGAAATTGCATCTTTAGAAACAAAGAGTATATACTAAATCAATTAATTATATTGGAGTTAATACTGTGATTCTAATGATAGTAAGTGGCCGTTCTGGCTCTGGAAAATCTATTGCTTTACGTGCACTGGAAGATATGGGATTTTATTGTGTTGATAATATTCCTGTGGCTTTATTACCACAATTAGCTGATTCATTAAAAGATAATAATACCCCTGTGGCTGTCAGCATTGATATCCGAAATTTACCCGAAAAATTTAATTTTAATCAGGACATTATTCAACGTTTACCTGAATCTATTGCTCCTGAAATGATTTTTTTTGATTGTAGCCGTGATATTTTAATTCGTCGTTATAGTGAAACGAGAAGAACTCATCCATTAGCTAACCAGCAATTTTCATTAGAAGAAGCCATAGAACTTGAGGAAAAATATTTAGAACCGCTTAAATCACACGCTGATTTAATCATTAATACTGATAATTTGTCCATTCATGAATTATCGGATATTTTACGAACTAGAATTTTAGGTAAAAAAGAACGGGAATTAACCATCATTTTTGAATCATTTGGTTTTAAACATGGTTTACCTATAGATGCAGATTTTGTACTTGATGTGCGCTTTTTACCTAATCCTCATTGGGATACTAATTTACGACCATTAACAGGATTAGATCAAGCTGTAAAAGATTTTTTATCTCAACAAGCAGATGTGAACAATTTCATCTATCAAACCGCCCATTACTTACAACAATGGTTACCCATGTTAGAAAAAAATAATCGTAGTTATTTAACTATTGCTATTGGTTGTACTGGTGGTCAACATCGTTCAGTTTTTATTGCTGAACGCTTAGCAGAGTTATTCAGAACCCGCGACAAACAAGTGCAAACTCGTCATCGGACCTTAGAGAAGAAATAGTTATTTTTCATCTGAACGATAAAATTGATATATTTCATTGATTAGTTTTTTATACTTTTCAATAATATCTTTTAAAGTAATATTATGTGGTGTTGTTGATAAAGGTAACAAAGCAATTAGATCACTAACTTTGGTTAATTCAATATCTGCAGGTAAATTTGCTAACTTACGTTTTAATACCTTAACTGTTTGTGGATGTGGGTGACCAATAGCTATTGCATATCCATTTTTTCGCGCTGTTAACACGGCTAAATCAAATTGATGGGCAATTTTGCTTTCATTTTGTTCATCATCCAAAAAAACATCTCGTACAACAATAGGAATATTATAATAACTTGCGGCTTTTTTTACTTGGGTTTTACCAATAGTTTTACTATCTAAAAAAAACATCGAATATGGGCTAAGCGCCTTCATAACATGTTGCATACCATTTAAGTTAGATGTCATCAAACTACCCATATGATTATTGACACCTATAGCATAAGGTACTCGTTCAATAGCACTAACAATAATTTGCTCAACCTCTTTTTCATTCATATCAGGGAAAAGCGTATCTTTCTCCAATGGTTGTTTACTTATTGGCGCCATTGGTAGATGAATAATGACATCATTACCATGTTGATGTGCTAAAGTTGCAATATATTTAGCATTTGGAGATTGAGGTAATACGGCAACGGTTATATTTGATGAAAATGAAATAATCTGTTCTTCATTGTGTTGGCGATAGCCAAAGTCATCAATGACTAACGCCAATTTAGCAGCCCATACATTTTGCATATTTATTAGAAAAAAAGTCGCAATGAATGTGATTAATAAACGATTACTCATTTTAACCACCCGCTCGGGTCAAGTGCTTTACCATCACGACGGATTTCAAAGTATAATGATGGCGTATTTTGCCCACCACTAGATCCAACTAAAGCAATTGCTTGACCACTTTGAACACTATCGCCAACATCAACCAATACACGCTGATTATAACCATATAAGCTCATATCACCTTTACCATGTTCAAGGACAACGACAAAGCCGTAACCTTGCAGCCAACTTGCTAATAACACTCGTCCATTTTTTATTGCTTTAACCTGTGTTCCATCTTTAGCATTTATCACCATCCCTTTCCAGTAAAGCTCTCCTTGTAATGATTCCCCAAATTTATGGGCTACTGTACCATTCACCGGCCAATTAAATTGATGTTGTGGTTGACCTATTCCACTCACTCGCGCCATCAATGAACGTTCATCTGAATTAAGCGTATAGTTGGCATTTTTTTGTTTTTCTTCTATATGTTTTACTTGCCTTGCTTCTTCTTCAGCTATACGGCGACTTTCTTTTTCTGCTTGCGCAATTTTCGCTTGAAGTTTTACTTCATTGTCGCGAAGTTCTGCCAATATTTGTTGATTTTCCTGCATTGATGATTCAAGCGCAGTAATGGTCTTTTGGCGGTCTTGACGTTTTTTTTCGAGTCCAACATAAACTTGCTGTTGTTTACTTTGCAACTCTTTTTGAGACATTTGTTTTTTTTGCAAGCTAATTTTTTTATCATTGAGTTGTGATTGGGTATCACGAAGCGCATTAATTAGTTGTTGTCTTGCTTCATTTATATAGTTGTAATAAGTAATAATACGTTCATTGCGCTCACGTTGCTCACCGGAAAAGATAAGTTCTACACCGGACATTTTTCCTAATTTAAAAGCACTTTCCAATTGTTTAGATAAAATATTCTGTTGCTGTTGTTGCTTGATAGTTAATTCATCTATTTGTTTAAGCGAATTATTAATTTCTGTAGTAATCTTTTTTAAGGATAAATTATTTTTTTCAATTGAGGATAATAATTTGGCAATTTCAGTTTCTTGTTGTTTGAGAGCATTGACTAACTGCTCACGTTCTTTTTTCTGCTGGGCTAGACGATTTTCGTGTTCTTGAATGGAATGGCGCAAGGATTGAAGCTGTTGATTATCATCAGCATAAATAAAATTAATATTTAATAATCCAATTAGAAAGATAACTAAAAATTTTTGATAAGTGGACATGGTGTTTTATTTATAGTTAATTACCAAGCTGCAAAGATAAGTCCACTATACCTAGAAATAGGTAAAGTTGCAAAACCAAAACACATTAGCCACTTTAAATAATTTAACAATTAATATTGAAATATAACAAGATTAGTCCTTTCACAATAACCAATAAAAAGTATAAAATATAAAACTGTTTAATTTATCGCAATAACTAACTCAACCACAAAGATAACATCATGCAAAAGTTTAATGTCAAAACCTTCCAAGGTTTAATTCTTACGTTACAAGATTACTGGGCTAATCAAGGTTGTACAGTAATTCAGCCATTAGATATGGAAGTTGGTGCAGGTACATCCCACCCTATGACTTGTTTACGCGCACTTGGGCCAGAACCTATTAATGCCGCTTATGTTCAACCTTCTCGACGTCCTACTGATGGTCGTTATGGTGAAAATCCTAACAGGTTACAACATTACTATCAATTCCAAGTTATCTTGAAACCGTCACCTGATAACATCCAAGAGCTTTATTTAGGATCACTAAAAGAACTAGGACTTGATCCAACTATTAACGATATTCGTTTTGTTGAAGACAATTGGGAAAACCCTACTCTTGGTGCTTGGGGGCTTGGTTGGGAAGTTTGGTTAAATGGTATGGAAGTGACACAATTTACTTACTTTCAACAAGTAGGCGGACTAGAGTGTAAACCTGTCACTGGTGAAATCACTTATGGTCTAGAACGCCTTGCCATGTATATCCAAGGCGTGGATAGTGTTTACGATTTAATTTGGAGTGATGGCGCATTTGGTAAAACGACTTATGGTGATGTATTTCACCAAAATGAGGTTGAACAGTCTACTTATAATTTTGAATATGCCAATATTGATTTCTTATTCTATTGCTTTGAGCAACATGAAAAAGAAGCCAAACTATTACTCGAATTAGAAAAACCACTGCCATTACCTGCTTATGAACGTATCTTAAAAGCAGCACATTGTTTTAATTTACTTGATGCGCGTAAAGCAATTTCGGTTACTGAAAGGCAACGCTACATATTACGCATAAGAGCATTAACCAAAATGGTGGCTGAAGCATACTATGCATCTCGTGAAGCACTTGGATTCCCCATGTGTCAAAATTCATGTTTAAACGAAACTGTATCAAAGTAGGAAAGAATATATTATGCAAAAAACATTTTTAGTGGAAATTGGTACAGAAGAGTTACCGCCGAAATCACTCCGCACCTTGGCTGAAAGTTTTGCGACTAATTTTATAGATCAACTTAATAATGCCAATATTGAACATGGTGAAGTACTTTGGTACGCCTCTCCTCGACGTTTAGCTTTAAAAGTTTTAAACCTTAATGATACACAACCAGATAGTCAGATTGTTAAGCGTGGCCCAGCAGTTAGTGCTGCCTTTGATGCTAATGGTAATCCAACCAAAGCTGCTGAAGGTTGGGCTCGCGGTTGTGGAATTACTATAGCCCAAGCTGAAAGAATACAAACTGATAAAGGGGAATGGTTGTCTTATACACACAATCAAAAAGGTCAACCTGTTGTTAATCTTTTATGTGATATGGTCAAAACAGCATTAAGTAAACTGCCAATCCCAAAACCAATGCGTTGGGCTGCACGCCAAGTCGAATTTATTCGCCCAAGTCATACTGTTACGATGTTATATGGTAGTGATCTTGTGCCTGGTACAATTTTAGATATTGAATCAAACCGTATTATTCGTGGGCACCGTTTTATGGGGGAACAACAACTTTCCATTGATAATGCCGATCAATATCCGGAAATTTTAGAACAACGTGGCAAAGTCATTGCTGATTATGATAAGCGCAAAGCAATCATTAAACAACAGGCCGAAGAAGCGGCGGCAAAACTTAATGGTAAAGCAGATTTAACCGAAAGTTTACTTGAAGAAGTATCATCATTGGTTGAATGGCCAGTTGTCTTAACCGCCAAATTTGAAGAGCGTTTTTTATCTGTTCCAGCAGAATCACTAGTTTATACCATGAAAGGCGATCAAAAATATTTCCCTGTTTATGATAAACAAGGTAAATTACTACCTAATTTTATTTTTGTTGCCAATATTGAGTCCAAAGATCCACAAGTGGTTATTTCGGGTAATGAAAAAGTAGTTCGTCCTCGCCTTGCTGATGCAGAGTTTTTTTATAAAACTGATTTAAAGCAACGCTTAGAAGATCGCCTGCCTCGTCTTGAAACTGTGTTATTCCAACAACAGCTTGGTACGGTTAAAGATAAAGCACTTAGAATTGAAGCGTTATCAGGTTATATTGCTGAAAAAATTAGCGCTAACATTGAGCAAGCAAAACGAGCAGGGAAACTCACTAAATGTGATTTAGTCACCAATACTGTATTTGAATTTCCTGAAACACAAGGCATTATTGGCCGATATTTAGCTCTTAAAGATGGCGAAGGTATTGAGGTAGCAACTGCCATAGAGGAGCAATATAAACCACGCTTTTCAGGTGATGAACTACCGAGCACTTATGTATCTTGTGCCGTATCTATTGCAGAAAAAATGGATACTCTAGCGGGTATTTTTGGTATTGGACAATCGCCAAAAGGTGATAAAGATCCTTTTGCACTGCGCCGAGCAGCAATTGGGGTTTTACGAATTATTGTAGAAAAAAACTTACCACTTGATCTTGCCGAATTATCTAATTTTGCTGTTTCATTATATGGTGATAAACTCAACAACAAAAATGTTATTCAAGATATAGTTAGTTTTATGCAAGGTCGCTTTCGGGCTTGGTACCAAGAACAAGGTTTTGCTATTGATACTATACAAGCCGTATTGGCACTTAATCCTACTAAGCCTGCTGATTTTGATGCTCGTGTTAAAGCGGTCACCTTTTTTAGAACATTACCTGAATCATCGTCATTAGCAGAGGCGAATAAACGAGTATCCAATATTTTATCCAAAGCTGAAATAGCTGTTCCTGAAAAAATTAATGTAGCATTATTAGAAGCAGGTGCAGAAGGTGAATTAGCCAAACAAGTAGCTATCTTAACAGATAAACTTGAACCATATTTCAATGAAAGTCGCTATCAAGATGCATTAGTTGAACTGTCTTCACTTAAAGTACCGGTTGACGCATTTTTTGTATCGGTTATGGTAATGGTCGATAATGAACAAATTAAACTTAACCGTTTAGCATTATTGAAAAGACTACAAAACTTATTTCTAAAAGTAGCCGACATTTCACTATTACAATCGTAATTTTAACATTTACTTATAATAATTCGTGGTAACTTGATGGTTGCCACTAAGGTAGTAGCAAAAACATGCAAACCAACTTATCTTTTTCTATAATTTTCAATCAAGCTTCCAATTTTATCCAAAATCGTTTTTGGCAGCTCATGATGATTAGCATAATAATAGGAATATTTAATACATCTGTGAATAATTATTTTATGGATAGTGAAACAATTGAATTATTATCCAAGGCAGAAGATACACAAGATATATCAATTCTATCCCCTGCTATATTAAAAATAATAATTCTATCAATATTCACTTCTTTAATTATTACCTCAGTGAATATTGCCACTATCTACAATCTATCCATAAATAATAAGTTGAATGTTAATATATTACTGTCAAAATCAGTTTCAAGCATAATAAAAGTATTGGGATTTAATCTTATCTATACACTTATTGGCCTATTTATTACATTATTCTTTAGTTTAATAATTACTGTTTTTCTAATAATTGCACCGACATTAGGCCTTACAATAACTGTATTAGTGATATTAGGTTTAGTATTTTTCATGAAAATTGTTAATTACTTTTTTATTAGCCTAATTATTGAACCATCATCAAAAACTTTTATTCAACTTTTTGTGCAAAGTCATCAATTTGTTAAAAAGTACTGGCGATTAGGTAGTTTAATGATGGTTATTAATATTGTTTGTATTATTATGCTTTCAACACTAGCAATGACTTATGAAAAAGGTAATTTTGTTTTAGATTTAATACTCGCAACAGTATCAAATTTTATTGATCTTTTCGTAATTTGCTTTTTTTATCGTTTAAGTCAACTAATTTCTGATAAAGAAACAGATTTAATTAATAATAACGCTAATAATACAAATTTAATATTATAATGAAAAAGATACTGACTTTTTCTCTACTAATTAATTATTAATAAAGACAAAATACTAAATAATTAGTTATTCTTTAAGTGGATATTATAATGACACCTGCTGTTAATTTACTAAAAAAATTAAAAATCAAGTTTAATATTCATCAATATGAGCACGATTCCAAAGAAACTCACTATGGGAAAGAGGCTATTAGCAAGCTTGACCCTCAGTTAGATATTGTTGCAGGACAAATATTTAAAACATTAGTTGTGAGTTTAAATGGTGATAATAAATCATTTGCTGTTTGTGTGTTACCTGTGAATTGTCATTTAGATTTTAAAAAAGTAGCTAAAGCCTTAAACTGTAAGAATATTGAATTGGCTGATCCTAATGTGGCTCAAAAAATCACAGGTTATTTAGTTGGAGGAATTAGTCCACTAGGTCAAAAAAAACAACTACCAACACTAATTGATTTGACTGCTAAACAATTTCCCATGATGTTTATATCTGGTGGAAGGCGAGGTCTAGAAATTGAAATTTCGCCAGATGATCTATTAAATATATTACATGCTCAATTTGTCGAAATCATAGTTTAAACTTATTTGAATTAATTTTTGGAATATGAATATCGTTGGCAAATAAAATTATTTAATGAATTAATGATTTTGAAAAACAAGGTCATAAGCTTAGCTTATGACCTTTAATAAATAACATCTATCTAATTAATAATATAAAATATAATTATTTAATTGCTTCTTTTAGGCTTTTACCAGATACAAAAGCAGGCACTTTACTAGCTGCAATTTTGATTTCTTTACCAGTTTTAGGATTACGACCAATACGAGCTTTACGATCATTAACTTTAAATGTACCAAAACCAACTAATTGTACTGGTTCACCTGCTTTTAAAGATTCAGTAATAGCTGCCAATGTTGCTTCTAAAGCAGTTTTCGCTGCAACCTTAGTAATATCAGCTTTGCCAGCAATTGCATCTACAAGTTCTGTTTTATTCATGGAAATATCCTTACATAATTGTTTATTGTTAAAGTTAACATAAAAAGTAAAGTTAACAACTTACTTAACCTTACCCTGTAAACAGCATCCGATTTCTAATAATAATGCTAAATGTAGTCTATATTTCTCTAATATTAAAGAAAAATTTAGTAAAAAGTAAAAGAATTATTGTCCGATTGATTTAATCGCTCAAAAAAACACCGATATTGCTTGTTTTTGCTGACCGGATATCGCTTCTTAAGCCTTTTATTAAATCTATCATCTCATTATTTTCATCACATAATAATCTAAAAATTTCCCATTGAAGATCAAATTCATCGATTACACAAGGTAAACGCTTCTGTTCTTCTTCTGAAAGATAAACATCCGATTTGGTCATTTCTAATTCAGCAATAGTCGTTGCCGAGATACTACTTACTTGGGCAACATGCTCAGCAATTTCGCCACTTAAATAAGAGTGTAAAAGCTCGCTAAGCGCTTGGCAAGCATCTATTGCAGGGTAAATCATATAAGGACTATCATCATTTACAGTTGGAATAATAACTTCTATTTTTGCTAACTGCAAATCAAAATTGATTTTTACATTTTCAACTAACAATGATTCCCAAATTAAATCGAGTATTTTTTTGTAACTTTTTGCATCTTCATCCTTTTGTTGCTGTTGACAATAGAAAACAAAATTTGGATACATTCGTTCACATAAACAAACCATAAATAAACGTTGTTGCCATACAGGCAATTTTTCGATTCTTAATTGCACAGGATTTTTAATCACAATGAAACCTTTTTGACTGTTGGTGTACAGCATGAATAAAATGTTGCACATGCTCTACTGGAATATCTTGCAAAATACCATGCCCTAAATTAAAAATATGCCCATTATGATAGCCATATTCAGTAAGCACCGCCTCAACATTCGATTCTATTGTTGATTTGTCAGCATATAAAACTGAAGGATCTAAATTACCTTGTATTGCAATTTGACCTTTACTTTTGATCTTATTTAAATCAACCGTCCAATCGACACCTATTGCGTCACATCCTGTTTGCCTAATCGGTTCTAACCATAATCCACCGCCTTTAGTAAACAAAGTCACGGGAACATAAGACAACATATCTGCGCTTTTAGTACCTCGAATTAACTCAGATATGATCATTTGCATATAGTAAAGTGAAAACTCTTGATAGCTTTGATGACTTAATACGCCACCCCAAGTATCAAAAATCATAATAGACTGGGCTCCAGCTTTGATTTGTGCATTTAGGTATAATGCAACACTATTGGCTAATTTTTCAAGCAACAAATGCAAAGCCTTTGGATTACTATACATCATTTTTTTGATTTTGGTAAATGATTTACTACTTCCCCCTTCAATCATGTAAGTTGCTAAAGTCCAAGGGCTACCGGAAAATCCAATTAATGGTACTTTACCATCTAACTCTTTTCGGGTAAGACGAATGGCATCCATTACATATTTTAACGATTGTTCAGGGTCTGGAATAGGTAATTGTTTAATGTCAGTTACATTTATAATTGGTTTAATAAATTTAGGACCTTCGCCTGTTTCAAAATGCAAACCAAGCCCCATTGCATCTGGAATAGTCAAAATATCCGAAAAAATAATAGCGGCATCAAGATCAAATCGCTTAAGCGGTTGTAAAGTAACTTCACAGGCAAGCTCAGGAGTTTGGCATAAATTCATAAAACTTCCAGCCGTTAATCTGAGTTGACGATATTCTGGTAGATAGCGACCGGCTTGACGCATTATCCAAACAGGCGTGTAATCTACAGGCAAACATTGCAAAGCTCGCAAATAGCGATCATTTTTTAATTGACTCATAATCATTGGCTCCCTGAATTATTAATGCAAACTGTAAAGAAGTTTCAGGTATACATAATGTTTTAGTATAAAAATTGATAGTTTCAATAATTATTTACGGTCTTGAGATTGAGATAATGTATTATGTGCATAATGAAGCAAAGTTTCAGAAATATTTTGCATTACACTACTTTCAGGCGCAAAACGGTGCCAGTAAAGCATTCGTCTTTGAAACAAACCATCGGTAAGATCAATTAATTCACCAATTTTCAATTCTTTTTCAACTTGTAACTTTGGCAACATACAACAAGCAGAACCTTGTTTGGCAAGTTGAACAAAAGCTTCCGAAGAACTGGTAATATGACATATCACACTACCTGGCGTAAGATTAAAATTTTCATGCAAAAAGGCTTGATGCATATCATCTAAATGATCGAAAGCAACTGCTGGGGCTTTTAATAATGAAGAACGAGTAACACCATTGGGAAAAAATTTTTTGGCAAAATCAGGAGAAGCTACGAAAATATAGTCTAAAGCACCTAACAAATCTGATAGACAACCGGGTAAAGGATTGGCTTGAATACTAATTGCACCAACAACCGTCCCCAAACGTAATAGTTCTAAAGTATGCTCTTCATCTTTTACTTGAATATCAAAACGTAGAATATTTTTATCTAAAACAGGTTTTAATGCCGGTAATAACCAGGTAGCCAACGAATCAGCATTAACCGCAATAGATAATGATAACGGTGTCACATTTTGATCATTATCACCTAACCATTGTTGTTCAAGTAATTCAACTTGGTGTAATAACCCTAATAGATGCTCACCTTGTTTAGTCGCTTTCGGTGGAATGGTACGTACCAATAATTGTTGACCGAAGAAGCTTTCTAATTGCTTTATTCGTTGCGATACCGCAGGTTGTGTAATACACAGTTTATCTGCTGCCCTTTCGAATCCTCGTTCTTTTATAACTGCATCTAATGCTTGGAGTGCTCTATAATCTGGACGCTTCATAATCTCTTTATAAATGATTCAACTATTGCTTAAATACACAAGTCATTTCAATTTTGAAAAAAGCCTTAGATACCTAAAACTTAAGATATTTTATTAAAATCCTAATGATTTTTGCTTTCCAATTAGTTACTATGCCATATCTTTAAAATTTTTGCTTTTAAAATTTTAATTTTACAAAAAAATTATCTTAAATACGGTGGTATTATGACACAAAATGAATTAAAAAAAGCAGTCGGTTGGTCAGCATTAAAGTATATTAAACCTGATTCATTGGTCGGCGTTGGCACAGGATCAACTGCGGCTCATTTCATTGACGCATTGGCAACAATTAAAGATCAAATTAAAGGAACGGTATCTAGCTCTGAAGCTTCAACACAAAAATTAAAAAGCTATGGGATTCCGGTACTTGATTGCAATGAAGTGGATAGTTTAGATGTTTATGTCGACGGCGCAGATGAAATTAATCATCATATGCAAATGATTAAAGGTGGGGGTGCCGCTTTAACTCGCGAAAAAATTGTTTCGGCTTTAGCTAAACAGTTTATCTGTATTGTGGATGAATCAAAAGTAGTTGATGTATTGGGAAGATTTCCATTACCTATTGAAGTGATTCCGATGGCACGTTCTTATGTTGCCCGAGAGCTTTATAAATTAGGTGGTAAGCCAATATATCGGCAAGGGGTTATTACTGATAATGGTAATGTTATTTTAGATATTCATGATCTTGTTATTGCTAAACCTATTGAGTTAGAAAGCCACATTAATAATATAGCCGGCGTTGTTACAGTAGGTTTATTTGCTAATAAAGGAGCAGATATAGCATTAGTAGGAACTAGCTCTGGAGTGAAAGAACTTAAAAAGTAGCATCTACTATCAACAATTAATTACACATTATAACAATATATACCTATTTATATTCTGAAAGAAAAGAGAGGAAATAATGGTTGTTCAGGCTTTAACCAAAAATGAAAACAAGTTTTTATTACTTGAAGGCATTCACCCTAGTGCAATTGAAACTCTAAAATCAGCTGGTTATACAAATATCGAATATTATAAAGGAGCATTAACTCCTTCTGAACTCAAAGATGCTTTAAAAGATGTTCGTTTTGTCGGTATTCGATCAAGAACACATTTAACTAAAGACATTATTGATGCTGCACCAAAACTTGCTGGTATTGGTTGTTTTTGTATAGGTACTAACCAAGTTGATCTAAATGCTGCTACGGTTAAAGGGATACCTGTTTTTAATGCACCTTTTTCAAATACACGATCAGTTGCTGAACTTGTATTGGCTGAAGCTATTTTATTATTACGCCGGATACCTGAAGCGAATGCCAAAGCACATCAAGGTAAATGGAATAAGATGGCCACTGGTTCACACGAAGCTCGTGGTAAAAATCTAGGTATAATTGGTTATGGTCATATTGGTAGCCAACTCAGTGTTCTGGCTGAATCATTAGGAATGAACGTTTATTTTTATGACATTGAAACTAAACTGCCATTAGGGAATGCTAAACAAATTTCTACCATGAAAGAGTTACTCGCTATGAGTGATATTGTTAGTATGCATGTCCCAGAAAATCAAACTACCATCAATATGATTAGCCAAAATGAGATCGATATGATGAAATCTGGAGCCATTTTAATTAATGCTTCTCGTGGTAGTGTAGTTGATATTGATGCGTTAACACTAGCATTACAAAGTGAAAAACTTAGTGGTGCTGCAATCGATGTTTTTCCAGCCGAACCTGCAAGTAACAGCGAACCATTTGAGTCACCGTTATGTCAATTCGATAATGTAATTATTACGCCTCATATTGGCGGTTCAACCACTGAAGCACAAGAAAATATAGGTATTGAAGTAGCGAGTAAACTTGCTAAATATTCTGATACCGGTGCAACGCTTTCGGCAGTCAATTTTCCCGAAGCATCGTTACCTATCCCAGCTAAAAGCACGAGCCGTTTTTTAAATATCCACCATAATCAACCAGGTGTTTTGACAGCAATTAATACCTTATTTGCTGAACAAGGTCTCAATATTTCCGGGCAATATTTGCAAACAGATCCTAAAATTGGTTATGTAGTTATTGATATTGATAGCGTTGAACAAAGTAAAGCGGAAGAATTATTGGTTAAATTAAAAAGTGTACCAGGCACTATTCGAGCAAGATTACTGTTTTAAGTTAAATATTAAAGCACATACCTATCACAAGTACGGATCATAAAATTGCATTCGTACTTAGCTTTAATAAGAATAAGGCATAAAATAAAATAGTTTTAACATTTGGTAAAAAATAAAGATATTTTATAAAAAATCAGCTTTAAATTATTTATCCATAACTTTCACTTTTACCACATTAATACCTTTTTGAGTAAGTGCATTATCATATCTATCATCCAATTTTTCATCAGTAATAATCGTATTAACAGCACTCAAATCACAAACAACATTAGGGCTGCGGCGGCCAAATTTTGACGAATCGACTAATAAAATTAATTTAGCTGCTGCTTTACTCATTGCCACACTGCCATGATAACTTTCATTGAAGGTGGTTACTCCACCAACTAAATCAACGCCATCGGCCCCCATAAATAATTTATCAAAAGTATAAGACTCAAAAGCCGCAATAGCAGATGCATTATTACTATGAAAAGAAGCAGACTTACGACGAAAAGTACCACCCGTTAATATAATTGTTTGATCATTATCATTAGCGACTAATTCATTCACCATATGTAAACTATTAGTCATAATGGTAAGATTATTAAATTTAGCAAGCATAGGAATCATTTGAGCAACTGTACTACCAGCATCAAAAATAATGGAATCTCCTTCATAAATTAGCTTAGCGGCCTCTTGGGCAATGGCTTTTTTGGCTAATGTATTTATATAGGTTTTATGATCGATAGCTCTATCACCAATTTCTCGGTTTAGCATTGCTCCACCATAAGTACGTAAGATTAAACCACTTTCATGAAGTTGGGTAAGATCTTTGCGAATAGTGGTGCCGGTTGTTTTAAAATGCTCAACAAGCTCGTCAACACTAACTTGTCCATTACTTTGCAGATATTCTAAAATAGCTGTTTGTCGTTGTCTTACTTTCATGATTAAATTCCAATGTGATTATTAGCGAATACTGAAAAATTATCGCTATCAAGTATTATACTTTAAAATGAAAGAAATTACTTTTCAAAATAAAAGATAATTACTATTTATTTGCTGTTAATGCTACAGTTAATGCACTTTGTGAACCAGGATCGTTGGGGAAAATTTTTTCGGGAATAATTTCTGTGGCAGACAACCCATGTAATTGAAATATTGGCTTAGGTAAAGCAAAGACTGTGATTCCTTTCATCAATATAGAATCAATAATAATCTGATTTTCATCTAACGAAATAGCTATTAATACTCTGGGTTTAAATCGTTTAGTTTTACTACGACCCACGCCCAAATAAGTTCCTTTTTTCATTGCTAAAAAGGCGTGATTAAAACGACGAATCTGGAACCAACTAAATATAATTTGAATACACCAAGCAATAAGCGCAATCACAATTAAAGTAGTAGTCATATTCATAGATGGCTCCATTCAGATATTGATTGAATAAAAAGTGCGAAAATTATTAATAATATTTTTTCGCACCTTATTTTTTCTAGAACATTACTTGTCCACCAGTAATGTTAATTGACTGCCCTGTAC
The DNA here is from genome assembly GCA_945271295.1 of uncultured Gilliamella sp. Taxonomy (GTDB): domain Bacteria; phylum Pseudomonadota; class Gammaproteobacteria; order Enterobacterales; family Orbaceae; genus Gilliamella. The sequence goes on along the minus strand of CALYPG010000021.1, from coordinate 12,038 downwards.
AATATGAAGCTTTATCGCTAGCATAAAACAGTAAAACATTTAATACATCTTGATAATCGCAACCACGTTTAAGTGGTACTTTATCAATATAAACTTGCTCTACTTGACTTTCTGGTATACCTAACTTTTTAGCATATTGTGGCAATAATGATTGGAACATTGGGGATTTTAACAAATTACCTAGCATCAAAGAGTTAACAGTAATACCATAGTCAGCCAAATCTAATGCTAAAGATTGTGTCAACCCAACACCACCAAATTTAGCTGCACTATATCCTGAATTATGCTTACTACCGACTTTACCTGATTTTGAATTAATTTGTATAATTCGACCATGAGATTTATGTTTGATCATCAATTTTGCAAACTCACGAGCGCACAAAAAATAGCCGGTAAGATTCACATTGACAGACAATTGGAAATCACTTAATGCAAAATTTGTTATTGGAGCTGCCTTAGCAACACCTGCGCTATATACCAATAAATCAACATGTTTAAAGGTAGTGTCGACTTCATTAGCTAATTTAATGACACTTTCTTCATTGGTTGCATCAACACCAAATCCTTTTGCAGAACCTGCGCCATGTTTTTGATTAATATCTTCAGCTACTTTATTAGCGTTATCAATATTCAAATCAGCAACCACGACATTATACCCCGCATCAGCGATACCTTTACATAAGAATTCGCCTAAGGTTTGCCCACCACCAATAATAACTGCTACTTTTTTCATTTTTCAGTTCCTTAATTGCTTAAAATTTTGACTTCATCACCAACAAAAAGTTGAGTTGGTTGTTGACCATTGACATGAACTGTTCCGGGTAATTCTGCTTGTTGATTACCATCAAACCTTAATGTAATGTGTCCCAATTCACGAAAATTGACGCTAGCAACATCTCCTACTGAAGTTATGTTGAAAACATGATCACCTAAATGTATTGTCTGCCCCACTTGTATATCTTGTTTTAAATCATCATGACTGTGAACAAAACAGTAATCGGCTAAATCCGCTGGCGCACCTTCTTTAAACAGGATCAACATGCCATCTGCTAACGCTTCTTGTGCAAACTCTCCAATTTGATTAATTTTTGAATGATAGATAACCTTTGACATTATTAACCCTCTTAAGATTTATATTTAATCTAAATTTTTTGTCCTACTTTTTAGTATTAACACGTGACAAAAGATGAGATGCTTTCCATCCCATCTATTTTTTAAATATTTATTGATAAATAAATAACGAAACAGCCCATGCAATTAATACGGTTGGTGCGCCTGTTAAGAAACGACTAACTAGTACCGACGGTACCCCAACTCTCACTGTATCTTGTTTAGCTTCAGCAAGTGATAAGCCAACTGGAATAAAATCACATGCAGCTTGAGCGTTAATTGCAAACAGTGCTGGTAATGCTAAATGCGGTGGAATATTTCCAAGACCGATTTGCACACCCACTAATGTACCAATAACCTGAGCAATAACGGCTCCAGGGCCTAAGAATGGAGAAAGTAATGGGAAAGAACAGATTAATGCTAAAATGACTAGCCCAAGTGGATTATTCGCTAATGGAACTAATCCATTAGCAATAAAATCACCTAATCCTGATGCAATAATAATTCCTATTAATGCTGAAACAAACGCCATAAAAGGAAGGATGGTTTTAAGCACCGTATCAATAGTATCGCGCCCAGCTTGGAAAAATACTGCCACTCCAGAACCCATACCGATACCAATTTTTGCTAATAAGCCGTCACTTTGTTCAGAAATCTTTTTACTACTATCATATTCCTTATATGCTGACGATTTTCTGCTTGGTTCTTGCTGTGTTGATATTGTTGGTTCTACAGTATCACTTTCTTTTTCAATTACTTTAATATTATTAGGTTTAACAGCAGAAACATAAATATCTTCAACAATATATTGAGCAAGTGGTCCTGATTTTCCTGTAGCATGAATATTGATAGTCGGTACTCGATTTTTGGGATAAATACCACAACGTAATGTACCGCCACAATCTATTACAGCCACCCCTATTTCTTCTTTAGGTGGTTCACCTTCTTTAAAACCATCTATTGCTTCCCAGCCGGTTAGTTCGACTAATGTATCTACAATTGCTGGTCTTGTACCAGCTGCAATATAAACAATTTTTTTACCGGCGATGATAGGAAGTTCTAAAGGACCACCCCAACCTGCTTCACCTTTCTCGATATGAATAAACTTAGCCATTTTTGATTCCTTTTATTGTTAAAGATGAACTTTTCGATCTAATTTGATAGCCATTTTTCTTTCAAAAATGGCGGTACAAAAGTCAGTGATCCACCCTCTAAAAAAGTTTGTGACTAAACCAACAAGAAAATAGCTCACGGCAAGAGGACCTAATGGCAAACCCAATTTAGTTAAACCAGCGGCAATACCTAAATAAACAAATAGCTCTCCGGGATTAACATGTGGAAATAATCCATTCATTGAATGGCAACTATAAGAGGAAGCTGCATAGTAACTTGGTTTGTAACACTCTGGCATAAATCGACCTAAACTTAATGTCATCGGATTACAAAAAACGAAAGTTCCAATTAGCGGTAATAAAAGATAACGTGAAACAGGATTACCCGCACAAGCTTGTGCCAAACGCTCTATACGTTCTTGACCTATGAATTTAATTAACGCATTCATCACTACAAGTAATGAAATCAATAATGGTAAAATCGCTGTTACCATCCCCACAAATACTTTGCCACCTTCCTGGAATAAACCGATAAACCATTCAGCACCGTACGAAATAGCATCAATCATATTGTCTCCTATTGAGTTAAATTTCAAAGAAATAATATCAAGTATAAAAACAAAAAACTTTTAACTGGATCACAATTTGAAATATTTTCTTTTATTTTGAAAGAAAATATTTCAAATGATCTTTTAAATGAAATTTATATAACAATCATAGACAGCTAAAATAACAGTGATAGTCATAAATAGCTTATTTTTATTGGACTTTAATAATGAGTTGGCGTAACTTGATATTGCACAGTTATTTTATTATTTAATTTAAGAGGAAAATATCATGGTTAAAAGTACTGCTTCTGCAAAAAAGTTACAACAATCAGCTATATTATTTCCAACTGATTTAGGACAAAAAGCATCCAAAGATATTTCTGGCGCAATGAATTCTGTGTTAGCAGACGTATTTGCTTTATATTTAAAAACTAAAAACTTCCATTGGCATGTAAGTGGACCACATTTCCGTGATTACCATTTAATGCTAGATGATCATGGTGAAGAATTATTTGCAATGACCGATCCTATTGCTGAACGAGTCCGTAAATTAGGCGGCACTACCTTACGTTCAATTGGTCATATTTCTAAATTACAAAGTATTTCTGATAATAACGCCGATTTTGTTGAGCCTTCAGATATGCTTGCTGAACTTTGTCAAGACAATATAAAATTAACCGCTCGTATGCGCCAAGCTCATGATATCTGTGATAAATATAACGACACGGCTACAGCTAGCCTGATTGAAGAGTGGATTGACCAAGCTGAAAGACGTGCCTGGTTCTTATTTGAAACAGGACGTAAAATGGATTCATCAGGACATTAATCGATTTTCTGCTATATCAATAATAATCGTTAATAAGAGACACATTTCGTGTCTCTTAATTTAATAAGTGGGGATTGAAGATGAGTAAAAAAATAGCCGTATTAGTCGGAAGTTTACGCAAAGATTCTTACAATTTAAAAGTGGCAAAAGTATTGCAAAAAATTGCTCCACCATCACTTTCATTACAAATCATCTCTATTGGAGATTTGCCTTTATATAACGAAGATATTGATACACAAACACCTCCTGATTCTTATACACGCTTTCGTCAAGAAATAGCTGATTGTCAAGGTGCTATTTTTGTTACACCTGAATATAATCGAGGTTTGCCTGCGGTAATTAAAAATGCTTTAGATGTTGGATCGCGTCCTTATGGTAAAAGTGTTTGGTCAAAAAAACCTGCAGCTATTATTTCAGCTTCACTCGGAGCGATAGGTGGATTTGGCGCAAATCATCAATTACGCCAATCTTTAGTATTTCTCGATATGCCAACATTACAACAACCTGAAGCCTATTTTGGTGGTGTTAATGCTGCTTTTGACTCTCATGATAATCTAACAGAGAAAAGCCAAGAATTTCTTTCGTTAATCATTAATGCTTATGCAGCTTGGGTGGAAAAATTAAGTTAATTAATGTTTGTTTTTAATATACACAACTAGGATAATTAGTTGTGTATTTAATATGAGATATGCTATAAAAATTTGAGATGACAGAATTTTTTCCAATAAATGAACACCAATTAATGAATAGAGCACAAACTGTAGCTGGCTATAATTTTGCTGAGATAGCAAAGTATTTAAATTTGCCAATACCAGAAAATCTAAATAAACAAAAAGGTTGGGTTGGCAATCTGATTGAAACCTTTTTAGGTGCAAATGCTGGAAGCAAAGCTGAACGTGATTTTGTTAATCTGGGCATTGAACTTAAAACAATACCTGTTGATAAACACGGTAAACCTTTAGAAACCACTTTTGTCTGTGTCACACCATTAATGGCAAACTATGGCGTTATTTGGGAAACAAGCCATGTTAAATATAAATTAACTAAAGTACTTTGGATTCCAATTGAAGGAGATAGACTCATACCACTTGCAGAACGTAAAGTTGGTAACCCTATATTATGGACGCCAACATCAAAACAAGAACTACAACTTAAACAAGATTGGCAGGAATTGATGGATATGATTGCACTTGGTCAAGTTGAAAAAATAACCGCTCGCTATGGTACCTACCTTCAAATTAGACCAAAAGCTGCCAACGGTAAAGCCTTAACAGAAGCAATTGGTGAAAATGGACAAATTATTATGACTCGTCCTCGAGGATTTTATCTTAAAAAATCATTTACTGAGCAAATTTTACAATCATCTCTAATCTAATTTATCTATTTTAATTAAAGCTAGTTACATTTCTTAATATCTTTACATTTTATTTATAACATATTGATTAATATATATTTAATCTCACATTAACTTTAAATACTCAACATTATCCCCTGCAAATTTTTTTTTAAAAATCCAATCAACTTCACATTTTTGCACATTAGTGATTTACTTTGAGAAATTGTGCATATAAATTTACATTTAACATTTGTGACTAAAACAGAGAATTTGTGAAAGAGGTATTGTATGAATTTTATTTTATCCGGACACGGAAAAATTGCCTGTGAAATGAAAAATAGTATTGAGATGATTGCGGGGATTTATCCAAATTTATATACCGTAACATTTGAACCAGGTGACAGTATTGAAAAACTACAAGATAAGTATTTACAGATAATTAACCAGTCTAAAAATCAACCTTTCATCATTATTACAGATATTTTTTCTGGCAGCCCTTATAACGCTGCGACAATTTTGGCAATGCAATTAAGTAATATTGAAGTCATTAGCGGTTTATCTCTACCACTGTGCTTGGAACTATTAAATTTAGATTTCTCTTTATTTAACATTGAGAACGCATTTGAACAACTTAACGATGTCAAAATGGATTTTATTAAATCATACAAATCATTATCAAAACACGTATCAACTGAGGAGGAACTATAAATGATTATCAATTTAGTTCGTATTGACGACCGTTTAATTCATGGACAAGTAACGACCGTTTGGACAAAAGAGGCTAAGGCAGAAAGAATTATTGTGGTTAGCGACGAGGTTGCTAATGATGAAATTCGCTCCACACTAGTAAAACAAGCAGCGCCTCCTGGAATTAAGGTGTCAGTAATTAGTATAGATAAAGCCGCTGCAGTTTATAAAAATATCAAGTATGAGCATGATACTGTTTTTTATCTTTTCACTAATCCGACCGATGTTTTACGTTTAATTGAAGCCGGCGTACCGATTAAAGATATCAACATTGGGGGGATGTCGTTTAAGGAGGGGAAAAAACAAATCACCAAAGCAGTATCCGTTGATGAACACGATGTAGCTGCTTTTAGAAAAATGCATGAAATGGGGATTAATCTATGTTTAAAAGTTGTTATTACCGATCCTTCTGTCGATTTTATTAAACTTCTTGAACAAAATTTTCCGCATTAACCAACATTATAAATAATAGGAGGTCACAATGGATGTCTCAATTTTTCAGATTGTGCTAATTTTTATTTTTTCTTGTATTGCCGGCATGGGAAGCGTGCTTGATGAATTTCAAACTCATCGCCCCTTGATCGCTTGTACTGTAATTGGCTTAATTTTAGGTGATATAAAAACTGGTATTATCCTAGGTGGTACCCTTGAACTTATTGCTTTAGGTTGGATGAATATCGGTGCAGCACAGTCTCCCGACTCAGCCCTTGCTAGTGTGATATCAACTATATTAGTAGTAGTAGGTAAACAAGATATTCAAACAGGGATAGCTATTGCACTTCCTGTTGCCGCGGCGGGACAAGTATTAACTGTTTTTGCCAGAACTATCACCGTTGCATTCCAACATGAAGCCGATAAAGCGGCTGAAAAAGTCCAATTTAGGAAGATTGAACTTTTACATTTTAGTGCACTTTTTGTACAGGCATTAAGAGTAGCTATTCCCGCAACATTAGTTGCAATTTATGTTGATGCTAATACCGTACAAACCTTATTAAACATGTTACCTGGTATTGTCACAGGTGGTCTTGCTGTAGCGGGTGGATTTATCGTAGTAGTAGGTTATGCCATGGTGTTAAACATGATGATGGTTAAATATTTGGCGCCATTTTTCTATTTAGGTTTTGTATTAGGTGGATATCTAAACTTTAGTTTACTTTCATTTGGTATTTTAGGTGTAATTTTTGCCATTATTTATGTTCAATTAAATAGTAAATTTAATACCGTTAAAAACAATGAAAGAGTGATAAATTCCGCAACCAACACTCATGAAATAGTTGCTGACGACGAACTAGATGATTAATTTATAAGGATTTTATTATGAGCACGTTAATAAAAACTATTCAAAAGAAAGATATTATCAGTACTTTTATTCGTTCTAATTTTCAACAAGCTTCTTTTAATTACGAACGTATCCATGCATTAGCTTTTTGTGTAGATATGATTCCAACTATCAGGCGGGTTTATCAATCAGAAGCGGAACAACGAGAAGCACTAAAACGACATTTAGCTTTTTTTAACACGACCCCCGCAATGTGCGGTCCAGTACTTGGTGTCACTATGGCTATGGAAGAAGCCAGAGCTAATGGTGCATCAATTAATGATGGTACTATCAATAGCCTAAAAATTGGTCTAATGGGACCTTTGGCTGGCGTTGGTGATCCATTAGTATGGGGAACATTGCGTCCAATTACAGCCGCATTAGGCGCCTCCTTAGCGCTTAGTGGTAATATTGCAGGTCCATTGTTATTTTTCGTGTTATTCAATTTAGTTCGACTAGCGATGAAATGGTATGGTTTAACCTATGGCTTATCTAAAGGAATTGGTATAGTTAAAGATCTTTCTGGCAATATTTTACCAAAATTAACTGAAGGCGCCTCTATTCTTGGTTTATTTATAATGGGGGTTCTGGTTACCAAATGGACCTCAATTAATGTTCCATTAGTTGTATCTAAAACGGAAGATATAAATGGTAACGAGATCATCATGACGGTGCAAGGTATTCTCAATGATCTAATACCCGGTTTATTGCCACTTGGATTAACTCTTTTAATGATGAAATTACTTAGGAAAAAAGTCAGTCCGATCATCTTAATTTTTGTGTTATTTGCCGTCGGTATCATTGGTTATGGTTTAGGTATTTTGGCTTAACAACAATCAAATCAATATAGTTTGAGATACATTTAATATTTAAGAATAAAACTGAGTTAAATATTAAATATATAAAACCAATTTCAGAAGCAGGCATTTTAATACTAGCCCGCATTTGCACGGTACAAAACTAAACTATATTGACTACAAACTTGAATAAAAATTAATTCATTAAAGAGGAATGTATGATAACTCAAGCAGTTCGATTATATGGCAAAAATGATCTTAGATTAGAATCATTTGAACTTCCAACTATTTCCGATGATGAAGTGCTGGTATCAGTCATCGTCGACAGTATGTGTATGTCTTCATTAAAATTAGTAAATCAAGGAGAAAATCATAAAAAAACCCCACCTGATCTGAAAAATAACCCTATCATCATCGGGCATGAATGCTGTGGTGAAATTCTACAAGTAGGTAAAAATTGGCTACACAAATTTAAAGTAGGACAAAAATATGTAGTACAAGCCAATTTGCAACTTGCCAATAGCCCTTATTGTGTTGGTTACTCTTATCCATATACGGGTGGATGCGCTACTTACATGATAATTAATCATGATGTACTTAAACAAGATTGTTTAATTCCATATGATGGTCAAACCTATTTTGAAGGCGCATTAATTGAACCATTATCCTGTATTATAGGTGCATTTAATGCTAACTATCACTTAAAACCCAATAGTTATGAACATATTATGGGAATAAAACCTAATGGAGAACTGATTATACTTGGCGGCACCGGTCCTATGGGAATGCTTGCCATAGATTATGCTTTAGGCGGGCCAATAAAACCAAAGAAAGTGGTTATCACGGGTCGAAGTAAAGAAAAAATTGAACATCTCAAAACATTATATCAATCTCGTAATGGTATCGAACTTGAATTTGTCGATATATCTAATGTCGATGATCAGTTGTCATTATTAAAAACCAAATCTACTAAAGGTTGCTTTGATGATATTTTTATCTTTTTACCATCACAGGAGTTAATTTATTTAGCTTCACAATTATTAGCATTTGATGGTTGTCTGAATTTTTTTGCTGGTCCACAAGATAAAAATTTTTCAGCTGAAATAAATTTTTATGATGTTCATTATAACTTTACGCATATTGTTGGTACATCAGGCGGGAACACTGATGATATGCGATCTGCTGTGAAGTTAATTGAATCTGGAGCTGTTGATGTTGCTAAAATTGTTTCCCATATTATGGGCATTAATCAAGCTAGTGAAATCACCCAAATACAAGACAAAATAAAAGGTGGCAAAAAACTGGTTTATACTCACAAACAATTTGCACTTAAAAGTTTAGATTCATTAAGTGAAAGTTCTGAAGATATAGCACTACAAAAAATATTAAATAAAAGCAAAGGAATTTGGTCAAAAGAAGCGGAAGATTTTGTATTAAACTATTTTCCAGATATTGAATCTTAATTTTTTGATATACACTAACAACATCAAGATGTCATAATGTTAGTTATAACAAATGACATCTTGATATTATCAAAATATAACGTAATTTTAATAGCCACGATAAATAAGACAATACTATCATGATTAATAATAACTTTGGTCACTCCGATTTTGAGCAACATAAATTGTTAATTAAAATTGCTCAGCTTTATTATGCAGAAAATAAAACCCAATCAGAAATAGCCAAAATTGTAAATATTCACAGATCAAGCATTAGTCGAATGTTAAAAACAATACGAGAATTAGGCATCGTTTCGATATCTATTAATTATGACTTGCTGCCAGATATTGCCTTAGAAGAAAAAATTCGCAACAAATTCAATTTAAAACAAGTTATTGTCGTACCGGTCAATTTAGATATGGACAACGACAGTAAAAATCAAATTGTTTGTAATGTGGCAGCAAATATATTACTGAAAAATATTCAAAATAATGATGTAATTGGTGTATCTTGGGGGCGTTCAATTAATTATATTGTTAATAGCGTCAAAAATGACAGTGTTCAGTTAAATAATATTACTGTGGTCCCAATGATTGGCGGCCCTTCTGGTAAAATTGAAACTAAATTTCATGTTAATAATATTGCTTACAAACTTTCTAATAAATTAAAAAGCCGAGCAATATTAATCGATTACCCAGCTATTGTTGATACAGATCAATTAAAAATTGAAATTGAAAAAACTCAGCATATGAAAGAACTGAAGAGTTGGTGGAGCAAAATCACTATTGCCCTTTTTAGTATAGGCTGTCCAGCGATTTCTAAAAATTCTATTTGGTATGGCTTTTATGGTGAGCTATTTCAAACCATTACTGATAAAAAAATTGTGGGTGATATTTTATCCAGATTTTATGATAAAAACGGCAGTGAATTAAATACCCCTTTTTGTAATCAAATTATTGGGGTCACCTTAGATAATCTTAAAAAAATCCCATTAAAAATCTGTGCAAGTGGTGATTTTGAAAAATTAAATAGTTTAATAGCTGCATTAAATGCTAATTATATTGATATACTTGTAGTTAGTGACGAAATGGCAGAACAGTTAAATAACTCCTCTGCACGATAAGACTATTTATAACTGATTAATTTTATATAAAAAATTCAAAAATCATTAAATTATTTTATTAATCTATATTAAATCAAACATCAATATTTTTGAGTTACGTTGATAGTTATATAGTTTCTTCTTTTTGATAGGTAAATCATCTACTTCTGCGGGAGTAAAACCTTTTTCTCTAAACCAGTGAATACTGCGCGTTGTCAGGACAAATATTTTTTCAAGACCCAAATTACGCGCACTTTCTGCAATTTTTTCAATAAGTAAATCACCTCGAGAAGAATTACGATAATCAGGATGAATGGCAACACAAGCCATTTCGCCCATTTTCTCTTCCGGATAAGGGTAAAGTGCTGCACATCCTATGGTCATATTATCACGTTCTATAATGGTGAATTTATCAATTTCCATCTCTAACTGTTCACGCGAACGTTTAACTAAAATACCTTGTTCCTCAAGTGGGCGAATAAGTTCTAAAATACCACCAATATCATTAATAGTCGCAAAGCGAATTTGTTCAGAATGTTCCATGGCAACTTGGGTACCAATCCCATCACGTGAAAATAACTCTTGTAAAATTGAACCATCAATTAGATAACTAACTAAATGACTACGTCTAACACCATTACGGCAGGCTTTTGAAGCGGCTCGCAAAAAGCGAGCTTCACTTGATAAGTGCTTACCCTGATGTTCTTTGTTATTAACATAGTTATCAGCATCAATTGGAAACAGATCAGTGATCACCTGTCCTTGCTCATCAAGTACTCCCTGCTCAGCACAAAAACTAATTAATTTATCCGCTTTTAATCGAATAGCGACTTCCGCTGCAACATCTTCAGATGACAAATTAAAACTTTCACCAGTGACCGAAACACCCACTGGACCGAGTAAAACAATTGAACCTCGCTTTAATTGTTCATCAATAGCTTCATTATTTATCCGGCGGATTTTACCTGTATGGCAGTAATCAACACCATCCTCAACCCCTAAAGGTTGAGCTATTACAAAATTACCACTAACCACACTAATATGTGCTCCTTGTAGTGGTGTATTGTTTAAGCTCATAGATAAACTAGCAGTGATATTAAGTTGTAATAATCCCGTAACTTGTTTTACAACATCTAATGTCGCTGCATCAGTAATACGTGTATTTTTATAATATTTAGGTTCTATATTGTGATTTTTAAGTGACTCATCTATTTGGTTTCGCGCGCCATTAACAATAACCAGCTTAATTCCAAGGCTGTAAAGCAAACCAATATCATTAATAATATTTGAATAATTATTATGTTTCAGTACTGCGCCAGTTAATAATATAACAAAGGTTTTACCATGGTGAGCATTAATATAAGGTACTGAATGTCTTAATCCTTCAACTAGTTCTGTTGTTCTTTCTTTCATTTTAACAAGCACCTAAAAATGAATATTTATTCATATATTTTGTATTTTTATTTATTTCTGAATAGATAGCAAGTTTTTTTTGAAAAATTTGATAAGGCTAAATTCGCTTCTTCATCTTAAATTTAATCGGTAGAGTTTATTGTAAAGATATTTCAGGAGCACCATACGTTTCAGTATAAAATTTAACCTACATTCAACATCTAAGTGCGAATCCAGTCAGTAAAAGGCTTGATAAGGTGTTTTATACTTAAGCCGTTTTCTTGGACGATGATTAAGCCGGTTTTCA
>CALYPG010000020.1 GCA_945271295.1 uncultured Gilliamella sp. | reverse complement strand
TTCACCTAATTGGTTAACAAGATGATTAATCACTTTGGCCATATGAATCTCCTTTTCAAGCTTTGTCTTTTTTTATTATTATTTATGCTTATTAGCCATTAGTCAGTTACAACATTCAATAACAATTCGATATTCTTATATAATATCAGATAACATTTAGTATATATAGCATTGCGTAAAAATATAATTAAAAATATTAAATATAGTTTTAATAATCATATAGTTAACCAAAACAAAGAAATAACTTAACTTCAATAAAGCGCTTATATTAGCGAATTGAGCGAAATATATGGTATGAAAAAATAATAATGAGTGATGACCAATCGGAACTTTTATTTATACCGATTAGAAATACCGTTAATTTTTGAGAGTTATATTTTTATTAAGTTTGAGTTTGAGTTTGAGTTTGAGTTTATACAGATTAATATCTGGGATAATTAGTTTCCCACTTTTTTTAAAATCTTATTTTTCCACATTGTACTTTTCTTGTAAAAAAATACATTTAAAAAATGCATCAAATATAAACGTTTTACAATTTTGGTATTCATTGCAAAATCTTCTGTATCTGGGTCAGCTAAAAATTCTGTTTCAATATCATTTATATACTGTATATAACCAAAAATCTTCATCGCGATTAGGCATGTAACCGAGCCTTTTGGTTTCACTGTACATTCCTTCCCAAGTGGTAATCCCTTGTGCAACTAATTAACATTGTCTTTTATCATCATACATATGAAAGTCTAACCCTTATCACAATAAATCATGTAAGTGGATAGTTAATCATAACCTCAGCATTAACATAACCACACACAATTACATGGTTGATTTTTGATTATTTACTTTGTCACAAATTATTTACCAACAAACAGTTTTATATTACTTGATAACGCGAACAATAAAACCCTAAGCAAGGCAAACTAAAAGGTGGATAGAAAACACACGTTGACTAATTTGATCACATAAAGTTTGCATCACAACTTCACGTTCATTTTTATTTAACCAACGACGGTAAACCCGCTATTCAGATGGTTTATTAATCACAATTAAATCACTATTTTGATAAACAATTTCTAATACAAATTATCTCAATTTTAAGTAAATCACAAAAACAGTTTTTCTAACTCGGTAGCAATGCTTTGACTATTATTATCTCCAATAACATAATCAGCGTGTGCTTTCACTTCATCATCTGCATTCCCCATTGCAATACCAAGTCCTGCAAGTGATAACATACTAATATCGTTATAGCTATCACCAAAAGCAACGATTTCTCTTAATTCAATTTGTTCATGTTTTGCCCAATGTGCTAAACCATTACCTTTGGTATTGCCTTTTATGGCAACATCAACACGATTTGACCAAGACCATTCACATGAAAATTCATTTTCAGCAGCAGCGGCCTGAGAAAATTGCTTTAACGCTGTTAGATTATGGCTACTCGTCGCAAATTTGAATATAACATTAGCTTCATCAATTACTTTTTCAAAACTGTCTACTTTTTTGATTTCTGGTTGCAAAAATTTTGGTAGTGAAGTGACCCACTCAGAAAAGCTTTCAAGATGATCATCAAGTACCTCATAGGTCATAACTTTATCAGTATAAACTAGCGTATGAATACCATAGGTATTAACCAATTTTAATAACTTCTTAGCTTGCATTTTTGACATCGGTTTAGCTGCAAAAAATTGCTGTTTACCAAAATCATATAAATAAGAACCATTACAACAAATTACCGGTGTTGATAATTTAAGCTGATAATAATAAGGATGCATTATCGTATGATGACGACCAGAAACTAAAATAACTTTAATACCTTTCGTTGTAACTTTCTCAATCATTTTGACGGTTTCTGGCAATATTAAGCGTTCATTGGTTAATAATGTTCCATCCATATCAAAAGCAACAGCTTTATATTTCATATAATTCCTCTTTGTATTCTTTTAAGTTATTTAAAACTCATTTTTAAAATTAACCAAGTTTTAAAATATACCCAGTAATTTAATTAAATCAGACTTAAAATTCAATTTTTTGGCGACCAACAAATGAATGTGAAAGTGTGGTACCATCGACCATTTCAAGCTCACCACCAACCGGAACCCCATGCGCGATGCGAGTTGCAATAACATTAAAATCAGCACACATTTGCGCAATATAATTGGCAGTAGCATCACCTTCCACAGTGGGGTTTGTTGCTAAAATAACTTCATCAATGGATTCTGATTCTAATTTATGTTTAAGGATATTAAGACCGATATCATTTGGTCCAATACCATCTAAGGGTGAAAGATGTCCTAGTAGCACAAAATAGCGACCACTATACTGGCCAGTTTGCTCAATGGCAACTATGTCAGCAGGCGTTTCAACAACACACAATTGTCCACTATTTTGGCGACGAATATTGGCACAAATGGTACAAATTTCTTGTTCAGTAAAAGTTCGACATTGGGTGCAATGACCAATATTGCTCATTGCCTCATGTAATACTTGAGCTAAGTTATTACCACCTGAACGATTACGTTGTAATAAGTGGAAGGCCATTCGTTGCGCTGATTTTGGCCCTACTCCCGGTAAACAGCGAAGCGCTTGGATAAGTGATTCTAATAAAGGACTAATTTGCATGGATTTATTTAGTTATTACTCACAATAAATTATGTTATTAATAATAACGCGTTTTATTAATCTATAAAATACAATTTGCACTATTGTATCAATTTAATCGCGTCTAATTTTGTAAAGAAGTTTCAGGAAAGGCATACGTTTTAGTATAGGTTATGCTTTCTTTCGATTTAAACTTTTAGGTTCTTCACCTTTTAATAGCCGCATAATATTACTACTATGACGAATAATAATTAAGCATGAAAGCATAGTTACTGGTAAAGTAAGCTCTGGTTTAAATAACCAAACATAAAATGGTGCACAAAGAAAGCTGACTATTGCAGCGACTGATGAATACCCCGTGATTAACAAAGCAAGTAACCATGTCAGAATAAAACAACCAGAAAAATCCACCCCAATTGGCATCATCATGCCTAATGCGGTTGCTACACCTTTACCGCCTCGAAAATGAAAAAAGCAAGGAAAGATATGGCCCAAGCAAGCAGCAATACCAATAATACCTAAAAAGAAAGAAGTAATACCCAAACGGTAAGCAATATAAACAGGTATAGCGCCTTTGAGCATATCAAATATTAATACAATTAATGCAGGTAACTTGCCATTAATACGAAAAACATTTGTTGCACCAGGATTATGTGAGCCACATTCAGAAGGATTAGGTAAATGCATGATACGACTAATAATCATTGCACCTGAAAGAGAACCACAAAGGTAGGCGATGATGATCATCATCACAATGTATAATGTCAAAATAACCTCTCTTCATAAAATTAATTTACTTTCGGTTAATAATCATGATTGATATTAGCCTATGCAGTTTAACATAAACAATCAACTTTAGTCATTAATCATATCATTACCAAAGCAAACAAAATTATTGCTCACTCATCTTTTAATTATTTAAATAATCATCGTTATTTTTATTTATGTTTTTCCAATATTGGTTTTAAATATTGACCTGTATATGATTTTTTGGACTTAATCACTTCTTCTGGAGTACCTTCAGCAATAATTTCACCACCACCATCGCCCCCTTCTGGCCCTAAGTCAATAATCCAATCAGCTGTTTTTACAACATCTAAGTTGTGTTCAATTACTACTATGGTATTACCTTTATCCCTGAGTGAGTGTAATTGCGCAAGTAATTGTTTAACATCTGCAAAATGCAAGCCTGTCGTTGGTTCATCTAAAATATATAATGTACTACCGGTATCACGTTTAGATAGCTCTTTGGCCAGTTTAACACGTTGTGCTTCGCCTCCGGATAAGGTGGTTGCAGATTGTCCAATAGTAATATAAGAAAGCCCGACATCAATTAACGTTTGTAATTTTCGCGAAATCATAGGTACTGCATCAAAAAACTCTCGTCCTTCTTCGACGGTCATATTAAGAATTTCGTTAATTGATTTACCTTTATATTTGATTTCGAGTGTTTCACGATTGTATCGAGCACCATGACACTGATCACAAGGCACATAGATATCTGGCAAAAAGTGCATTTCTACCTTGATTAAACCATCGCCTTGGCAAGCTTCACAGCGACCACCTTTCACATTAAAACTAAAACGACCTGGATTATATCCTCTAGCCCTAGACTCTGGCACACCTGCATACAGCTCACGAATAGAAGTGAAAAATCCTGTATAAGTGGCAGGGTTAGAACGTGGTGTTCGCCCTATTGGACTTTGGTCAATAGCAATCACTTTATCAAAGAAATTAAGTCCTTTAATTGCTTTATATGGTGCAATTTCGCTTTTTTCGGCACCATTTAACTCATTTTGAGCTAAAGGATAAAGAGTATCATTGATAAGTGTCGATTTGCCTGATCCTGATACCCCTGTAATACAAGTAAACAAACCGACAGGAATATTTAAAGTAACATTTTTGAGGTTATTTCCTGTTGCACCAATTAACGATAACATGCGCTTTTTATCAATCGGAGTACGAGTTTTTGGAATATCAATACATTGTTCACCTGATAAATATTGCCCCGTTAATGATGTTTTACAATCCATAATCTGCTTAGGTGTGCCTTGTGCAACCACTTCACCACCATGTACACCTGCTCCTGGTCCAATATCGATGACATAATCAGCGGCCATGATCGCTTCCTCATCGTGCTCAACCACAATCACGGTATTACCTAGATCACGTAAATGGGTTAATGTATTGATTAAGCGAGTATTATCGCGCTGATGTAACCCAATTGAAGGTTCATCTAACACATACATCACGCCAACCAGTCCGGCACCGATTTGACTAGCTAATCTAATTCGTTGCGCTTCACCACCAGAAAGTGTTTCAGCAGAGCGAGATAAGGTTAAATAGTTAAGTCCAACATTGATCAAGAATTGTAACCGGTCATTAATTTCTTTTAAGATTTTTTCGGCAATTTGTGCGCGTTGGCCGGTTAAATGTAATTTATCAAAAAAATCTTTTGCTTGTTGAGTACTTAGATCACTGATAGTGGGTAGATTGGTATCATTAATAAACACATGTCGTGCATTAGTACACAACCGCGAACCACCACAAGTTGGGCAAGGCCGATTACTGATATACTTAGCAAGTTCCTCACGCACTGTTTGGGATTCTGTTTCTTTATAACGACGAGCTAGATTATTGATAATTCCCTCAAATGGATGTTGGCGTTTGACAACATCACCACGATCATTGGTGTAAACAAACTGAATTTCATTCGTTCCTGAGCCATTTAATAAAATATCTTTGATCTTTTCAGGTAATTTGGCATAAGGTTGATCAATATCAAACTTATAATGATCAGCTAATGACTTTATCATTTGAAAATAATAAAAATTACGGCGATCCCAACCTTTTATTGCACCCGCAGCCAATGATACTTCTGGCATTAATACTATCCGCTTAGGATCAAAATATTGTTGTACCCCTAAACCATCACATTCAGGACACGCACCAGCCGGATTATTGAATGAGAACAATCTTGGTTCAAGTTCAGAAATGCTATATCCACATATTGGACAAGCAAAATTAGCGGAAAATATCTGCTCTTCGGCATTTGGATCATCTAGATTAGCTACTTTGACAATACCATTGGTAATTGCAAGTGCGGTTTCGATCGACTCTGCTAGCCTTAATTTGAGGTCGTCACGGATACGAAATCGGTCAACCACAACTTCAATAGTATGTTTTTTTTGTAATTCAAGCGTAGGCGGATCGGAAAGATCATAGACATCACCATCAACTCTTACCCGAATATAACCACTGGCGGCAAGCTGTTCAAATAATTTTACAAACTCACCTTTACGTTCAGTAACAACTGGCGCAAGCAGCATATAACGGTTTTCAGTGGGTAATGCCATAATGCTATCGACCATTTGCGATACTGTTTGCGCCGCTAATGGTAAATTGTGATTCGGGCAACGAGGCTCACCAATCCGTGCAAAAAGCAAACGCAGATAATCATAAATCTCTGTTATGGTTCCCACTGTTGAACGAGGATTATGCGATGTCGATTTTTGTTCAATTGAAATCGCTGGTGATAATCCTTCAATATGATCAACATCTGGTTTTTCCATTAGCGATAAAAACTGGCGAGCATAAGCTGATAATGACTCTACATAGCGCCGTTGACCTTCTGCATAGAGTGTATCAAATGCTAGTGAAGACTTCCCTGATCCGGAAAGTCCAGTAATCACTACTAATTTATCCCGAGGAATAATCACATTTATATTTTTTAGATTGTGCGTTCTCGCACCACGAATATCGATATCTTTAATTGACATGATCTCTTCTTAAGTATGTTTTTTAGACAATTTAAATAATAGATTAACTGTATATTATACCAGTATTAATAATTGAAATATACTATTAAATCTTAGAATATGTTTTTTATGCAATTTATACTAAAACATAATGCTTTCCTGAAACTTCTTTACGAAAATAACTGTCACTTTAAGCTAAATTTTATTGCTGATAGTACTATTAAAATATCTATATTGGTAATCTTTGGCAGTTTATATATTGATAAGGATTTTAATAATTTTTATCGCTATTAATTCAAATTAACAACGGTCATTAATAAGTAACCGTTGTTATCAGATTGATTTAATCGAGTAATTTTGGTGTGACATTTAATGGGATAATGGCCCCACGATACTGAATAATAGTACCCGCCACCAAGTGACCTTGAACGGCTGATTGTGATGGAGTTTTGCCACTGAGCCTTGCAGCTAAATAACCTGCACTAAATGAATCACCTGCTGCAGTAGTATCCACTATTTGTTCTTTAGCTATTTTATTAGCAGGAACATCAAAACGCCCTTCTGTTGCTTCAATTATACAGCTATCACTACCACGTTTAATAACAATTTCGCTTACACCATAATTTTTAGTCCGTTCAATAACCTGTTCATAAGGTAATTTACCCCATAACAAGTCCTCATCATCTAACGTTAAAAAAGCAATATCTGTATAGGAAAGAATATCTGCATAAACACTGCGGGCTAAATCTAAACTAGCCCATAAACGCGGACGAAAGTTATTGTCAAAAATAACCTTTCCACCATTTGCCTTAACTTTTTTGAGTACATCAAGCAATTTAAGAATACTGTCCGCATCAAGAATCGCAATACTAATACCACTTAAATAAACATAATCACACTGAGCAATTTGCTTGGAAATATTAGCTGTTTGGGCTGTTTTTAACCAAAATTTTGCTGCTGCATCATTACGCCAATAATAAAAGGAACGTTCACCTTGTTCATCAGTGACAATTGAATAAAGTCCTGGCATTTTGTCTGGCATTTTTTGTACCAAATCCGTTTTGATGTTTTCTTGTTGCCAACTATCGAGCATTTCTTGACTAAACGGATCGGTTCCTAGTCCTGTCACATAATGAATCGAAAAATCTTTATCCTTCAATAAACGTGATAAATAAACTGAAGTATTAAGTGTATCACCACCAAAACTGCGGGTTGTTGAATCAGGTTTGATGGATAGTTCAATCATACATTCGCCAATTACAGCGATTTGGGTCGTCATGTTATTACCTTTTATCCTTGCTTTAATTACAAATAATCCAATGCAATTTTTACCACAACTTTACGTACAGTTGCAATTTTATTATCAATAGCACAAAGAGGCTTATGCACTTCATGGGGAAAAATTACAATAAAATCGTTTGATTGTAATACTAGCATGGTCTCTTCGTTAGGCGTTTCAACAAAAGCAATATCATTGTCCGTTAATTGGTTATCTGATATGTTTGTATGCGGAGGTAAGGTACTAATTGCCATACCCTCTTTACCCGCTAAGACAATTTGCACATCAATATATTTATTATGGTACTCCGGATTTGCTTCGTAAATGTAACGAGTAGTACTATCAGATACCATTAAATAGATTTTGTCGCCTTCAATATCATAACGTCCTACTGGAGTATTATTATTAATGTTATCTTTTATATACTCAATTGCTTGTTTAATTTTAGCTGGTAAATATGGTACTAATTCTAAATGATTAATATTGCCTATAATCATACTACTTAATCCTTGAAATATTAGTTAAAACTATGCATTAAAATTGTAATGTTCCTTACTTAACTAACAAGTATGGAAACCTATTAGATTAGAAAGAGTATATACTTAAGCAATATTTTTTTATAGATCAATTATTAATAAGTGAGTAAATAAAATAATCCAAATATAAACTGTGACCATTTGATTTTAGTCAGTAAGAGAGAACAATGATTATTATTGATTGTAGTTAATTTAAATTTGATGATGATGAAAATCTAGAATTGAATGCTAAAAACCAGAGATTAACAAAATCTATTATTAATATATATATAAAAACAATTAGTTTTGAGTATTTAAACAGCTTACTTCAAAAGTAAATCATAATCACGAAAGTTACAAACTCATATTCAATCACATTTTTAACAGTATATATATAATCTGTTTAAATTTGATGGTTAGTGCCCAGATACTTTTGAAAATATATTAATAATAATCACCCCAAACATAATAAACCCCATCCCAATTAAAGCAGCTAAATCTAACGTTTGCTTTAAAAAAAGCCAAGCAATTATACTAATTAAAACAATGCCAATTCCTGACCAAATTGCATAAGCAATGCCAACAGGGATAGTCTTTAATGCTAATGAAAGGATATAAAATGATGCACTATAACCAATAATGGTAACAATTGAAAAGATAAGATTGGTAAAACCATTGGATAATTTTAATGAAGAAGTTGCAATAACTTCACAAATAATAGCTAAAAAAAGCAATAAATATGAATGCATTTTGATACCTTTAAATATTGAAAAGATTTTAACTTTTATACAACCAAAATGAAAAATGAATAACTCAATGCGACAAATCGAAATAAAGATATTAGATGGTAGGCTATATCAAGATTAATACTGTTGTATATTGATTAAGAATAAAATAATCAAATTTAATAAGTTAAAAAATTAATCAGTTAAACAGCAGGTCTTCTATTTTTGTGCTGTTTTAGTAGGCTTCAATCCCAATTGCATACCAACATACTTTATCTACAATAAGAATTAATAGCATTATAGCACTAAAATACATAAACGGGCTTATTTTATAATGAATAATTCTATATTTTTGCTAGTTCTAATTGAATCAAAATGCGATTCTTAAAAAGAAAATTGCTACAAATTTAAGTATTATTCATTTTCTAGATATAAAAGGTTTGGCTTATATTTAATTACCTATAGTTAATTTGATCCATTTTCCATATCCGTTACCAATTATATTCGTTGTGCTAGATTAGGCGTAACAAAAGATTCCTGTCATATTGTCAACCCACCATGATTTATATTTCATGGCAATATAATAGTACTTAGAACAAACAAGCGGATTATTACATGACGTTATAACTGTTTAACTTGATCTAATTGGATTTGAATGTCTCTCAGTTTAATAGCTGATTTTTGCTTATCATTTGATAATTGTTACTTGTGCAAATATTGAATAAAGAATAAGAAATAATGGAAAGATTGCCAACAGATTATAGTAGTTAAAATCCTGAACAACTATTTAATAATTTGATATAGTAGGAGACTAATATCTTTTTGTTGCAGATAAACTTAGAAAAGTTACTAATAATTATATCTGAAACATAAAAGCATAAATTGACTCTATAAACAAAACCACTCCAAAGAGTGGTTTTGTTTGTTATACATAAAACAACTTTTTATTGTTATTTTGTTGAAACCTTTAGTTTGTAGCCTTGTGCACCAGCTTTATAGTCACTTGGATACATATTATTGTGTTTAGAAGAAGAGCTAGGTTGTTCAACGCCTAACCTAATTAGATCGTTTGAATCTGTGGGTGCACCCTGACTAGTGCTTACTCCTTGTGCTGATGTCAATGCAACATCTACGGCAGCAACAGTCTGATAAGTACCGGTAAGCTTCCATTCATATTTGTAGTTAGAAGATAAATCAGTATCTATATTTAGATCATATTTATCAGTAGTACCACGATTATCTTCAAGCCACACTATGGCTTTAAATACATCTCCATATTTTGGTATTGCAGTACTACTACGAGAATAATCGACTAAAGGGTCAGCTAGGGCGTTACTACGTGTATCATATTTAAAAATACCAATTTTCACATTACTTGATTCAACAGGCCCCTTTGTAATACTACCAAAATCTTGATGACCAGGACCATGAAGATCGTCACCAAGGTCTGTTAGCGCACCATGGTTAGTCTCATCATTTTTATCATATGCAACTTGTTTTGGAGCAGTTGATTCCCAAATATCAGTAACAGCTAGCCATTGATTAACAGCAGGATCTCCATATTGTGTTGTTTCTAAAAGTTGAAAACCGATTTTTGTTACTCCAGCAAAATCGTCTGTTATTTTAAATGATATCCTTCCATCAGCGGTTTCTGCTGTAACTCTCTGTGCGGACCAAGCAGTCTCGCCTGGTTTTTTTACGAAAACTTTTAAGGTCGGTGCTACGGTACCATTGTCGAGATCACCATCTACATCATATAGATCATATTTGATAACAATATAGTCACCAACTTTTAGGTTTCTAGCTTCATTAATAGACGTCCCTGCTGCATCACTACCAATTACCACATTAACAGTATGATCTGTTTTACCGGCTTCCCATCTAAGAACTGGTGCATTACCTTGAATGGCTTTACTAGCTGTAGCGGTTTGTGCAGCAAACACGCTATTTGTAGCATAAACCGCTAAAAATAAACCAAACGCGATTTTTTTAATTGTCAAATATTTCATTTTTAATCTTCCCACTTTTCATTTATTGAATTATCTCCCCTTATATTTTGTATAATTACCGTATTGGGGTTTATCCATTTTTAATTACCAGAAACTAATAATCATAATTGATTAATTAATTTATGACTTAATTGTTAACAACTACTTGCAATTTAAATCCTTGATCACCTGCACACGCTGACTGCGGTAAATTTATTGGATTTAAATCAAACAAAGAAGTTGGAGCTCCGCCTATAGGCGAAATACTTGTACGCGAAGTTGCATAACTATTAGTGTTATTTCTTATTTTATAGTGAGCATTTACCCCCATGGCAACATTAAACCAAGGACCAGAAGGATTTGCATTAGCATCTGGCAATTGAGTTGCATGAGATGGTGGGCATGCAGTTTCATTTGAACCAACAAGTGACCAGATAATAAATGGGTTATTAATTTCTGTAATACCGTCGGAAGCAAAAGCTTTGACATGATAATCATTATCAATTTTCCATTCTTTTGGACCATTAGCATCAAATACAAGTGCGTTCCCTTGTTCACTAGCAACTAAAACATCGCCTTTGTAAATTTTGATCACACTTGCTTGCCCTCCAGTAAAAGCAACTTTTACTTTATTTGATTCACCCAATTGATCTACCGACATAGCAAAATCAACAACACCTTCAACATTTGAAGCCACATCTAATGTATAAGTATCACCTACAACTACTGTGCCTGCCGCCGTTGCAAAATTAGATGGTACTTGTTGACCATTTTTCACTTTTTCAATAGCTTTAATAATAACACAAGGATCTGCTGAAGGGCAGGATGTTACTGCTCCGGATGTACCATCAACTAGCGCAATTTTTGTACCGTTACTTGTCACTTTCCAGTTTTGTTGTACAGTTTTAAACGTTGCCGGTAAACTATTCATCAGTGCTTCATCACTAAATCCATTGATATCGTTATCAGAATCGATAGAACCATTCGCTGTTTTAAGTTGAACAAGACTTGCCAATAATGTCAAACCATGCGAACCATCTGCCGTTTGAGTTGGACTAGTTGTTTTTGTTCCACCGTTATCGATAGCGTATGCTGAGAGTTTACGTAAAGCCAAATCAGGTAAAACCTCAAAAGTAACGGAATTAGAAATCGCTGACCGTCCTTTAGTGTCAACCACTTTGACAGATAGAGTATATTTACCATTGGTATTTAATGGCAGACGTTCCCCATTTTGATCAACATAATTAGGTGCAACAATCATCCAATTATTTGCATCCGCTTGTGGAACAGACCAATTAGATGAAGTACAAATACTGGTCGCGTGACAGAAGAACCCACCACCAGCATCAATTTCTAACATGTCTCCAATCCATTCTACTTTACTTAGCCCTTTAGCATTGTGGACAGCAACATTTACGCCATAAGCATTGCCTTCAATTAATTGAAGACGTTCAAGACCTAAATCAACACTAAGTTTTTTCTCTTTATATTCAAGAACAATATAATTATTACGATCCACTAAATCATAACGACTACCTTTTAAAGTACGCGCGGCTTGAACCATATCAGGATCTAACTGATCTTTTAACGGTGTCCCAATACGGTAGTTCATAGTCAACGAAGCATTTGTCATTTTTTTATTGCTTTGCCCTATTTTATGTTCTGCTTTAATGGTGAAAAGAGGAACAGGCGTATAATCAACACCAACGGTAGCAGCTTTAGGATTTTTCTGTAGATTATCTTTACCAAATAAAGCCACTTTGTCACCAAAATATTGCTCATACTTTAATGAACCACCTAATTGTGGGTATTGTGGCAAATAACCTTGAAAACGAATATCATATCCTTTTGCTGGACGTTCTAAATAATCATCAAAATCTCGTGAATCTTTCCACTTTGATAGTGGATGATAATAGTTAACTGCTAATTTCATATAGTCAGTCCAAGCTTCTGCACCAACACCTAAACGATTGTGTGCACGTTGGAAATCGTGATCCAGGAATACATTATAACCAAGTAACCATTTTTTATCGGCTACATCCCATCGTTGACCAAGACCAAAGTTACCAATCTTACGATTGTGTTCATATTCTTGAAATGACAATTGGCTAAATATCAAGGTATTATCGGAATCATACCAAGGACTAAATAGTTTGAAATTTAGATTATTGAATTCACCTTTATCACTTATATCAAACTGTAATTGGGCTGTTCCAAAAAGTCCTAAAAAGTCTTGAGTAGCATTACGCAAAGGATCAACAAGCTGCGTCTTAACACCATTACGAACGTAATTTTCGGCATAATCTTTCCCTTTATTTTTTAAATGTCCAGCTATGCCACCATTTTTTGAAGATGTTATTTCTTTCCAGTTTACTGATGTTATTGTCTGTAGTGCTGTAGCGATCTGGGTCGCTAACGGATCTTTTTCCTGTTTGATATCATAGCTATCGTCTGAACCCAACTTAGGTAAATTAGCATATTTGTCCGATACATTGGAATCTGCATTTTTCATTGCTGGTAAAAGTGGAGAATTTAAAGGAAGCACAAGACGTTCACCAATCTCAACCTTATCTTTTTTATCATAACGCCCTGCATTCATGTTGCGCAGTTCATCAACAGAAATATGGCTTAAAAGTGCGATTTGATAAAGGCTTCGTTGTTGATTATTAATAATCTCGCGAACTTTGGTACCATCCTTTAATTCAATTATTTTATTACTATCAATATCAATAGCTGCCACTGATGAAGTTATATCAGAGGCATAAGCACATTGATAACTTAATGTAATAATCATAAGCATAGAGATAATGATTAAATTAAGACTTATTCGCATCTTAATTGTTCCTTATATTTCCTTATATTTCCTTATATTTAATTTACAACAATAAATATCAATAATTATGCTTTAGTTAAAAGCAAATAGTTGTTAGTTATGATATTTCATTCATTGTTATCTTTATATTTTCGGAATTTTGCTTAGGTTCTTTAATTTTTTCACACTAATAGTTTAGTACATGATAGATTTTATTACAAGAAAGTAATTTATGGAATTTTTTTTTGATCTTTTTTGATTTAAAATATATTTTTTTATTTCAATGAGTTGCATAAATATAGGCTATCGGTGATCATTATCAATTAGACAAAAAAATAAAAAAATATTTTATTAGTGACTTATTTGTTATTTTTAGCGATTAAAATAACTTTTTTGTTATTTGTTATAACGCTATAATTTATAAGGATATTATGACTTAATTTTATTTTTTATTTTAATTTAATAATCATTTATTGATCTTCATTATAAATTTCTAGATTTTCAGATTCTTTCGTATAAGATCTTTTTTCGCGATCATTTTGTTGTCGTTCTAATAATGACAAATAATTGTCATTAATACCTTCAGTAACATATTTGCCATTAAAAACTGAACATTCAAAATTTTTTATATTTGGGTTTTGTTCTGTTATCGAATCAATTAAATCGGTTAAATCCTGAAAAATCACCCTATCAGCTCCAATAGCTTTTGCAATTTCTTCAACAGTACGATTATAAGCTATTAACTCATTTGCAACCGGCATATCAATACCATATACATTAGGATACCTAATTTCTGGTGCAGCTGAGGCTAAATAAACTTTTTTTGCACCTACCGAACGAACCATTTCTAAAATTTTTTGTGATGTGGTTCCTCGTACAATCGAATCATCAACAAGTAGTACATTTTTACCTTCGAACTCAATCCGATTTGCATTAAGTTTTCGGCGAACGGATTGTTTTCGTGTCATTTGACCAGGCATAATAAAGGTTCTACCTACATAGCGATTTTTCACAAAACCTTGCCTATAAGGTTTATTTAAAATACGTGCAATTTCAAGTGCTGAATCACAGGAGGTTTCTGGAATAGGAATAACAACATCAATATCTACATTCTGCCACTCTCTAGCTATTTTTCTCCCCAATTTTTGCCCCATTAAAATGCGTGACTGATAAACAGATACGCCATTCATAAATGAGTCTGGTCTGGCAAAATAAACATACTCAAAAATACAAGGATAATATTTTTGATTATCAGTACATTGTTGGGAATATAGTTCTCCATTTTGCGTTATATAAATTGCCTCGCCCGGGAGTACATCACGCATAAATTCAAAATCAAGAATATCCAATGCGACACTTTCAGATGCCACCATGTACTCGATTTTTTGATTATCAAGCACTCTTTTGCCTATCACTAAAGGGCGAATTCCATATGGGTCACGAAAAGCCACAAGTCCATGTCCAATAATCATTGTGACGCAAGCATATGCCCCTTTTATAATGTTATGGACCTGACGTATTGCTGTAAAAATATTCTCTGCGGTGAGTGGATAAGTCGGAAACTTATCAAGTTCGCTAGCAAAAATATTAAGTAATACTTCTGAATCAGAATTGGTGTTAATATGACGCCTTGCACGTTCAAAAACTATATTGCGTAGTTCATCAGTATTAGTTAGATTTCCATTGTGAGCAAGTGCGATTCCATAAGGAGAGTTAACATAAAAAGGTTGTGCTTCTGATGGACTTGAACTTCCAGCTGTAGGATAACGAACATGTCCTATCCCTAAATTTCCTTGTAAACGCTGCATATGATGATCTTGAAACACATCTTTTACTAAACCATTCGCTTTACGTAGTCGAAATCGATTCTGTTCATCTATGGTAACAATTCCCGCTGCATCTTGCCCTCGATGTTGCAAAACAGTTAGTGCATCATAAATCGATTGATTAACCGCACTACATCCTACTATACCAACAACACCACACATACGATATTTACTCCAAAGTTATCGAACTAAAAATGAAGACGAGTTTTGTATATAATCAAAAAACCATCTGATGATAAAATGAAAATGAGGAATTAATTCTGACTGAGTCCAATATGAAGAACGCGCTAATGGAGTGAACGTATCAATGAAAAATAGGATTGCAGCAACAACCAGTATTCCTCGCAATACACCAAAGCCGATACCGAGAACTCGATCTGTACCTGATAATCCAGTTTTTTGAACTAATTTAGTAATGATATAAGATACTAGTGAACCAACAATCAAAGTAGCAATAAAAAGAATAGCAATTGCAATAGCATTGCGTACCAAATCACTATCAAAATAAGTTAAATAGTCCGTGATATAGGAGTAAAAACGACTAGCTACAAAAAAAGCAAGTACCCAACTAATAAGCGATAAAGCTTCTCTAACAAAACCACGCACAATACTAATTAATGCTGACAAAACAATGACACCAATAATAGTAAAATCAACCCAATTCATCATATTAACTCACCAACTATGTTAAATATTTTTACACATTACTTTTTATTTTACTCTTCGTTTGCTAATCTAAAAGAGGCAAAAATGTTACTATAATAGCTTTTATTTATTCATTATTTTTTTATTATAACTATTTTTAGCTATTATAGATTTTTAATTAGCAACGATGATACCTTTTAATTTTGTTAAATTATTCAAACTAATAATCACTTGTTCAACTTGCTCTTTTTTAGCATAAGGTCCGACCTGTAATTTTATTAATTGATCTGGCTCTGGATTTTTCGGTATGACTCTAACGTTATAATTATTTAATCTTAATAACGCGACTAACTCTTCTATCTTTTGTCTATTTTTTAGTGCAATTAGTTGAATCATATAAGGTTTAGATTCCTGCTCTGGTGGAATAAGTTGAGTTGTTGGCGATGACATATCAACATGATCTGATATATCTGACGATATAAAAGAGTCTGTATTTTGATCTATATCGGGAATATAAGGTATATCAGGAACATTATTATTGGTAGTATTAGTAAAACTGTCAATAGTATCACCTGATGGTTCAATTATTTGATTTTGTTGATTTACTACATCAGGTTGTAAAATAGGCGTGGTTGAAGTTCGTAATTTTGACTTATCCGTTAATATACACGGCGCTAGTATAGCTAAGATAAGTAAAAATGACACAAGACCAACTAGTCGGTTTCTAACTTTATTTTGATTATCGTTTTTTTGATTCTTTACCATGATTGGCTTCACTTAATCTTTGGATTTTGCTAATACATCCGATACGGTATGAAAAGAACCACATACGACAATAATATCATCTTCATTAGCCTCTTGCATTGCTTTTTGATAAGCATCGGAAACCTTATCAAAAGTGGTAATATCAGTCATACCATTATCGATTAAATATTGTTTTAATACTTGCGCACTACATCCTCTTGCTCCATAAAGTGAAGCACAATACCACACATCACCTTTTAATTTTGATAAAGTAGTTTTTATGTCCTTATCCTTAAGCATACCAATAACAAACCGAATTTTACCAATAGATGGTTGTTCAGCTTTCACTTCCTCTAATTGTTTAAATAAATAATTTGCAGCATGGGGATTATGTGCTACGTCAATAATAACAAGTGGTGATGTATGTATTTTTTGAAATCGCCCGGTTAAACTTGTTTGTTCTAATCCTTTTTTAATTGCATCTTGATTAACATTTATAGATGAATAACTTAAAGCTGCAATTGCTGTTGCTGCGTTGGGAAGGGGTACATTTGGGATCGGTAAAGATTGATAAAGTTGTGTAGCTGACTGAAATTGCCATTGCATTTTATCTGTTTTTCGATAAAACCAATCATGGTTTACTGCATAAAATGGACAACTAATAGTCTTAGCAACTTCTAAAATGGTTGTTGGTATTTCTGGCTCACCAATGATAGCGACACTTTTTGCTTTAAAAATTCCGGCTTTTTCACGTCCAATACTTTCACGAGTATTACCTAAATATTCGACATGATCTATGCCAATAGTTGTTATAATTGCTACATCAGCATCAACAATATTGGTAGCATCTAACCTTCCACCAAGTCCGACTTCCAGAACTATAACATCTAATTTAGCCTGTTTAAATTGATAGAGAGCAGCTAAAGTTGCATATTCAAAATAGGTAAGTGAAATATCACCACGCAATCTCTCAATTTCAACAAATGCTTTAACTGTTTCTAACTCATTTGATTCTTGATTATTAATCCGCACTCGTTCAGTAAACCTTAATAAATGAGGCGAACTATAAACACCTACTCGATAATTAGCAGCAAGTAAAATCATTTCCAGAGTTCGACAAGTTGTGCCTTTACCATTTGTTCCAGCTACAGTAAACACGTAAGGCGCAGGTTGTAACACATCAAGTCGCTTTGCAACAGTTTTAACGCGCTCTAATCCAAGATCAATTGTTGTAGGATGTAATTGCTCTAAATAACAAAGCCATGTATTTAAGTCAGACATGGCATTCGGTTTGTTGTTTGACATTATCAATTAAACTGTCTCGTCGATAGTCGTCTCATTAAAAGGATTAGGATATTTCATTAATTTAGCTAAAATTGCAGCGATCTTTGGACGCATATTTTTACGGTGAACAATCATATCTATGGCCCCTTTTTCAAGCAAAAATTCACTGCGTTGAAATCCTTCAGGTAAAGTTTCACGAACTGTTTGTTGTATAACTCTTGGTCCTGCAAAACCAATTAATGCTTTTGGTTCAGCAATATTAATATCGCCAAGCATAGCCAAACTAGCGGATACTCCCCCCATTGTCGGATCGGTCATAACTGAAATATAAGGTAAACCTTCATCTTGCATTTTGGCAAGAATCGCACTAGTTTTTGCCATTTGCATTAATGAAAAGAGAGCCTCTTGCATTCGTGCACCACCACTAGTTGAAAAACAAATCAATGGACATTTATCAGCTATCGCTTGTTCAGCAGCACGAACAAATAATGCACCAACAACAGAAGACATCGAACCACCAATAAAGGCAAACTCAAAAGAAGCAACAACAACCGGAATACCAAACAGTGTCCCTTTCATTACTACCATTGCTTCTTTTTCATGAGTATCTTTTTGTGCTGCTGTTAAACGGTCTTTATATTTTTTGGTATCTTTAAATTTTAGAATATCTTTGGGTTCTAATTCTGAACCTAATTCCACATCAGAACCTTCATCTAAAAAACGATATAGTCTTACGCGTGCTGGAATATGCATGTGATGATCACATTTAGGACAAACCTCTAAATTACGATCAAGCTCAGCTTGATATATTATTTGTTCACAGTTGTCACATTTCGTCCAGACACCGCCTGGAATATTCGCTTTTTTATGATCTGATGATATGTTATTTTTACTAAGAATCTTCTCAATCCAACTCATTATAAGTCTCTCATTTTGATACTTTTTGATAAATATCGCGCTATTGTATAATACTTTGTCCTAATTCTTAATAGTTATTTTTAGCCCATATAAATAAGCATGTAGGAAAAACTAACATTATAATATAAAAATAAATAAAAAAATGAATATTAAAAAAACGTTTAATTGGATTGATGATTAACTAACATCTTTTAATCGTTCGGACATAATTAATATGATCTTAAAAAATTATTAGTATATAATTATCAAATTCATTTTCCATTTTTTGAAATAAGGGGTTATAGATGGACAAGGAAAAAGCAACCGCACCATCTTTTCAAGATGTTTTAGAATACATTCGTTTATCACGTCGCCTTAATAAATTAAAACGTGAAATCTCAGATAATGAGAAAAAAATCCGAGATAACCAAAAACGTGTACTATTACTTGAAAACTTAAGTGATTACATTAAACCAAATATGACTTATGAAGAACTGCAAGCGATTATTGCTAATATGAAAAGCGATTATGATGATCGTGTCGATGATTATATTATTAAAAATGCCGAGATCTCTAAAGAGCGCCGTGAAATCAGCAAAAAAATGCGTACTTACAGTAGATCAAATTAATTTTTCTAATTAATAACTCCCATTACAAACAGGGAGTTATTTATGCGAAGTAAAATTAACCTCCGGCTAATTTTACTTTAAATCCTTTATCTTCAAGTAATATCTTTAGTATTTCTCGTTTATCACCTTGAATTTCAATTGTTCCCTCTTTAGCAGAACCGCCACAACCACAACGTTTTTTTAGTTCTGCAGCTAATTGTAACAATTGGTGATCATCAAGATCAAAACCTGATATAACGCAAACACCTTTGCCTTTTCGACCCGATATTTGACGTTGAATACGAATAATCCCATCACCTTTAGGACGAGAATTTATGGTTTTTGTGGGTTTAATTCGACCTTGTTCGGTCGAATAGACTAATTGATTATCAGACATAACATGATTAACTCTTATTCAAATCAAGTGTAGATAATATTGATTGCAATGCTTTGCTAGGATCTTCTGCTTGGGTAATCGGGCGTCCAATCACTAAATAATCAGATCCAGCAGCTTGAGCTCGCTGAGGAGTCATAATGCGTCTTTGATCATCTCGATTAGAACCTACCGGTCTAATTCCCGGTGTCACTAATTTAAATTCACTACCTAAACGAGTTCTAAAACTCTGCACTTCTTTAGCTGAACAAACCACACCATCTAAACCACAATTTTTAGCCAGGATAGCTAGTTTAGTTGCTTGCTCAAGAGGTGAAACATTAATACCTATTTCGTTAAGATCATTAGATTCCATACTGGTCAATACGGTTACAGCAATAAGTAAAGGCGCGTCTTTACCATAAATATAAAGTGCATCTTTCGCTGCTTCCATCATGCGTGAACCACCACTGGCATGAACATTTGTCATCCAAACGCCTAAATCTGCTGCTGCCATTACTGCTTTAGCTACAGTATTTGGAATATCATGAAATTTAAGGTCCAAAAAAATATCAAATCCTTTTTGCATAATTTGTTTGATAAAGTCAGGACCAGCATGAGTAAATAACTCTTTACCAATTTTTAAGCGACAATCTTGAGGTTCAACTCTATCTATAAAATTCCATGCTGATTTGACGTCAGCAAAATCAACAGCAACAATTATTGGTGATGACATAGCAGATGTATTCCTTCTTAATAATAAACTAATACCTATTTTTTCTAATGAATTTATCTAAATCTTTATAAAAGATTCTGGCACTTTCTTTATAACCTTGCAAGGTTTGATGCACTAAATCTGTTTTAGCAAGTTCTCGTTGTTTCCATTCTTTTATAGCAAACTTTCCACCCATTGCTTGTTGCCAATCCCAAAATAATGTTTTTTCTGATTTAGCAACTTGCTTTTGAATTTCTTTTATTTGTGAAAATGATTTTGGCGCTTCATTTTCATTTATCATAGTATCTGGAGGTGAAATCAATAAAATTGTGGCGTTAGGTAATGTTTTGCGAATTTGACGAATATTACTTACTAAATTTTTTCGGTACTCATCAGCATCTAATGTCTCATCAAAACTCTCATTAGTACCATATTCAAGTATCACTAAATCACTTTGTGAAAAACCTAATTCTTTAAACCAACCGGAATGCCACTTCTGCCATATACTTTGTTTGGCTCCATTAGTTGCAATCGCTGAAACGACGACTCCTGACTGATGATAACGTGTTAACCAAATACCACCTAATTCAAGATCGTTTTGAGCTTTAATTACCAAAGGCATTTTAGAGACAACGGTGGCTGTTTGCCATACATTTTTTTTGGGAGTATAGTTAAAATTTACTTGTTTATTATTGATATCAAAAAGTTCAAGTGATTTAGCTGTATTATGATGTGTTTTAAATGTCAATTTGACTTGCCAATTTTTATTATAAATAACTTTGGGCTCAATTTGAATTGTGGCTACATTATTAATCGGTTTAGCAATGAAGCCTCCCATTGGAAAATCTAAATTACTTAATACTCTACTACTTAAAATATCCCAATTTTTGCTTTTCCAACTAACCGCTGTATGATTTTGCCCTTTTATAGCAACAGGTGTTATCCAGCCAATACCTGCATTACCATATTTTTTTTGCATTAAGGTTCTAAATTCACCAGTGAAAAAATCAGCGGCAGAGTGTGAATCACCAAATTGTATAATATTGACCACTTGATCTGTTTTTTTAGTACTGATTAAAGATTTTATTCGATTAACAAATTTTTTGGCATTAGGATCACCAAAATCAACAATACCTGAAACGTTTGTTGTTGTTGTTTTGCTTTCAGCAATACTACATCCAACTATTATTCCTACTATTATTATAGTAAAAATATACTTTATAAATTTAATCACTGTCGGTATCCTCTAAGTCTTTAAAAGTGATTTTTTCCATAATGGCATTAGCCAAAATTTTTTGACCTGACGGTGTGAAATGAATACCATCATCAACTCTTACTTTTATTTTAACTTTATTCGTTTCGATAAAATTACTGAATTTTTCGTATGTACAACCCAATAATTCATTAGTTGTTAGAAAGTGCTGCTGTGTTTTTTCTAATTCTGATTTATATAGAGTATTTAAATAAACCATACCTTCATTTAGTTTTGGTTTACGCATACAAGGTGCTGCAAGCCAAAGTACTTGAACGTTATGTTCTTTGGCGATATGTAAAATTGTAGCTATTCGCAAACGATATTGTTGCTCCCAGAGCTCAGACTTGAATCTTGCAAATTTAGCATAACCTTTAACCGGAAAGTCCCAAGGGTCGTTAGGGCCCAAAAACATAACGAGTAATTTAATTGAAGGATCTGCTACTATGTTATCATTAATTGTTTTTGGCCAGTCAAAAGCACTGGGGTAAGCAAGTCCAGTGCTTTGCTTACTGAAATTAACACTTTCTATTTTATACTTTTTAAATAACATTTTTTTAACATGAGGTGCAACACCTTGCATTAAAGAATCGCCAGCAAATAAAACCTTATCTTTTTCAGTCAAAAAAATCGGTAATGGTTTATAAATTGCGATAATTTCTGATATTTTGTCCGGTAAAGCGGTGCTCTGTAACATTGGTTGATTGATATTATTGTCATCCTTTGTTTCCTGAGAATTGGGATTGGAATGGTTATTAACGGTTTCATTCTTTATAGCATTTTGTTCAACTGATTCTTTGGTTTTATTGTTTTTGTCAGCAGTTTTACTTGGTAAAGCAGCTGTATTAGATTTTTTTTTCCTAAATTGAGGTAATATATAAGAATGCACTTGAACAAGAATATTATCTTTTGATACTGAACTATTTTCCTCGGTGTTTTCATCATGAATTTTGACCGGTTTAGGCTCATCTTCTAAAGTGTTTTGTGTGGTTAGCGTATTTGTATTTAAAAGTTCAAAATGATATGTCTGTTGCCAATAAATTAAAATTGAATTGTAATAAACAACCATTAACCCAATAGCGGTAATAGTTAATAGAACGAAAATGTTCCGAGCAGATAAGGATTTCTCAGTCGAAATAAATAGATTATTGTTTGTTTTCTCTAATTTATTAGACTGTTGGACAATATTCTCATTCGAAAAATTATAATATTGGAATTTTAAACTCAATTTAGACTCTTATTATTAAAAAATTATTCTCTATATATCATTGTTACTAAATAGCATAATTAGAAATTAGCATAAATAAAATTTGGTACGCCTGACGGCGCTATATAAATAGTTAACCACATTATCAAAATAAAAATAAAAGGCAAACAAACTCGATTTACTTTGGAAAGTTGTTTTATGAACCATTCAGGAAAAGTTTTACACTTCGAATAAATAACACATATAAAGCAAAAAATCAGGAATACTTCTGGGTAATGTGGTTTTATTAAAAAATTACTGGTTAATGCCGTAAAATAATCCCCAACATCCGATAAGCTTTCACAATAAAAAAACAACCAAGTAAAACAAACATAATGCCAGGTCAATAATCTGGCAAGGGTAGGTAAATACTTTGTCACCAAGCCTTGTCCTAAATAACGATCACCAATATTGAGTGCAACAATACCTAAACCATGAATAGCTCCCCAAATAATGAAATTAATTCCTGCTCCATGCCATAAACCAGACAATATCATTGCTAACATAACATTAATTTGTGTTCGGATAAAACCACAACGGTTGCCACCAAGAGGGATATAAATATAATCACGAATCCAGTTGGATAAACTAATATGCCAACGATACCAAAAATCACGTAAATTCAGTGCTAAATAAGGGAAATTAAAGTTGATAGGTAAACGAAAACCGAGCAATAAAGCAATAGCGGTCACTAAATCCGTATAGCCAGAGAAGTTTAAATATAGTTGAATGGCATAAGCATAAAGACCAACTAATAAATCGATAACATTAAATTCTATTGGATTAGCAAAAATAGGATTAACCCAATTATCATTAATCAAAGCACCAAAACAGTAAACTTTTATTACTGCCAGCATAATCAGAGTAAAAGCACGAAACGGCTCTATAATTTGGCGAGATTGAGTAATTGCAATTTGTGGTAAAAATTCTTTAGCTCGATTAATGGGACCGGCAATAATGCTGGGGAAAAACGATAAAAATAATACAAAATCCCAAAATTTAGCTACTGGTATTTCTTTATTTTTGACGGAAACCAAATAACTAATAGAATGGAATGTATAAAATGATATGCCAATAGGCATTAATACTGAAATCAAAGGTAATGCAATTGATAAATGCCAGAAGTTGAGCAGCGCTTGTATTTCATATCTAAAGAAATCAAAATATTTAAATAAGGCTAAGTTAGTTATCGATACAAACAAACTGACAATTAACCACAGTTTTGCATGACGCTCAGATTTAGATATTATGACTGAAAAGAAATAAATAATGCAGGTGTAAATAAAAAGGATAAGTGCAAATTGCCAACTATAACTACTAACAATCAAATAACTAATTATTAGTAATAGATTATTTTGTAATTTAGGTGATAAATAGCATGCCCAATAGAAAGCAAAAAAAATAATAAAAAGTAAACCAAATTCAATAGATAAATAACTCACTGCAATCCTTTCTACTTAAACGCATACCTAATCTGAAACTTTTTGTCAAAAAATCTACATTAATATGAGTTACTAATTACTTCCGATTGGGCAAACACATTACAAACAATCAATTCTTTATTTAATCCATTTATAGAAAGTAGATGTTGTCTTGCTTGTAACCACAGATCATAAAGTGCAGTAATTTTTTCATAACTATACGTTGCCAATAATCTAACCAATGTTACTTGATCGCGATTAATAATAAAACGCCCAACTTTTTGCTTAGCTTTAAGTGCATCACTCAATAACGCACAAAACCAAATAATGCGTTCCAAAAATTGTTCATGATCAAATGTCTTTGCTAATTGCCAATAATTATTTTGTGGTAATGCAGTTAATAAATTTTCACAAAATACTTTTCGCTGTTGCCATTTTTCTGGCGCTAATAAAGCTAATGCAGATAATGGCGCATTTTCGCTCAATAATAGTGCTGTGGCAAGTTCATTATCGCTATATGCTAAATTATGATTCTTTTTTAGCCATTCAATAGATTGTTCTAGTTTAGGTACTTTTAAAAAATAAGAAAAACAGCGACTGTGAATTGTAGGTAACATTTGGCTATTATGTTCATCACTTAAAATAAAATATGTATTAAGCGGTGGTTCTTCTAATGTTTTTAATAAAGCATTAGCCGCAGCTTCAGTCATTAATGCGGCCCGTTTAATCCAAATGACTTTATTATTACCTTGCTGTGATTTTTCATAGACTTTACTTGATAAACTACGAATTTGATCTATACCAATCGATTGTTTATTTGGTTCATTAATGATCACATAATAATCAGGGTGGTTATTCGCTAAAAATAATTGACAACTGTGACACTTGAAGCAAGGTTCTAACTGTTCTGTCGATTGACATAATAAACGGTTGGCCAATAATTTAATAAGCGTATCCTCACCACTACCTTGAACATAATTAATCAATAAAGCATGGTGAGCACGTTGCTGTAATATACCTAAAGTCAATTGTTGATAAGGTAAAATAAGCCAAGGGTAATCATCTAATTTCATGAAAGATTCACCTGTTTTGGTAACCATGTTACTAAAATTTGTTCAATTTGTTTAACCACATTAGCCATTGGTTTTTCTGCATCAATAGTAATAATAGTGCTATCTTGTTTAGCAAGTTCTTGATAACGCTGACGAATTCGCTTAAAAAATGATAAAGATTGCTGTTCAATACGATCTAATTTACCTCTGGATTTAGCACGCATTAAACCTATTTCAGGGTCGATATCTAAATATAACGTTAAATCAGGTTTAAAATCACCTAAAACTTGATTTTTTAATGTTTCAATAAAAACTGTATTTAACTGCCGCCCTCCTCCTTGATAAGCCTGAGTCGATAAATCATGACGGTCACCAATTACCCATTTTCCTAATTTAAGCGAGGGTTTTATCACATTTTCAATTAATTGAATACGCGCAGCGTATAACATAAGTAATTCTGCTTTATCGGTTAAAAACTCATTGTCTAAACCATTTTTAATAATATTTCGTAATGCTTCAGCAATAGGGGTTCCGCCCGGTTCACGAGTAAATTGCAAATCGTCAATATTATGCTGATTTAATATGGTGGCAACGGTATTAATGGCAGTTGTTTTACCTGCCCCTTCAAGCCCTTCAATGACAATAAATTTACCGGTCATAATAATTTCCTAATTTTGTTATATATAGAATGCTCTATACATTAAAGTTGAGCTATTGTACGCTATTTTCACTCTTTTTTTTAGCATCTATGATTAGAAGTGTATTATAAAGAATATAATTAATTATTTAGAGCAATACCCGATTAAAATCTTAATTGAATTTTTTAGTTAGTTTCATGATAATTCAAAATTAATTTAGCCAATAAACAAAATCACTGCTATAGTTTTGATAATTAATCTGATTATTTTAATCTAACTATTAAAAATAGCGTAATCAGTAATTCATAATGATTTATCACATTGTTGATATTGGATATTGGATAGTGGATAGTGAATATGGAGCAGAATTTTAAAAATTATAAGATTGATCTTTTGAAGCCAATTAAAATAAAACAAAGAGTCATATTAATTCTGGTAATATTATTGATAATCATGTTACTTATTAACTTATTTTTTTTGTTAAAAATAAGATCAAAAATAATAGTCTTTGCAACTATCGAATCTTATACTTTTATCAGTTCTTTTTTTATTAGTTTTATCTTTGCTTTTTCCCCAAAATCATTGCTAAATAAACAACGCATTTGGAAGCGGATAGAAAACTATTTTTTAAAGTTTATAAATATTTTTATAATCTGCTGGATAACAATTTGTTGTTTTCCAAACGCGGCAGTATATTTTATGCCTGGTGAATATAGAACCTATATTACACAATATTTAATTACCTCACCAGGTCCGAGCCTATCAAGACATAATCACTGTAAAAATGGCATTAGAATATATGATGAATATACTTCCAGTAGTTTTTTCCTCTGTTTTACTCCAGATGAGAACACTCAATATGGTAATAAAGCTTTAGTAACGATAAAAACAACGCCATTAGGTTCATATTTATCTGACTATAAATTATTTATTCAACATTAATACTTAATAGCTAAATTAAAAAATTTGGTTATTATGAGCTGGTAATAAAATAATTGATAGCGATTTTATAATCTATATAGAGGGAAAATAGGTTTTGATGGCTAATAAAACTAAAATCATCATTAGTATATTCCTTTAAGCCAAGGAATAGTTTTTAACATTGTAAAAACTCATATATTACTAAAGTATCACGTGAGCACAGGGAACTGTGTTGGCTAGTGTTTTTTGGCCGGATTATCTATATATCCTTTCTTATCGCTGATATTAATTGCGTAAATAGTTTTATTTCTCACTTGTATGTTAATAAAAAAATCTTTATCACAATAAGGACATATAGTATATCCTTCGGCAATAAAATTTTCTTTCAACTTTATTTTTGTTTGGTTAATTAGCTCATCTCCTAAATTATATTCAAACAAACCTCCCGACGGAAAAAATGCCTCTATTTCAAATGTCCCCGAAGTCCTACATCGTGGGCATGTACAATATGCAGTTAGAAAATCATAACTAGCCATAATTGTTATCTCCTTACTATGGATAGGCTACACTAATTAATACCAGTTTAATAAGTTGCGTTGCACTTTATCAACTTAAATCACAGTATCCTTGTTCTGTATATTCAAAATCAAGCTAAAACCGACGAGGCATTCCCAAAAAGATAAATCAATTAATATTTGGTTGGTATTTAATTGCTATTTTACTTTAAAGCATACAAATTGGGCTGTTTACAAGCATATGCTAAAAATTAGCTTGCATAATTATAATAATGTGGGAGAATTCCCTGCCGCTTTGAGCGGGTAAAAAGGCAAAACTATACTTAGTAGTTTTTTATTGTTTTTTTGGACAGAGGAGCAAAGTCATGTCCACAATAAAAATGAAACGAGTTTTAACCACACCTGCATTGATTGCATTTGGTTTAGCTTATATGGTTCCTTTAGGAATCTTTACCACTTATGGGCAAGTTACAGTTTTAAGCAATGGACACTTACCTATAGCCTATATTATCACCCTTGCAATGATCTTTTTCACAGCATTAAGTTATTGTCGTATGGCAAATAAATTACCTATTGCGGGTTCTGCCTATTCTTATGTGCAATATACGTTTGGCGGGAAAATTGGTTTTTTAGTGGGTTGGGCACAAATCCTTGATTACTTGTTTTTACCAATATTGAATTATTTGGTATTAGGCATTTATTTACATGATACATTTCCTTTTATACCAGCTTATGTTTTTGTATTAGGAGCATTGATCAGTGTTAGCCTATTAAATTTTATAGGAATCAAACTTATTAATTCCGTTAATTTTACTTTAATTATTGTGCAATTGATTTTTATTGCATTGTTTGTTTTCTTAGCATTTTCTAATGTTGATCTTACATCAGAGGCAATGTTAAAACCACTTCAAGTAAATTCAAGCGACTTTAGTGGTTTACTTTCTGGCGCAGCAGTACTTTGTTTGGCTTTTCTAGGCTTTGATGCGATTGCCACCCTTGCTGAAGAATCAAATGATGCACAAAAATCACTGCCTAGAGCAATATTATGGACTGTAGTAATAGCGGGTGGTATCTTTTTAATTGTCTCTTATAGTGCTCACTTAGCCTATCCGGTATGGAGTGATTTAGTTGGTAAAGAAGACATTGCAAGTTTATACGTTGTGCGTCGTGTTGGCGAAATTAGCCATTTAAGTGGTCATTTTATGTATAGCTTCTTTCAAGCGGCCTATTTGACTGGCGTTTTTGCTTCAGCAATGACCGCTCAAACGAGTGTATCAAGGATATTTTATGCAATGGGGCGAGAAGGCGTGTTACCTAAACAAATTTTTTATAAAATTCATCATCGTTTCAGAACGCCTTACTTATCTATTATTTTTGTGGCCAGTTTTTCATTGTTATCATTAGTATTAGATCTTAGTTTAGTGGTATCAATGATTAGTTTTGGCGCATTGGTTGCCTTTACTTTTGTCAACTTGTGTGTAATTAAAAGCTATTTAGGTAAATTTAAAGGTAATACAGCTACTACTATTTTTAAATATGGCGTATTACCCTTAATCGGAGTTTTACTATCATTGTGGCTTTGGACTAGTCTTGATGCAACAGCGATGATTGTTGGTTTAATTTGGTTGGCGATTGGATTTATTTATTTAGTTTACCTAACTAAAGGTTTCACTTGTATGTTACCGTCAATAGATCATAAAGAACTTAATTCTATTATCAAAAATTAAACTAATTATATTGATAGATCTGCTTTATTTAAAATTGAATAATATCTTTTATACTATTCCGTCGATTGTCATCGACGGAACCAAATTTTTGAAAAATATATTGCTGAATTAGCCTGGCAATTATTCACCAAAACCTGTAGCAAAAAGCTCGCGGATTTCATCCATTGCGGCTTGTTCATCTTCACCATCACAAATAATTTCAACCGTAGAGCCGCCTTTAACACCTGCCCCAAGTAGACCCATCATACTTTTTAATTTTATGTTTTTTTCATTATATACAAGTTCAATGGATGATTTGTAGCGACCAGCTAATTTAACCAGTGTCGTAACCGGGCGTGCATGAAGGCCTGTTGAATTTTTTACTACCATTTGCTCTTTTAACATACTAAAGTCCTTATTTATATTTTTAAGTTAATTAAATGCATGTATTTATATCATAAATTAAATCGTTTTGCTCTTTTTTAGATGTGAATTTTTATACATATGTCATATCGCATTGTTTTATTTGAAAATTTAAGTTAACTAAATATTTTATACCCAAAAATAACGTACAATATGGAAAAAAATGGGTGCAGCAAAACAAACTGAATCTAAACGATCAAGCACACCTCCATGTCCGCTTATCACTTTACCCCAATCTTTTACCCCTCTATCGCGTTTTATGGCAGACATAACTAATCCCCCCATAAAACCAAACAAAGTAATTAGCAAAGAAATCAAACCAGCCTGAATAAAGCTAAATGGTGTAATCCAAAAAAGACAAGCCCCAATCATGCTTGCTGTTAAAATTCCTCCCAAAAAACCTTCAATGGTTTTTGACGGTGATAAATTTGGTGCAATTTTATGTTTGCCAAATAGCTTACCAAATACGTATTGCAATACATCAGAGAGTTGCACGACCAAGATTAAAAAAGCAATAAGTAATAAATTGCGGTCTTGGTAGTTATTGATTTCTAATGTCAACAGTGCTGGCACACAAGAAATACAATAAACAGTAATCATAAGTCCCCATTGCACCTCAGCTGTTCTTTCTAAAAAATTATTTGTCGATCCAGTTATTGAAGCCAAAATAGCCAATAACAAAAAAGCATATATCGGAATAAAAATACTAAATAAACCATACCATGAAATAGCCACCAAAATATATTGCAACGGTAGTGCCACATAAAAAGCAAATAGTAGTGCATAATAATCATAACGTGTTATGGGCGTTAAGATAAGAAATTCGCGTAAAGCAAATCCCGATGCAACAAAAAATAGAAAAACTACCGCTAATTTACCCAATAAAAAAGTAAAACCAATGATGACCAC
The DNA here is from genome assembly GCA_945271295.1 of uncultured Gilliamella sp. Lineage (GTDB taxonomy): Bacteria > Pseudomonadota > Gammaproteobacteria > Enterobacterales > Orbaceae > Gilliamella. Next base: position 17,819 of record CALYPG010000020.1, on the reverse strand, counting down.
CATTACCCACCAAGAATTGATGCGAGAATTGAGATTATCAATTACTTTATTTGGGGTACTTATGCGATGTTTTAATAACCAACCTATAACGGAGGCGACAACCAGTAATAATCCTATGCCTACAAAAAGCAGTATAGTATCGCGTTGATAGCTTGACATTAAATACCCCCATAACTAATTCAGCATAAAATTCATGGTAAATACTATAACTTCATTTAATATAAAAAATGCCAATAAATACTGAAATTATCAGTAGTAGCAGCTGTATAGCCAACGCTATTATTTGTTTCTTTAATAATTTAACTGTACCATACTGACGCTCGTTTAATGTTCGTGAAGTGAGAGTGTTTTTGATTAATTTTAATTTTATTAATGCTTCATCCAATTCAACGAGTGTTTTAGGCAATTGATCTAGGTGATTAACTAAGTAATCAAATAGCTTCTTATCCAAATAAAGTCGAAGAGCATAATATTTAGCCATTAAACCGCTAACAAACACTGCACAACATAAAATTGTTAACAATACTGTGTCAGTCCACCAACTTGAAATTATCGCAATGCCTAAAGCTAACACTGTCAATAACTGTGAAAAGCAATCAATTGGTTTACTGATGGTGAGTAAACTACAAAAGGTTACTAATGTGGTTTTATTTATGTTATCAGTTATTTCGCTATGTTGAGTTTTACACATAACTATTTCCTGTTTTTGGTTTGTAAAAACCAATTTATTAAAATTTGTCGTTGTTGCGCTGAAATAACAATATTTTGACGACTTTTCTTGACTATATTGATGGCATTATCAACATTGTTTGCTCGATTACTCCATAATAACCAAGCAATAATGGCAGTCGCACTTCGAGAATAACCTAATGCGCAATAAACTAATACTTTCCCTTGCTGATGATATTGTTCGATAATTGATGCGGCTTTCTGGCACACTTTAGCCGTCAATGGTGTCATATCGAGCACTGGTATCAACGAATAATTGCCGGCAAACTTACTAATGGGTAACTCAGCACAAAGATCAACAACTGAAGTAAATTGATTTTGGCTTAATAGATTATTTGATGGAATTCTGCCAAGATAAATATTCTCGCAAATGTGATTTATGGCTTGTTTTTTATAGGTCCATAAGCGTGAATTTAGCCACATAATCAAAAAATACGGCAAATATAGAATAGTTACCGCAAAATTGAAACTTCCGTTAGCTTGTTTTTGAAATCCAGTGGCACCAAATAGGCAATAATTAGCTGATACTAGCAAGAAAGAGCCTGACAACCATAACAACCAAAGTCCCCATGCATGAAAATAAATAGCTAAACCAAATGACAATAAGTAGCAGACAAAATAGATACCGCACCATAAATATTGTTTAGGTAATTGGTAATTTTTTAACGGTGATAATCCATTATCTGGCCATAACCAAATACACAAACATCCAACCCAAATTCCTGTCGGAATATCAAAAAAATGATGTTGCCAGGTAGTTAACACTGATATGCCTATTAATAAACACCAAATATGTAATACATAACGCCAATAACTACGCAAATAGTTACTATAAAATGCCCATAAAATCACGAGTAAGGTAATATGCAACGAAGGTGCTTGATTAAAAGGTTTATCAAATCCCATCAAAATATCAAGTAACCAGCCTGATAAGCCGTTTACAATAGGTCGTTCAAAACTAAATTTAAGCGGGAAAAGCAAAAAACAGAGAATACAAATAATTTGGGCAGATAACAACCGCAAGCACAGAGTTTTGAGGGATTGTCTAGAATTGGCCAATAAAATTGCCAGACCATACATAATATCTATTGACCAATAAGGGATTATGAACCAAGGCAATAATGGAATTGAAACTTCCCAAGTAAAAACTAAACTTCCTACATCGGCGCGAGTTGAGGTAAACCAATTAGCAAAATTATAGCTCACAAAGAAAAAAATCGACAAACCAACCAACCAAACACATTTGTATAAAGTAAGTTGGTTAAATTTGAGCTTCAACAGGTTCACCATAAATCAGCTAACACGTTGAGCTAGTGATACCGTAAATATTCCCCATTGATCTATAAGCATAGTGACCTTTTTAAAACCTGCATTAGCCACTAATTGATCCATTTCAAGTTGAGTTCGTCTACGCATGATCCAAGGTTGACCATCACGATGAGAGGTTAATGTTCTTGCAATAAACTCTAATTGTGGGTGCCAAGGTTGATTGGTATAAATAAAATATCCGCCGACTGGTATTGCATCAGCTAATCCTGACAAAGATTCATTTAACAGATGATTATCACCAAAAAGCTCATATAAACCAGAAACCACAGCTAAAGTTGGTTTAGGCGATAATTCACTAAGCTGTTGCCGATTAAATGCATCACCTTGTTCAAAATGCACCAGATCTGACAACCCTTTTTCTTCGATTAATATTTTACCTTTTTCGACATTAAGATCACTAAAGTCTCGAAGTAAAACTGAATTAGGTTTATTTGCTATTTGATTGATCGTTTCTAAAATATAACGACCATGCCCAGCAGCGATATCAACAATATTAACAACTTTATTTTGCTGCTGTAATTGATTGATAGCCAGTTTTATTAATTCTTCAAGATGAACTTTGCGTTGGCGAATGCCTTTCCAACCAATTGCTTGTAAGTAAATATAATCAAAAAATTGTCCAAGTTTAGAAGTACCGGAGGGTTGATTACGATACACATAATCAAGTGTACTTCCCGAATCAAAACCAGTTTCAGCGCCAAGTTTTATACCTTCTGATAGTTTGCTAGCATATTTTAAATTTGCTTTAATAAACTTCCAATACAAAGGCTTAATCCAACCTGATGGTGGCAATGCTAACTTATCCGACTCTAATCTGGTATACCCTACCTGATCGGCATTAAGTAAACATGGCTGATGAGGCTCACTAGCAAAACACCCTAAAATAAAGCGTCTTGCTCGATCAATTGCGATCTGACGATCTTTTTCACCAAAGGTATCATGATAAAATCCTGGTAATACATGGAACTCTTTTTGTACCGTTCCCAAATTTTCATAAAATTGTCTTTGCGGTTTGCGCCTGACCACATAATCTGAACCTGAGACTAATAATTGTGTAGGTACGGTAATAGCATTAGCATCTTGAATAATGCGATCTGATACCGTATATAAATCAAGTAACAGACGAACCGAAATACGTCTGGTAATTAAAGGATCTTTTGCAAATGACTCTGCTCTTTGGGTATCATGAGTTAATAATTTAGGTTTAACATAACTATTAACAAAAAAATTACCTTTAAAATTATAAAGTAATTTCAATCCTGGTACTGCTAAAGGAACATAAAGTTTGACACTAAAAGCTGGCGAACCTAATACTAAGGCACGAATTTTGGGTACATAATCATGCACCCAAGCAGCCGCGATAACGGCACCAACACTTTGAGCGATAATGGCTATATCTTTTGGAGGGATAGAATATTCTTGTGTAATATGCTCAATAAAACAATGTGCATCTTTCACTAAAGTTGCAATATTTTCAGCATCCCCACGTTCACCTTCGGATTGTCCGTTACCTCTAGCATCCCACGCAAAAAATTGATAATCAGGTAGATTAAATTCATCAGCCAAATGAGCAACACGTCCAGAATGTTCATGTCCACGATGAAAAAGAACTATTGCTTGAGAAGTATTAGTTCCACTTTCAACAGCTGGCCAATAACGATAAAATAACTTGCAACCATCATGACTAATAAATGATTTTTCTTCATGTTGACGCATAATGTTCTCCATACTATTTTGCAACGTTTTGCAAACCTTTCCTGATTCGATTAATTACCGTATAAATAAGTAATATACTAATAATCCATAACATGGCATTGATCCAATGCAAGGGTAATAAATGCGTTGCTATCCCGAAACTAATTACACCAAAAATAAAAGCACGATCACTTTTACCCATTGGTCCATCGTAGCGTCTTGAAGCGCCAATCATGACGGCTAAGACACCAACAAACTCAGTTAAAAATGAGAGCAGCACAACAAAAATGACTAAACTTACACTGACATCATTAATTTGTGTAAAAATGAATAACAATACACTATCAGAGATCACATCACAGATCTCATTTAAATACGCACCTAAATTCGATTTTTGATTAAATTCGCGCGCTAACATACCATCAATTGCATTAAGTGCCATACGGATAAACATCCATAGTGGTATTAGTATAAATATCATTTGATATTGTGCTAACCAGCCAACCAACAGTGCCACTATTATTGAACCTAAACAGGCACTTAGAGTTACTTGGTTAGCGGTTATTTTGGCATCAAAAAGTGATTTCGCATAAGGACGGAGTAGTGATTGAAACTTCGGTTTTAATTGATAAATTGATAACACAAATAATCCTAATCATTTAATACCGCTTATCTATTTATTTTATAAAATAAATAAGCAGTAATATTTAAACTTATCATCCATTATACAATTCTCTGTAGTTGTGTATACTTTAATGAACTAACCATAAAATGTAAACGATTAAGGACGTTTACCTCTCCGGCCCCATCATCAAAATCCAAATACAATAAATTTAACTTGGGATGAAGATCACGCATACGTTTTTCGACGCCTTTAGAAACGACATGATTAGCAATACAACCAAATGGTTGTAAACTAATGACATTGTTAATGCCGTGTTCGGCAAAAGTCATAATTCCGGCTGGAATAAGCCATCCTTCACCAAATTGATTAGATAGATTAAGGATTTCTTGTGCTTTTTTCGCCATATCTCGAATACTATGAAAAGGCTGATAATATTTGAATCCAGCTAATATTTGGTTAGTTTTATTAATATACCTTTGTGCCACTTTTTCAAAAAAGTACAATAAATAAGAAACATAATTTTTTGCTGACAAGTAATTGTCAATATTACTATCATAATTCACAAAGCATTGAGCAAAAAATTCAATCATTGGCGGAATAACCGGTTCAATACCTTGTTCAACTAACCATTCAACACTATGTTGGTTCCCAAAACTGTTATATTTAACATAGATTTCACCAACAATACCAATTTGCGGACACTCTTTATTGAGCGTTTCAACTTGGTTAAAATGATTAACTGCATAGGCTAAAAGAGCATAAATGGCTTTATGCCCTTTGCGCTCAGTAATTAGTTGTTGCAACTTTCTAGTATAGTACTCTTTAAGCTGATCGGCTTGTTTTTTTACCCGTGCTCTCGGCGCCGTAGCGTAGTACATTTTTGACAGTGAATCTGCAAATAACATAGCAAAGAAAGTAATGGGTAACGTTTTTAACCAATTGATTTTAAAACCGGGTTGTTCAATTTCGTTAATATTGCCGGTACTGAGCGAAATAATGGGAATATCCTCAAAACCATTACTAATCATCGCTTTTTTTATCAATGACAAATAACTACTTGCGCGACACTGACCACCGGTTTGGGTAATACCTATTGCAACTTCATCGCGATTATATTTACCGGATCTTAATGCTTTGATGATATCGCCAACAATAATCGTTGCAGGATAACAAATTTCGTTATTACAATATTTTAATCCCCATTCAACTGAACTTTTATCAGGTTTTGGTAAAGTTTCAAGTTTATAACCAGATAAAGCAAAAATTGGCGGTAAAATCGGCGAATAAAAATCAGAAATAAACGGTGCCAAAATAGTGCGTCGTTGTTTGTCTTGTAATTCAAAAACAGCCGTTTTCTTACGTTCAGTTGTTTTAAGCGGTTGATTACGATTCATCCTGATAGATTCAATAATTGAACGTAAACGTAATCTTACTGAACCGGTAGCCGTAATTTCATCTACCCGAATAACGGTGCAGGTTTTACCTTTTGATTCTAATATTGCTTTACATTCATCGGTGACGATTGCATCAGGACCACAACCAAATGAATTCAGTTGTACAAATTGCACATTATTTGCCTGTTCAGCAACAAATGTTGCCGAAGCATATAAGCGGTTAGGATAACTCCATTGCGAACAAATCTGTAACTCTGGTGATAATTGATTGATTGAACCTAATACTGAATCTTCAGTGATTACATCACAACCTAAAGCGTTTAATATCTCTGGGGTTTTATGATTAATTAAACTATCACTATGATAAGGACGACCAGCTAATATAAAAACATCGCGTCCTGTTTGTTTAGCATTATTTAATACTTCTACCTCTTTTTTATATAACGCTTGTTTAAATTCAGCTTGCGCATTTAAAGCGGCAGTAAACGCTTTAGTCGCGATTTTTTTTACAATACCTAATGATTGAAGGTAATTGATACAACCTTTTTTGAGTAATTTAATATCGGTAAAATTAATAACTGGATAATCAATTGGTACACCATATTTCAACTCAGGATTAATGGCACTATGCATAACTTCGGCATAACTACTGACAATCGGGCAGTTATAACTATTTACCGCATTACCAAATTGAGCTGATTCAAAAACCACCATCGGCATAAAAATTCGGTCAACTTTTTGTTCGATAAGTTCCATAATATGACCGTGAACCAATTTAGCCGGGAAACAGATACTATCAGACATCACTGTTCCAGCACCTTTTTCATAAATACGATGAGTTGAATAAGGTGAAAGTGTAACATTAATACCGCATTGGGTTAATAAAGTATGCCAAAATGGAAAGTTTTCATATTGTCCTAATACACGAGGAATACCAATATTTATTTTTGCATCTGGATTTGACTGAGTAGTACGATCGAATAACAACGCATTTTTATAATCAAACATGTTAAACGAATTATTATCTTTGTATTGATTATTACTTAAAAAACGTTCGCATTTGTTACCGGAATAGTAACGTTGCCCATTAGCAAAGCGATAAATCATAATATCGCAATTATTCTCACACCCTTTACAGCGGGACGGTTTAGCCTTGTTATCTAGTGCTTTTTCTAAATGATCTAAACCAATAAATTGTGATGGAGACCTATCTTGTTGATAATGATTTTTAGCAACTAAAGCTGAACCATATGCCCCCATTAATTCGGGAATGTTGGAACTCGCAATTTGTGCACCTGTTAACTGTTCTAAAGCTCGAAATACCGCAGGATTTTTAAATGTTCCACCTTGTACAACAATATGATCACCAAGCTTGCGCATATCATGTAATTTAAGAACTTTATGAATGGCATTTTTAATCACTGAAAAAGCTAAGCCTGCCGAAATATCCCCCATAGTGGCATTTTCACGTAATGCTTGTTTCACTTTTGAATTCATAAAGACGGTACAGCGCGTCCCTAAGTCACATGGACTACTCGATTTACAAGCTGCATCAGCAAAATCAATGGTATTAGAGTTGAGCGATTTAGCAAATGTTTCAATGAATGAACCGCAACCAGAAGAACAAGCTTCATTTAATTCGATATGATTCACCACACCATTTGAAATGAAAATGGCTTTCATATCTTGACCACCAATATCCATGACAAAACTCACTTCGGGGTCAATATGTTTGGCAGCAGCAAAATGAGCCATAGTTTCAACTAAACCGTCATCAATAGCAAACGCAGCTTTTAAAAGTTCTTCACCATATCCGGTTACACCGCTCCGAGCAATTACAATATTTTTGCCAGATGCATCAATCTCTTCTTTTAACTTAGCTAAACCAGTAATTAACGCAGTAATAGACTGACCATTATTCGGTGCATAATACGTAAAAAGTAACTCATCATCTTCACTAATTAAGGTTATTTTGGTGGTGGTTGATCCACTATCAATACCTAAAAAGGCAGTCTGCTTTTGATAATTCACAAGCTCAATTCGTGGAATTTCAATATATTTGCGTTTCTTTTTCCAATTATCAAATGAGAGTGATTCATTAAATAGCGGTTTTAATCTGAACGATTCATTAACTTTAATTTTACTTGAATCATTTAATTTTTGGATGAATTCAGATAGTGGTAGTTCAGTACGCTCAATAGCATGAATTGCCGCTCCCCATGCTGATAATAAAGTGGGATGTTGAGTTTTGATAATTTGATCTTCATCTAATTTTAGTGTTTCTAAAGCGGCTTTACCTAAAGTTGGAATAAACGAAAAAGGTCCACCGATTAACATGACTTTCGGTACAATATCATAGCCACGAGCCAGAGTATTAATTAACTGAATACAGACTGCATGGAGAACAGAATAAGCGATATTTTCTTTAGATACATTACGACTAATCAGATTTTGAACATCAGTTTTGGCAAAAACACCACAGCGGGAAGCAATGGGGAAAACTTGATCATGTTGTTGAGCAAGGCGATCAAATTCTTGAACAGGCGTATTAAGTAAGGTAGCCATCTGGTCGATAAATGCCCCTGTTCCACCTGCACAGCTACCATTCATCCGAATATCAGGCGGGCGATCAGGAAAGAAAAAAATCATCTTACTGTCTTCGCCACCAATATCAATTAAAGTGCGAACATCAGGATACTTCCTTTGCACCACTTCAGAAGCCGCAACCACTTCTTGAATAAAAGCAATACCTGCTTTTTCAGAAATGCCCATACCAGCTGAACCTGTGACTTTGACTGATAAAACAGTATTTTCACCAATCTTTTGTTTTATCTCATCAAGCAATTCAAGAACAGTTGCAACAATATGGGTATTATGACGAACATAATTGGTATAAATAAAATTATCATGTTCATCAATAACCACACATTTTGCAGTGGTTGAACCGACATCTAATCCAAGCTTATAAATTTTTGACATAAAACAAACTCATAGTTAAAAATGATTGCTAGCCTATGGATACAAATTTAGAAAAATTGTTTTAATTAATTCTAGTCCATTAAAATAATCAAATATTATATCTAAAACTTTTTATTTTTTAATATGTCAGATAAAAATAATCTTACTTCTAAATGCACTTTATGACAAAAAGTTTCAGGAATAGCATACGTTTTAGTATATTTAATAATGCAAATCATCTCAAAAATTAAGCTAATTGTTCTTTATTTTTGTAAACTTTGTTTTGCCAGAGTAATTACATTTTTCATATCAATTCCCTGCGCTTTAGCAGCAAAAATACATCCACAATAGCACTGACGATAAACATCATATTCTTTACAAAGTTCAATTGATCGCTTATATCCATTGTTCTTTTTAAAATCTGAAGGAAGATAATTAACCGAAAAAATCTCTTGAATTTCAAAACCAATTTCATTGATTTTTTGGCTATTTTTTTTAGGACTTAAAGTCAAAGCACTCGCAAAATAATCAAATCCGAGTTCTAGCGCTTTAATTGCAGCTAAATCTAAGCGCATTTTATAACATATATGACAACGCTCACCACCTTCTGGTGCATCACGTAAATGTTCAACTTGCTTTATAAATTCTGCTGGTTGATAAGGTGCCTGCAAAAATTGAACATTATTATTCGTTTTTTGGTTGAAATCAGTGATAAATTTTTGTTGAACCACGCTTCTATATTCATATTCGACCCGAGGATGAATATTCGAATTAGCAAAATAAATAGTAATGTCAGCATATTGAGCCAAATATTCTAAAACATAGGTACTACAAGGCGCACAGCAACTATGTATTAACAATTTAGGTCGTATTGATCCCGATTGCCAATCTGTAATGACCTCTTTTAACACCGAATCATAATTCACTTTATTATGTGGATTTAATTTTTCAAGAATAGTTTTGGCATTAATTAGCATAAAGACTCAAATTTACTTTGATGATTAAAGTTTTTTATCCACGCTATAATATAGTGAAGCCATTCACCATTCAAGTTCAACATTAATAGTACTTATTTATAAGATTTATCAATTATTTTTAAAACATAAATTCATTTTTATTAAATAATGGAGTTATAATGGCGTCCACATTTCAAGGTATCAAAGTTAAGGTCTAAAATTGAATGTACACTTTATTGAATGCATAAAAAAGTCACAATTATATAAAAAACGGCATTCAAACAATGTATTACTATGGAGAGAAATTTATCCTTTAGCTTTTCCTATTTTCATTGAAAACTTGTCAGTGATATTAATGGGAATTTTTAGTACCTTTTTAGTAAGTTGGATCGGCAAAGCTGAAATGGCTGCTGTAGGATTAGCCGAAAGTTTCAATATGATTATTATGTCATTTTTTATGGCAGTTGCGCTTGGAACATCCGTGGTGGTCGCTTTTAGTCTAGGTCGCCATAACAAAAAAAAAGCGGTTTTTGCCGCTAGACAATCTATAACATTATTGGTCTTAATTTCGATTTTGCTATTCATTTTAGTAGAATTTTCAGGTTATTGGATTATTGATCTCATTGCTGGAAAGGCTGATCCTGACGTAAAAAATCTTTCCTTAACCTTTCTTAGACTAACAGTATTAGGTTACCCTGCTTTAGCATTTATTTTAGTGGGTTGTGGTGCGCTGCGGGGAGCAGGCAATACCATATTACCCATGTATTTAAATATCATAATGAATATTCTTAATCTAATAATAAGTTATATCTTAATTTATGGTATTTTTGATTGGAACGGTCTAGGGTTTGTAGGTGCAGGGATAGGCATAACGGTTGCTCGTTATTGTGGTATGTTTTTTATATTACTGGTGTTAACAATCAAACCAAGCAGAGCTTTATTTATACCTTTTCGCAGTTACTTTCACTCATTTAATGGTAAAATTCTTATAGATATTCTTAGTATTGGAATTCCCGCGAGTGTTGAATCAGTCATGTTCAATATCGGCAAACTGTTAACCCAAACGTTTGTAGCAGGAATGGGAACATCAACCATAGCCGCTAATTTTATTGCATTTTCAATTGCAGGCTTATTGAATTTACCTGGTAACACTTTAGGTGCAACATCAACTATAATCGTTGGCAAACGTATTGGTATGGGGCAAATTTATCAACCAACCCGGCAGTTGAAATTCATCTTTCATTTAACGACTTTTTTATTATGCTTTTTGGCACTTCTATCCATTCCTTTTGCGGGCTTTTTAAGTTCACTCTACACAAATGATAAAGAAGTAATCGAAATTGCTAAATATTTACTTTGGTTTAATGCATTATTTACACCATTTTGGGCATCCTCGTTTGTTTTGCCATATGGCTTTAAAGGCGCTAAAGATGCCAATTACACTATGTGGGTAGCAATTGGTAGTATGTGGATGTGCCGAATTGTAGCTGGTTATTTTTTAGGCGTTTATTTCGGTTTTGGGGTAATTGGCGTTTGGTTTGGCATGTTCCTTGATTGGATTATACGCAGCATATTCTTCTATTATCGTTTAATCAGTGGAAAATGGCTATGGCGTCATCAAAAGCGAATTTAAGCATTCAAAGCTACTCAATCAATAACCCATACCTTAAAGGTTTTAACTCATTGATTTGGCTATCAATCTAATACTTCTATCTTTTGATTAGCGGCAATAGTACTGTTCTAATTACTTACTCTTTTAAACTTAGCACTTAAAATTGCCCAATTTTTTATCCAAAAAGCGATCACATCGACGAATAAATATCATAAAGAAAATTGTGATATCTATCACATTAACAATATAACGTAATTGCAGTACGTAAAATCATAATATTGTTTTAAAAACTAATTTTATAAACTCAATTTACCGTTATTTTTTGATAATTTGTAAGTACTAATAAATTATTAATAAATAGAAATTTATAAATTGTTTTTATATTGTGATAAGGAGATTGTGATGGATAATAATAAAAAGTTATCAGTCATGGAGAAAATAGGTTTTGGAATGGGTGATGCAGCATGTGGAATTGTTTATTCATCTGTAACAATGTTCTTAACTTTTTTTTATACCGATATTTATGGGCTTTCAGCTGCAGCTGTAGGAATAATGTTTCTTGCAACTCGTATTTTTGATGCAATCATCGATCCTATAACAGGTATGATTGCCGATCGTACCAAAACCAGATGGGGGCGATTTCGGCCTTGGTTAATTTGGTTTGCTATTCCTTATGCAGTCTTGGCTGTTATGACCTACACAACTCCTGATTTTGGTGATTCCGGTAAACTTTTATATGCCTACATTACCTATGCATTATTAATGATGTGTTATACCTTTATTAATATTCCTTATTGTGCATTAGGTGGTGTCATTACACGTGATGAAAAAGATCGCCTTTCTGCTCAGTCTTTTCGTTTTACTATCTCTTCAGCCTCAGGTTTAATGGTATCTATTGGTACTTTATTTTTAGTCGATTGGTTTGGTAAGGAAAACAAACAACTTGGTTTCCAACTAACTATGGCGGTTATGGGAGTCATGGCTATTGGCATGTTAATCTTCTGTTTTGCCACGACCAAAGAACGTGTTATGCCTATTGAAGATAAGAAGGTCAGTGTAAAAAAAGACTTAAAATGTTTATTAGCGAATGATCAATGGTGTATTGTTGCAATTATTACATTTTTTTCCAGTATGGCTGGAGTAATGCGTAGTTCAGCAACACTTTATTATGCAACTTATTTAATGATGGGAGGTATAAGCTCAGCAGCAGGTACAGCTATGAAATCCGCTTTTGTATCAACTTCAGTTGTTGGTACAATTTTAGGTGCTATGACGGCGGGCTTTTTCGCTAAACGTTTTACCGCTATTCAATTATTCAAAAATATTAACTTAATCTTATTTGCTATCGGTGTAATCATGTTTTTTATCCCGCCAGTTTGGTTATCTGTCGTCTTTCCACTTTATTTCTTAATAGGCTTTTTCCATTCAATGTATCAACCATTTAAATGGAATATGATGGCAAATGCAGCTGACTATGGTGAATGGAAATTTGGAGTACGAGCAACAGGGCTCTCTTTTTCAGGTAATCTATTCGCTTTAAAATTAGGTATGGCTGTCGCAGGTGCTTTAGTAGGTATCTGTTTAGGATTATTAGGCTATCAAGCCGGTATTGATGTACAAACCCCACTAGCAACAATGGGAATTATTGGCTTGTTAACAATTGGGCCTGCATTCTCCTATTTATTACTTTGGTGGTTAATGCGTTTTTATAAATTAGATGACAAGATGATGGAAAAAATTCAAAGTGATCTACTAGCAAGACAGAAGAATTTAGAAAGTAACCAATAAGTTAGTTATTTATGTTATTGCTGTTGTTTTATTAAAAGGTATTTGTATGAGTCTTAATTTTTATAAAAATCCTATTATTTGTGCCGATTATTCTGATCCGGACATAGTTAGAGTTGATGATGACTTTTTTATGGTGTCATCAAGCTTTAATCATATGCCAGCATTACCGATATTGCATTCAAAAGATCTGGTCAATTGGCACATTATCAATCATGTTTTTTCATCACTTGATCTACCTGGTTATGACCAAGTTCAGCCAGGTAAAGGAGTTTGGGCACCTTCCATTCGCTATCATGATCATAAATTATGGGTATTTTTTAGTACCCCTGATGAAGGTATTTTCATGTGTCATACCGAAGATCCATGGGGGGAATGGAGTAAACCTCATTGTGTACAATCAGCTCTAGGTTGGATAGACCCATGTCCTTTTTGGGATGAGGATGGCAGTGCATGGTTAGTCCATGCTTTTGCACAAAGCCGCAGTGGTATAAAACATAAATTACAATTATTTGAAATGAAAAGTGATGGTTCAGCACTAATCGATGAAGGTACAATCATTTATGACGGAACTGCTGATTTGCCAACACTGGAAGGTCCAAAAATTTATAAGAGAAATGGTTGGTATTATATTTTTGCACCAGCAGGAGGGGTTGAAACTGGCTGGCAAACAGTATTACGTAGCAAAAACATAAAAGGTCCGTGGACTGCCCGTAATGTCCTTTTTCAAGGTAATACAGCAATTAATGGACCGCATCAAGGTGGCTGGGTTGAATTAGATAATAAAGAGTGTTGGTTTGTCCATTTTCAAGATGCAAATTTGTATGGACGAATTGTGCATTTACAACCGATGTATTGGGCAGATGATGATTGGCCAAGAATCGGTGAAATCAAAGATAATAATGCAGGGCAACCCGTGTTAACTTGGAAAAAACCGCTATCTATTAGTAATACCGATGACTATACAATTCAAACAAGTGATAGTTTTGCACATGGGAAATATGGGTTACAATGGCAATGGCAAGCAAATCCACAAAAGCAGTGGTTAACCGATAATAATCAAGCATTAATCTTAAATTGTTATCCCCTTCCTTATCGTAATGAACAACAAACACTCTATTTTGCACCAAACTTGTTATTGCAAAAATTTTCATCGTTTCAATTTACAGCGCAAACAGAATTAAATTTAAATGCCGAACAATCTGGTGATTTTGCAGGGTTAATTATATATGGTGAACGCTATGCAGCGCTCGTAATAAGTTATTACAATGGAGAATATAGTTTATATTATCGCTATGGTTGGATGAAAGATTCAGGTAAAGTTGATGAGTATCGAGAAAAAATTACAACTTTAAGTTCACCAAATTGCCTATTTAAAGTTACGGTAGGATTAAACGGCATATGTCAATTTTACTACCAGGAACAAAATAGTGAATGGCAACAAATCGTACGTAATTTTGCCGCCGGTAAAGGTAAATGGGTTGGTGCTAAAATTGGTATTTTTGCCTCTACCGAATCAAAACAAAACAGTCAGGGTAAATGTGAATTTAAATATTTTAATATCACTCATATATAAAAGAATAAATAACATTGCAAGATAAGCCTATAATTACATTTATATAGACCTGTTTTTCAATAAATTCATAGTTTATAAAGCCAATGATTGTTATTTTATCATTGGCTTTTTAGGTTAATTACTTAGTAAATCTGGCAAATAATATTTGTATCTTTATAAACCGTGCATCTTAATCACATTTTCATTAAAATAATATTAGATGATAATTTTCTGTATTACCTTTGTGAAAGGTATAATTTACCATAATTATCTTTTCATTAAACAATACACTTACCTGATTATAAAAATCAATCTGTTATAAAGAAATTTAAATTATGATTTTGATTATAAATATCAGTAATTTTTTCCACTTGAGTTGTATAACTTTCGTTCTGATAATCTTGATAACATTTATTGCTTATCTCACTTGTAGCAACCCTATTATTCATTGATGTCATATCGTCATATTCCTTAGCAAATTCACTACCTGTTAAAGTTAAAACATGATTCCAAGTAGCTATTTTTTTCTCGACATCGGCTCGTCCTTCAGGACAATTAATATTATCTAAATCAATAGCAGGAATGACAATTTTAGAAAGTTGATTAAATTTTTTAGGATTAGAAGGCAGACTAATATGATTTTCGAAATCAACATCATCTTTCATATATTCATAAAATTCATCTTCCCGAAATATTTTTCCTTTCACAGTAGCTACCTTATCTTGTTCCACAATATCTGGCACTTTTTCTCCAAGAAAAAATTCCCAAGGATATTTATCTCTTTCAATAAATAGCTCATTAGTTACTGTAAAAGGTACCTCCACTTCTTGCAATTCACCATCAAATATCACTTGCGTTTTATATTCAGTATTCCTTTGTATATCTTCAATAAATTTATCAGTTGCTACTGAACTAGAGTCATCAATATAGACTATTTTATAAAAAATATAGTTACTTTGCGTTGGATTAATAAAACCAGTAATTTTAGGTTGTACAATATTTTTGAGAGATTTAGAAAATAAAGGTTTCACAAAAAAATTAACTGAATCATTATTGTAAGATAAGGTATGTTTACCATATTCAATCTTATAATTAATGCCTGATTTCGCTGGAATAGTTAATTCCTTATCATCTATCTTTAATTTAATCTCTTTAGCTGTTGGGTTATCTATCCAATGTTCGGTAGAATCTGGTTTAGAACAAGCTGTTAAAGTCAGCATACTACTTAAAATAATAAGCAAAAATTTTATTCGTTTCATCATATTCATTTCTATAAAAATTAAAACGGTGAGAATCATATCATTTTATGGCAAGGTGGTAACAATATTATTAATTAATCATTTATAATTTTAAGTTATATAGTAATAACTCTGAGTCTAATAAAACAATGTTACTCATATATTTCATGGCTATAAAATAATTTGTGACCATCAAACTCAATTTGAACTTGTACGAATAATTTCCGAACTTAAAATAGCAATAAAAACGATTTTAGGTCTGAGCTAATACTAATCTAATTTTAAAAAAAAGGAATAACATAATTTTAGGTTTTCAATAAGGAGTAATTTATGCAACACTTAGGCTGTCGAGTAATATTTTTTTGCTTTTTATCGTTACTTGTTTATGGCTGTGATAAAAATGACGCAGATAAAATATCAAACCCAAAACCCAATATTGATTTATTAACCTATAACAAAAATAATGAATTAACAATTAATATCCCTGAACCATCACAGCCAATAGATGAAAGCATTGTACATTTTTCCAAGATCATCGATCCCAAAACGCAAAAATTAGTGTTTTTAAAAGATATAATAGATGTGGATACCTTTGCTAAGTTATATCATTTCCCTGCAGATAAATTAAAAATTATAGACACAAACTATTTAAAAAATGGCCATGATATTTATTATTATAAAGATAAAAACTATGTTTATATTTTTGATCCGCAAAAAAAACAATTTTTTATTGCCAGTTCGATAGCTGACTATGAAGTTTTAGGAGGTTGTTATTTACGTGCAGCAAATAAAATATACTGTGACGGAGTTGAAGTTATTCAAGCAGATATAAATTCATTTACCACGGAATCAAAATCCCTTATACCTTCAATAAAAGACCAACAAGTGTATATATTTGCTACAGATAAAAACAATATTTATTGGTTTAGCAAAAATTGTAATTATGACTGTTTTAAAAATTTAGTTAATACATATTATTTTGCACCAGAAGAAATAGCAAAATTAAAAGCAAAATATTTTGCTAAACAAGCTGCTATTATTCCATATTCTCATATAAAAGATATTCTATATACAGATAATAAAGGTAATTATTATTTGCAATATTTTCGTTATTGGCGCACAGATGATTTGAAACATTATAATTATGAAAGTAGGGCTAGGGATTTAAAAACCAATAAAATAATTGAGTTGAAAGATATCATTAATGCGAAAGAATTTCATCAAATTAATAATTCCATATATTATAGTGACAATCAGCATATTTATATTGCTGTTGAAAGCTTTGCAACAGATATCCAAATGCGAATACTTGATCTTGAACCACAAAAAAGTCAAATAATTGGTAACTATATAAAAGATGATAATAGAATCTATTTTATTGATAGAGAAGTACTCGGAGCAAATGCTCAGGAATTTAATGTTTTCCTTATTCAAGAAACTTGTGATGAGGGAACTTTAACCACAGAGCTTGGTTATGATAATAACAAGATTTATTATGGTAATCATGAATTAAGTTATGATGATTTTGTTCAATTAGATATAGATGAAAAATTTAAGGCATTCCTTATCAAAAAATATTTTAGCAATAAAAAACAATAATGGCATGTCCACGCGTTTTGAATCAAATACCGTGTTTGAAACAAATTCGGTTTTAATCGCTTTAAATGTCATTTCAACTACCGCATTATATTACAGGCAACCTTTACGGCTTAATGAGCGCTTTATATCTAATGCGGTTAAACACTCATGGGGGAGTTAAATGTCGTATACAATCTTGTCCCAATTTTTGCATATCTATTTTACTAAAAAATAGATCTCCCCGATATTTTTCATCTATATCAAAGGATTGGCTATAACAATATGTACTAAACAAAGAAAAAATAATGCTAATATAAAATGAATATTTCATAAGTTATTCCTTAATCCTTTCAAAATACAATTTT
>CALYPG010000019.1 GCA_945271295.1 uncultured Gilliamella sp. | reverse complement strand
TTTTATTGTCACCATTATTTTAGTTAAGATTCGCACTTAGTACTTGAATTCAAGATTAATTTTATACTAAAACGTATACTACTCCTGAAAGTTTTTGACAAAACTAACAAATTTTATAAATATTTTATTGATTATTTAACCAATTACAGACAGAATTACTAAGCAGCATGTGCTGTGTTTATTAGAGGTAATCACCTGACATATGGAATGGATCATGGATCCTACAATCTGGATTGGTTTATCCACACTTATTGTACTTGAAATTGTCCTTGGTATTGATAATATTGTTTTCATTGCCATTCTTGCCGAGAAACTTCCTTCTCAACTACGCGATAAAGCACGCATTACAGGTCTTGCCTTTGCTCTCGTCACCCGAATATTGTTATTAATGTTTACTGGCTGGTTGGTCACACTTACCACACCATTATTTTCCGCATTTGGTATTAGTTTCAATGCACGGCAACTAATAATGCTAATCGGTGGGATATTTTTGCTATTTAAAGCAACAATGGAACTCAATGAACGTCTTGAAGGCGCATCACATGAAGATGGCAAACCGAAAAAAACCTCGCATTTTTGGACAGTTGTGGCACAAATTGTAGTGTTAGACGCGGTTTTCTCACTCGATTCGGTAATTACCGCTGTAGGTATGGTGGAACATATTCCGGTAATGATTATTGCTGTGTGCATCGCAATAGGTATTATGATGGTTGCCAGTAAACCGCTTGCATATTTTGTCAATTCCCATCCCACGATAGTGATTTTGTGTTTAAGCTTCTTATTAATGATTGGCTTTAGTTTAGTGGCCGAAGGATTTGGCTTTGTTATTCCAAAAGGTTATTTATATGCTGCAATCGGCTTCTCCATTATGATTGAATTTTTCAATCAATTGGCGATATTTAATCGACGAAAGGTATTAAATAAAAAACCACTACGTGAACGTACCGCCGAAGCCATTTTGCATTTATTAAAAGGCGATGCCGAAGAAGATCCCGATAGCCATACTATTGATTTAGTCTCTGATACCAACAAAAAAGTGTCCGTTTTTAATCATCAAGAACTCAGTATGGTTGAACGCGTACTTGGACTTGCACAGCGTTCAGTCAGTAGTATTATGACCTCTCGACTCGATGTTGATATGGTTAATATTAATGACGACCGTGAGATTATTTTAAAAGAGATTTTTGATAATCCGCATTCGCGTTTAGTTGTAACAGATAACGCTTCAATTGATGAACCCTTAGGGATTATACAAGTTAACGATCTATTAAAGGATGTATTACAAAATAAAGAACCAATAGATATTAACGCACTTATCAAGCAGCCACTAATCTTCCCGGAAACAGTATCTTTATTAGTCGCATTAGATCAATTTAAAAAAGCCAAAACCCATTTTGCCTTCGTTGTCGATGAATTTGGTTCGATGCAAGGAGTTGTCTCAGTTACCGATATAATTGAAACCATTGCCGGTGATTTCCCAACCGAAGAAGAAGATATTGATGCTAAACATGATATTCAATGTCTGGACAATAACAGTTGGATTGCCAACGGCTACATCCCTGTTGAAGAATTAGTGCGTTTTATCCCTATTGAGATTGATGAAAAACGAGAATACCATACTCTCGCTGGTCTGTTGATGGAAAAAGCTCAGCATTTACTTGAGGTTGGTGAAACGATCCAAATTGGCGATTACTTATTTGAAATAATCGAAATAGAAAGTCACCGTATTATTAAAGTTAAAATTACTTTAAATAAACTCGATTTACCATCAACCGAATAAATTTACTTTTTTAGCCCGCTAATTTCGGGCTAAAAATGGCAATAGAATTAGTCAATTCAGATACGAATATCTCAACAACATCAAATAATAAAACAGTACTAACACCAATATTATTTAACAATACCAGCTTAGCAAACCAAAAAACTGAAAATAAAGAAAAAACTAACATTGAGATTAATGTCAATCTTTCTGCTAGTCATGGAAGTGCTATAGAATAAAACTTGATTTAGTTAAATAACTGGCAATAATATCACTGTTAAATTTTATTTAAAGATGTGAAGTCACAACGCCACATCTTTTTTGTTTTTTACCTCTTAGCAATTTTTGGTAAAGATGCATTTAGCATACTATATGAACATTCATTATTATTAACCTAAATTGGACCTTAACTCATGAATTCAATATTCGAAAAAATATTTCAATTGCAGCAGAAAAAATCAACTGTCGGTACCGAAGTCATTGCAGGGTGTACAACTTTCCTCACCATGGTCTATATCATCTTTGTAAACCCCAGTATTTTATCAGCAACAGGGATGGATACCTCAGCGGTATTTGTGCTAACTTGCCTTGTCACCGCTTTTGCTAGTATTTTAATGGGATTAGTTGCTAATTTACCTATTGCCTTAGCACCAGCAATGGGACTCAACGTATTTTTTGCTTATGGCATTTGTGGGGCTATGGGTTACTCTTGGCAAATAGGTATGGGCGCAATATTTTGGGGATCCTTAGTCTTTTTTGCTTTATCTCTTTTTAAAGTTCGCCATTGGTTAATTGAACACATTCCACAGTGTTTACGTGAAGGCATTAGTGCTGGGATTGGGCTATTTATTGCGTTTATGGGTTTTCAAAACATGGGGATTGTGGTTTCTTCTCCTGCAACCTTATTAACAATGGGTAATATCTTATCACTAAAAGTGTTACTCGGTTCGCTAGGATTTTTTATTATTATTATTTTAGCTGCCCGTAATTTTCACGCCGCGGTATTAATTTCAATCTTAGTAGTAACACTATTTGCCTTATGGTTAGATCCGGATATTCATTACAATGGCATTGCTTCAATACCGCCTAGTGTTACTAGTGTTGTTGGGCATGTTGATTTAGCTGGTTCGCTTAATATTGGTATTATGGGCGTCATCTTTTCTATTATGATTGTTAGCTTATTTGACTCATCGGGTACCATTTTAGCCCTAACCGATAAAGCGGGTATTGCGGATGAAAAAGGCCGTTTCCCTAAAATGCGCCAAGCGTTATTAATCGATAGTTTCAGCTCCTCATTGGGTGGGATATTTGGTACGTCATCGGTATTAACTTATATTGAAAGTTCTGCGGGTATCTCAGTTGGAGGTCGTACAGGTTTAACTGCTGTTATTGTTGGTCTCTTATTCCTAATGGTTACCTTCTTATCGCCACTCGCTCATTTGGTACCGAGTTATGCGACGTCTGGCGCACTAATTTTTGTTGGGATCTTAATGGTTTCTAGCTTAGTCCGAGTTAACTGGTCTGATTTAACCGATGCTACCCCCGCATTTATCACAGCACTAATGATGCCATTTGCCTTTGCCATTACTGAAGGTGTCGCTCTCGGCTTTATCTCCTATGTAATACTAAAAACTTGTACCGGCAAATTTAAAGAGTTAAATCTATGTGTCATTATTTTTGCCTTACTATTTACATTAAAATTTATCTTTATTGATCATCATTAATCTCAATAATTGAAATTCTTATCACTGAAAAGTGATAAGAATTATTATGCTTTTTATCCATACCTTTCAAATAAATCAATTTCACATTTTCTACTTTTATACCAATTAATAACACTCATCTAATCAATAAGTTGAAACTCATATCAATAGAATATGATCTGTATCACAAAAACCAAAAAACATAAAATGACTACAAAATTTAACAATTGTTCATAGTATAAAAATTCATGCATAGTAATGGCTACTTTTATTTTGATGATAATCACTAGATAAAACAACTAAATTCTAGGCGCCATATTAGGAGAACACTATGACTCAATATTATGAAAAAATTGAAAGAATCAACTACGAAGGAACGGAAACAAAAAATCCTTTTGCCTTTCGGCACTATAATCCGCAACAAGTGATTTTAGGTAAAACAATCGCTGAGCACTTACGATTTTCAGCTTGTTATTGGCATACATTTTGTTGGGCTGGAACAGATATGTTCGGCACCGGATCGTTTGATTATCCTTGGCAAAAAAATGCTGATCCACTAACAAATGCCAAAGCTAAGGCGGATGTGGCTTTCGAATTTTTTTATAAATTGAACGTTCCTTTTTACGCTTTCCATGATGTTGACATCGCGCCTGAAGGTAATTCAATTAAAGAATATATCAATAATTTATCCATTATGACGGATATATTTCTAAAAAAACAACAAGAAACTGGTGTAAATCTATTATGGGGCACGGCAAATTGTTTTACCAATCCTCGCTATGCTGCAGGTGCCGCAACCAATCCAGATCCGGAAATTTTTGCCTATGCAGCAACTCAAGTTGTTCACGCAATGAACGCTACCCATAAATTAGGCGGACAAAACTATGTGCTATGGGGTGGTAGGGAAGGATATGAAACACTACTAAATACAGACTTACGCAAAGAACGCGAACAAGTTGGCAAGTTTATGCAACTGGTGGTTGAAAACAAACATAAAATTGGATTTAAAGGTACTTTATTAATTGAACCTAAACCACAAGAACCAACAAAACACCAATATGACTATGATGTCGCAACTATTTATGGCTTTTTAAAACAATTTGGTTTGGAAAAAGAAATAAAAGTGAATATCGAAGCAAACCATGCCACACTAGCCGGTCATTCATTCCAACATGAAATTGCATCAGCTATTGCACTTGATATTTTTGGATCGCTTGACGCAAATAGAGGTGATCCTCAACTCGGTTGGGATACCGATCAATTCCCTAATAGCGTGGAAGAAAATACACTAGTCATGTATGAAATTCTAAAAGGTGGTGGCTTTAAAACAGGAGGGTTGAACTTTGATGCGAAAGTTCGTCGCCAAAGCATGGATAAATATGATGTATTTTATGGGCATATTGGCGCGATGGACACCATGGCATTATCATTAAAATGTGCCGCTAAAATGCTTGAAGATAAAACACTAAATCAAATCGTTCTCGACCGTTATAGTAATTGGGACAAAAAATTAGGCAAAAGCATTTTACAAGGTGAAATGTCACTACAACAAATCGCCGAATACTGTCTACAACATGATATACAACCTAAAGCACAAAGTGGACAACAAGAAAAACTAGAAAATTTAGTAAATAAGTTTATTTTTGGATAAAACTATTATTCCAAATAAACATAACAGGGCCGCATTACTAAGCGGTCCTTATATACTTATTGTGAGGAACAAATATGTATATTGGTATTGATTTGGGGACTTCCGGTGTTAAAGCCATATTAATGGATGAACAGCAAAAGATTATCGCCTCTAACACCCAAAAACTCACTATATCTCGCCATCATCCTTTATGGTCAGAACAAGATCCTGCCGAATGGTGGCAAGCAACCAGTTTAGCCATTGAACAGTTAGGTCAACAGCATAACTTACAACAAGTACGAGCAATTGGACTCAGTGGTCAAATGCATGGTGCGGTCTTACTAGATAAAGAATCACAAGTACTTAGGCCTGCTATTTTATGGAACGATGGTCGTAGTGACAAAGAGTGTCAAGAACTAGAAAGTTTGGTACCGACTTCTAGGCAGATTACCGGTAATTTAATGATGGCGGGATTTACCGCCCCTAAAATAAAATGGGTACAAAAATATGAACCGAATATTTTTGCGCAAATAGATAAAGTACTCCTTCCTAAAGACTACATCCGTTTCAAAATGACCGGGCAATTTGCCTCTGACATGGCAGATGCCGCTGGTACGATGTGGTTAGATGTTGAAAAACGCGATTGGAACGATCAACTACTGCAAGCTTGCGGTCTAAATCGGCAACAGATGCCGATGCTTTTTGAAGGAAATCAAATTACTGGTTATGTTAATGATGACATTGCCACACGTTGGGGCATCAAAAAAATTCCGGTTATAGCTGGTGCCGGTGATAATGCTGCCGGCGCTATTGGCGTCGGTCTTTATCAACCAGGACAAGCTATGCTATCACTAGGCACTTCTGGTGTTTATTTTGTCGTGACTGATCGCTATATGAGTAAACCCGAACAAGCTATCCACAGTTTTTGTCACGCATTACCTGAACGTTGGCATCTAATGTCTGTCATGTTGAGCTGTGCTTCATGCCTTGATTGGGCTTGTCAATTATTGAGTATTAAAGATGTACCTACTTTATTTTCTTTAATAGAAGAAGATCGAACAACTGATAAACCAGCGATACATTTTTTACCCTACCTATCAGGGGAAAGAACGCCACATAATAATCCTACGGCTAAAGGTGTATTTTGGGGATTAACCCATCAACATACTAAAACCGATCTTGCCAAAGCGGTATTATTGGGCGTGAGTTACGCTCTCGCTGATTGCATAGATGTCATTCATCAATTCGGCATTTCACCGGATAAAATCATTGTTATTGGTGGCGGGGCAAGAAGTTCATACTGGCGGCAACTCATATGTGACATATCTGGTTATAAAATACAATATTGTGAAGGTGGCGATGTAGGCCCCGCATTAGGTGCAGCAAAACTCGCACAAATTGCTTGTAACCCAGACATATCGATTAAAACACTATTACCTGAATTACCAATAGTACAAACTCATCAACCCAATATGGATAATAACCAATATCACCAAGAACAACGAGTGATTTTTAGAAAGTTGTATCAACAACTTCAACCGCTAATGTCTTAATGTTAATAGTGCAGAATTTTATTATATTAATGATTTCTGCATTTCAATTTACCCTATAATATTCAAGCATGATATTAATAAGATATTAATCAAAAATATCATTCCCCCTTAACAATTCTCCTCTCTTATTACTATATAAAAGCGTTAAATTAATATCTTTATTTACATATATCAATATATGTGACGCATATCTCATAAACAAAATTTCATAAATTTGAAACCAAATTTGGTAATAACACATCGTAAATAGATAAATTATATTTAAATAACAAATATTAAATTTCATCTATTGTTCAACATATATTTTTTGCGTTATCAATCACCTAATACTAAGAGAAGAATAAAAATGCCTAAAATAAAAAATCCAGTCATACCCGGTATGTCACCGGATCCATCCATTATTCGTGTGGATAATACCTATTACATTGCTACCTCTACCTTTCATTGGCAACCGGCTATTCAAATTTTCCAATCCCATGATTTATCTAATTGGGTATTAATTGATTATATTTTTAAACATGGTGAAATAAACTTATCCGGAACCAATACACCAGCTGGTGTATGGGCGCCACATTTATCTTATGATCCAATTAATAAAAAATATTGGTTAATTTATTCACACATGATCAATATGGCCGGTCGCGAGTTTAATGCCGATACCTATGCGATTTGTGCCGATAATATTCAAGGTCCTTGGTCTGCACCTATTTATTTAACTTCTATTGGCTTCGATCCCGCATTATTTCATGATGACGATGGTAAACACTATTTAACAATTTTAGAATGGGAAACTCGTCAAGGACATCAAGCACCGGGTCATATCGTGATAGCCGAAGTTGATTTAACCACTGGCAAATTGATTTCCCCATGGGTACGAGTAACTCAAGGTTTTACCACAAGAGGATGTGCTGAAGCACCGCAACTGTATAAAAAGCAGCACTATTATTATTTATTGATAGCGGCGGGCGGTACGGGTTATGCTCATGGCATTGAAATAGGGCGTAGTAAAAATATTTTTGGTCCTTATCAACCCCATCCATCAGGAGAACCTATCGTTACTTCTTCGCCTAATCATCTCTTTTCATTAGGCGATCCCGATGCCGGGCATTTTGAAATGTACAACCCTAATTCAGTAATGCAAAAAGCAGGACACGGCTCGCTGGTTGAGACACAAAATGGTAATTGGTATATAGCACATCTTATGTCTAGACCAATAAAAGGTACATTACTCAATCCCCTTGGTCGCGAAACCTCTATTCAAAAGATGCAATGGACAGATGATGGTTGGTTAGTTATGGCGGACGGTTCTAATTTAGCTAAAATGGAATTTGATTCACCAATACCAATCAAGGGCAAAATAACTGATGATGTGATTGATGAATTTGATCAAGCTTATCAATTACAGTTTATGACACCTTATCGACATCAATCCAGTACTTGGGTAAATAGTGATGAACGTCAAAGCCATCTAAGAATATACGGGCAAAACTCGCTATTTTCTCAAGTTAAACCATCTATTATGGCAACTCGTGCCACCTCTTTTAATTATCAAGTCCAAACTAAAGTTGAATTTCACCCTGAGCATTATTCACAAACCGCAGGCGTCGGGCTTTACTATGATTCAAATAATTGGCTCTATTTACATTTAACTTATAGTGAACAACTAAAAACCACTATCCTGACCATTTTACAAGCAAAACTAGGCGTTAGAGTTGAGTTTACCAATCATCGTATTGCTATACCTGATGGTATTGTCGAACTCAAATTAGCTTATCAACAAGGTATAGTTGACCTGTTCTACAAACAGGACCAAGAGTGGATATCCATCATTAATGGTTTAGATATGCTTTACTTATCAGATGAAGGTGTGAACGGTGAACCTGGTGAAATTGGCGGATTTACCGGCTTATTTAATTTTATTGCTTCAGTTGATAGCTACCAGCATCAATCTTATGCCGATTTTGATTATTACTATGTGATAAATAATCGCTAACATTTAAGGTAGAATATTATGAAAATAACGATTCCATTAACTCGTTTAGTGCCCGGACTGATTATCGGCCCAGCCTCATGGTTAGGCCCCTACATTGCAGCCGCAAGCCTATTTTTACCGGCATTAATTCAACAAATTGATGAAAATAACAAGATTCATTTATTAGCGCTATTTTCCGCTTGTGGCATGGTAACGGCGGCAATATCAAATATGGTAGCAGGGTATTTATCAGATAGAACTCGTTCAAAATTTGGTAATCGCACCCCTTGGATTGTTGCTGGTGCAATAGCATTCATGTTATCAATGATATTGGCGTCAACTGCCAATACTATTCCTTTTTTATTGTTTTGCTGGCTATTAGGTCAAATTGCCTTGAATTTTATTGTTGCTCCAATGGTGGCTTGGATAGATTTTGCTGCAAATGATAGAAAAGGTACCGCCTCAAGTGCATATGGTGGATTAGGAATGGCTTTGGGTAATAATGGATTTACCATTATTGCCGCTATGTTTTTAGGTAATTTTCGATTTGGCTTTATTGTTTTTGGTGTGATTACATTAATTGGCGTATTAATTTCAGTTATTATTGTTAGAGAACCTTCTAACCTTAACCAAACCATAACATGTAAATCGAGAAAAAATGAAAATGGATTAAAAAATTTATTAGCAATTTTTCCTAAATGGTCAATTGGTAGAGACTATTATTTAGCACTAATAGGTAAACTATTTCAGGGCATCAGTAACTTTGCCATTACCGGATATTTGTTATTTATTATGACTGATTTTATGCATAGTAATACCGATGAAACACAAAATTCTATTCAGTTAATTAATATCATCATGCTTATATTTGGTATTTCAATGGGATTTATTGCAGGACCAGTATCGGATAAATTAAAAATATTAAAATTACCTGTTGGCTTATCTACCATATTCTTGGGCATTGGCGCAATCAGCTTATCTATTTATCCTAATCATATTGGTATTTTAATTTATGCTTTTGCCGCAGGAATTGGTATGGGCATTTGGAATTCACTTGATAATCTATTAAATTTACAAGTTATTCCTGACAAAAGTAGAGTGGCATTCTTTTTAGGGATCTACAATTTAGGTAATACTATCACACAAGCTCTTGCGCCAATAATTGCTGCTTGTGTTATTTCTGTATTTGGTTTTTCTGCTATTTTCATAGTATCGTTTGTGTTTGCAATGATCGGTGGAATTTCAATACTATTCATTCGCTCAGTTAAAAAATAAATATAAAACAAAAGAAGAAAGATAGTCGATAACAAGCAACTTTCTTCTTTTTCATACCAATGAACTATCAATTTGCTTTATCATACTTAAACTTAACTCGTAACATATTTATCCCTAAATTCTTTTGGCGTCATTCCATACAATTTTTTAAATAAAAAATAAAAATACTGTACTGATGGATAACCACATTGTTCAGAAATTGCTTGGATTGATAATGACGAATCAGTTAATAAATATTTAGCTTGATTGAATTTTTCTTCATGAATAACAGAATGAATCGTTTTACCTAACGATGCTTTAAAACGAATTTCTAAATTGGAACGCGAAATTTGCATTTCAGAAATAACTTGTTCTACTTTAATACCTTTACAAGCATAATCCTGAATATAGTGAATGGCTTGGATGACATAAGGATCTTGTACAGAACGGTAATCGGTCGAACGCCGAGCAATAATTTTTTTAGGGGCAATAAGTAAAGGCGATTTTGGGAACTTACCATTAGAAAATCGTTTCTGTAATAAGCTAGCCGCATTAAACCCCATTTCCTCTGTACCTTGCTTAACGGTTGATAATGAAACCATGGCTAAATCATTAATGACTTCTTCGTTATCAATGCCAATTAAACATAATTCTTCTGGTATTTTTATACCGACCCTATCACAGGCTTGTAAAATATGATGAGCTCTAGCATCATTTACGGCAATAATACCAGTATTAATCGGTAATGATTGCAACCATATTGATAACTTATCTAAACTTTCTTGCCAATTATCAAGAGATGTTGTCATTCCTTGATAAATAACACCTTTATAACCTTTTTTCTTTAAAATTTGCTCGAATATTCGTTCTCTAACTCCTGCCCAACGACAATATCGGTTTGGTGGAATACTATAAAAAGCAAACTTATTAATCCCTTTTGCACATAAATGACTGAAAGCCGCTTCAATAATGGCATAATTATCAGCGGCAACATAAGGAACGTTAGGATAACTTAAATCATCCGGATAAGAACTTCCTACGCCAATGATAGGTATATTAACTTCTTTCAGTAAATCCTCTATATCCGGATCATCAAAATTGGCAATAATGCCATCACAATCAAAATTAAAGCTAATGTTGCTTTCATAACGCATTGTTTCGGATATATATATATTCCAATGAATATTATTCGATTTCAAAAAGGTGCCTATACCTTTAAGTATTTGACGATCATAAATATTATTGGCATTAAATAGTAATACAACTTTATAAGATTCACTATGCATACTGATTATGTTTAGGTAATTAATAAACTTTCAAAACAGTATAATATTACCGTTAATTAATGCAAAAAATTTGGTTTTATTTAAAAATAATTTCACCCAAAATATTCTTCAAAAACAGATTAAATGGCGTATATGATTTTTGCTTAACATGATGAATAATTTTAGCAAAAAACTTACGTCATGACTTGACATTATCCCCCTTGAGGTCTAGAATCTTGCGACCCCAAAACTTATATATGGGTTTTGGGCTACAGTTATTAATTACGTATCTACAAAGCAATTTTAAATTTATTTTAATTAATCAGGAGCTTATTAATGGCAACAATTAATCAGCTGGTACGCAAACCAAGAGCACTAAAGGAAGTAAAAAGTAATGTTCCTGCACTTGAAGCCTGCCCGCAAAAACGCGGTGTTTGTACTCGTGTTTACACAACAACACCTAAAAAACCAAACTCAGCATTACGTAAAGTATGCCGTGTGCGTTTAACCAACGGTTTTGAAGTAACTTCATATATCGGTGGTGAAGGCCATAACTTACAAGAACATAGCGTGATTTTAATTCGCGGTGGTCGTGTTAAAGATTTACCTGGTGTTCGTTACCATACTGTTCGCGGTGCATTAGACTGCGCAGGTGTTAAAGATCGCAAACAAAGCCGTTCTAAATACGGTGTAAAACGACCTAAAGCTTAATGGAACTCCGTTAAGTAAGGCCAAACTATATAATTCCATTTAACTCATTTGAGTTTTGGGTAAACCTGAAAAATTTATAACATAATAAACGGAGTATTCCAATGCCACGTCGTCATGTTGTCGGTCAAAGAAAAATTTTACCTGATCCGAAATTCGGTTCAGATTTACTGGCGAAATTTGTAAATATTTTAATGATAGATGGTAAAAAATCTATCGCAGAATCAATCGTATATTCAGCTCTTGATAAATTAGCTGAGCGTAGTGGGAAAGACCACTTAGCAGCTTTCGAAGTTGCATTAGATAACGTAAGACCAACTGTAGAAGTTAAGTCTCGTCGCGTTGGTGGTTCTACATACCAAGTTCCTGTTGAAGTGCGTCCGGTTCGTCGTAATGCACTAGCAATGCGTTGGATTGTAGAAGCAGCACGTAAACGTGGCGATAAATCAATGGCTTTACGCCTAGCCAATGAACTTATGGATGCTTTTGAAAACAAAGGTACCGCTGTGAAAAAACGCGAAGATGTTCATCGTATGGCTGAAGCTAATAGAGCGTTTGCACACTATCGTTGGTAATTCAGGCGCTAATATCAGTGTCTTGAATTAAGACTGAACGCCCTTATATGTTTTCAGTCGCCTTAAATGATATTTTATTAAGCAAACGATTCTAAATAGAGGATTAATATGGCTCGTACAACCCCTATAGCACGCTACCGCAATATCGGTATCAGTGCACATATTGACGCAGGTAAAACAACAACGACCGAACGTATTTTGTTTTATACTGGTGTAAGTCACAAAATTGGTGAAGTTCATGATGGCGCTGCTACCATGGACTGGATGGAACAAGAACAAGAACGTGGTATTACTATCACGTCTGCTGCAACAACTGCATTCTGGTCTGGTATGGGACAACAATTTGAACCACACCGAATCAACATTATTGACACCCCGGGGCACGTTGATTTTACTATCGAAGTAGAACGTTCTATGCGTGTTCTTGATGGTGCAGTAATGGTTTACTGTGCAGTTGGTGGTGTTCAACCTCAGTCAGAAACAGTATGGCGTCAAGCAAACAAATATAAAGTTCCACGTATCGCATTTGTAAACAAAATGGACCGAATGGGTGCAAACTTCTTACGTGTGGTTGAACAAATCAAAACACGTTTAGCGGCAACTCCAGTTCCATTAGTGTTACCAATCGGTGCTGAAGAAGGATTCACTGGTGTTATTGATTTAATTAAACGTAAAGCAATTAACTGGAGTGATGCCGATCAAGGTGTAACCTTTACTTATGAAGATGTTCCGGCTGATATGGTTGAGCAAGTCGAAGAATGGCGTGCTAACTTAATTGAAGCAGCGGCTGAAGCAAGTGAAGAGTTAATGGAAAAATACCTTGGTGGTGAAGAGTTAACTGAAGAAGAAGTTAAAACAGCATTACGTGAACGCGTACTTGCAAATGAGATCATCTTGGTTACTTGTGGTAGTGCCTTTAAAAATAAAGGGGTTCAATTCATGCTTGATGCAGTGATTGAATATTTACCAGCACCAACTGATGTACCAGCAATTAAAGGTGAATTGCCGAACGGTGATGCAGCTGAACGTCATTCAAGTGATGATGAACCATTCTCATCATTAGCGTTTAAAATTGCAACAGACCCGTTTGTTGGTAACTTAACCTTCTTCCGTGTTTATTCTGGTGTGGTTAACTCTGGTGATACTGTTCTTAACTCAGTTAAAGATAAAAAAGAACGTTTTGGTCGTATCGTGCAAATGCATGCCAATAAACGTGAAGAAATAAAAGAAGTTCGTGCGGGTGACATTGCTGCGGCAATTGGTCTTAAAGATGTGACTACAGGTGACACTCTTTGTGCTGAAAGCGCACCAATTATTCTTGAAAGAATGGAATTCCCAGAACCAGTAATTTCGGTTGCTGTTGAACCAAAAACTAAAGCTGACCAAGAAAAAATGGGACTTGCTTTAGGTCGACTAGCGCAAGAAGACCCTTCATTCCGTGTTCACACCGATGAAGAATCTGGTCAAACAATTATTTCTGGTATGGGTGAACTACACTTAGAAATCATCGTTGACCGTATGAAACGTGAATTTAAAGTGGAAGCCAACGTTGGTAAACCACAAGTAGCTTACCGCGAAACCATTCGCAATGAAGTGGAACAAGAAGGTAAATTTGTTCGCCAATCAGGTGGTCGTGGTCAATATGGTCACGTATGGTTACGAATCAAACCACTCGAAGCTGGTGGTGAAGGTTACAAATTCAACAACGAAATCGTTGGTGGTGTAGTACCTAAAGAGTACATTCCTGCGGTTGATAAAGGTTGTCAGGAACAAATGAAAAATGGTGTTCTTGCTGGCTATCCGATCGTTGATGTTGAAGTCACTATCTATGATGGTTCTTACCATGATGTTGACTCATCAGAAATGGCATTTAAAATTGCTGGTTCAATGGCATTTAAAGATGGCTTCATGAAAGCTAAACCAGTGCTTTTAGAACCGATTATGAAAGTCGAAGTTGAAACACCGGAAGATTATATGGGTGACGTAATCGGAGACTTAAACCGTCGTCGCGGTATGATTGAAGGTATGGAAGATACAGCAACTGGTAAAACAGTAAAAGCACAAGTTCCACTTTCAGAAATGTTTGGTTATGCAACAGACCTACGTTCACAAACTCAAGGTCGTGCTTCTTACTCTATGGAGTTCTTGAAGTACAATGAAGCACCAACAAATATTGCAACAGCAATTATTGAAGCTCGTAAAGCGAAATAATTTTTACATAAATAAAGTAACACTTCCCTCATCGAAAAGAGGGAAGTGATTTAATAAAGGAACATTAAGATGTCTAAAGAAAAATTTGAACGTACAAAACCCCACGTTAACGTTGGTACAATCGGCCACGTTGACCATGGTAAAACAACTTTAACTGCTGCAATCACTTCTGTTCTTGCTAAAAAATATGGCGGACAAGCACGTGCATTTGACCAAATCGACAATGCACCAGAAGAAAAAGCACGTGGTATCACCATCAATACATCACACGTTGAATACGACACACCAACTCGTCACTACGCACACGTTGACTGTCCGGGCCATGCTGACTATGTTAAAAACATGATCACTGGTGCTGCACAAATGGACGGTGCTATTTTAGTAGTAGCTGCAACTGATGGTCCTATGCCACAAACTCGTGAGCACATCCTTTTAGGTCGTCAAGTAGGTGTACCTTACATCATCGTATTCTTAAACAAATGTGATATGGTTGATGATGAAGAATTATTAGAATTAGTTGAAATGGAAGTACGTGAACTTCTATCTCAATACGATTTCCCAGGTGATGACACACCAGTTATTCGTGGTTCAGCGCTTAAAGCGTTAGAAGGCGATGCCGCATGGGAAGACAAAATTGTTGAATTAGCAGAAGCATTAGATAGCTACATTCCAGAGCCAAAACGTGATATTGATAAACCATTCCTACTTCCAATTGAAGATGTATTCTCAATTTCAGGACGCGGTACAGTGGTAACCGGTCGTGTAGAAAGCGGTGTAATCAAAGTTGGTGAAGAAGTTGAAATCGTTGGTATCAAACCAACTACAAAAACCACTTGTACTGGTGTAGAAATGTTCCGTAAATTACTAGACGAAGGCCGTGCTGGTGAAAACGTTGGTGTATTATTACGTGGTACAAAACGTGAAGAAATCGAACGTGGTCAAGTACTTGCTAAACCAGGTTCAATTACACCACATACTGATTTTGAATCAGAAGTGTATATCTTAAGCAAAGATGAAGGTGGTCGTCATACTCCATTCTTCAAAGGTTACCGTCCACAGTTCTACTTCCGTACAACAGACGTAACCGGAACTATCACCCTACCAGAAGGTGTAGAAATGGTAATGCCAGGCGATAACATCAAAATGACTGTATCATTAATTCACCCAATTGCCATGGCTGACGGTTTACGTTTTGCTATCCGTGAAGGTGGCCGTACTGTTGGTGCTGGTGTGGTGGCTAAGGTTATTAAATAACCTATTTCACTCGACTAATCAAAAGGTGCATAATGTGCACCTTTTTTATTTCTCAATCAAATTACCTGGCAGTAATTTGTATTTAAATCGCATTTGTTAAATAAAATACAATATTTATCATTCATAATAATTACCCGTTATCACGACAAGCTAGCTCAGTACCTTAGTTATCTATTAAAGGTAAGAGTAGATAATGGATCAGAATTTATCGGAAAAAAATTCAGTAGCTGGGCGAGTTCATGGAATAACCATAAATTACATCAATCCGGATAGCTATCCTTAGCAAAATGATTTTATTGAACGATTTAACCGTACTTATCAGACAAAGGTACTGGATTTATACGTTTTTAACAACCAGAAGCACGTAACGAGAATAACGGAACAATGGGATAACTATTTATAACACCAAGATATCCCACGATATCATTAAAAAATATAACGCCGATTGAATATAAAATACTAAAGCACTCAGCGTAATTTTTAATCATCCGTCTCTTTAAGACAAACTAGATAATCCGGATAAAAGTCAGCGTCCGTTCCAACATAGCCTGAGCCAGGACTCACATCAATACGGTTAAAACGATCTTGAATAGGATTCATCTCCTTAGCCCAATATCTATCTCTATCATCTCGCCACTTAGAATCGGGATAGGTTTTATTGGTGGTGTATCCCCATTCACTAAAAAGTGTACCATCAATGGCACGGGTATAACCATTGGTAACTGAAAATCCCGAATTTAATCTCTTATTATCAACTGGAGAATTAGTTAATTGTTTATAAGATAACATATATTCTATAGGACACTTTTGTAAAGCATTAGACCAATTCCCTAAAAAGTTCTTATTTGGATATACCCAAAGTGAAGTAGGATCGAAACTATAATCATGCATAATTGACTGATCTCTTTTTAACGTCGCACGAACTGTTATAGTACCTGACGGTTTTGTCTTTAAAAGAACAAAACCTTGTTGATCAATACTCACCACATCTTCATTATGCGAAACCACTTCAAAAGTATAATCAGTTTGAGCTGACGACATCAATAATTGAAATTTAGCACCGGGAAAACCAGTTGTCGGAAATCGTTTACCTCCAGATGCAGTCGTAGCAGCTTTAAATCCCCAATTAGGGATATAGTCAGCAGTATATCCACCCCCAACTGAAGTGTTTATTTTGTTATGATTTTTATTATTCCAGTTTTGGAATCGATTATTACTATCAAAACTAACCCATTGAAGATTTTTTTCAACATTAGTGGCATTCGGTCTGACATAACAAATTTTTGATGCAGTGGCAATTTTATATGTTTTTTCTATTTTCACAAAGTCACTTTCTTTAGGCGTGCCATACTGAGAATTCCCCTTTATCTTAGCACTCATAACCAGTTTTAATGGCATGGAATAATCACCACAGCCAATGGTATCATTAAATCTATCACTTTTAATTTGTACACCATTATTGTCATACCACGCATAATTAACTTCTTCTATAATAAAAGGATTTATAGGATCTGCACCATCACCATCGTTATCACTATAATCAGTGTCACTGTCAAAGTCACTAGAAGAAAATGTTGGAACTATAAAATCGGCATAGATTAAATGTGCATCAAATATTTTTATCTCATCCGATTTAATATTACCTACGTTATTACTATAAAATGTGTCATTTACACTAAAACCCAGTTTTTCTGATGCACTTTGCATAATAGAAGGCGCATTACCTCTTATAGATTCTATTGTGTTTATCGTCACACTAGCATTAACATTGTTAATTGATAATATTAAACCAAAGAACAATACTAAATTTTTTTTTACAAAGCGATAATTTAATTTTTTGACAAGTAATACCAGATTGACGATATTATAAGATTTATAGTTAAAGAAGCCGGCAATAAATGATAAATAAAAAGGTAACAGAGATTTTATTACAGTTTTCAATAATAGATAAAAGTTAATATAACAATTTTTTATCATATTTTTTAACATACTTCTACAACTCCATATAACATTTATTTTTATCATTTCCAATGAAAAATATAATAATTTTTACTGTTTTTACAACTTTTATAAAACTGTTGTTTATTAAACAATATTCTTTCAACAATCTAATATTATAAAATAAAATTTATGATCATTACCGCTTATTTATACAAAATTTATTATGTATATTAACCTGTTATTTATCACCACATATTTACCAAAGATACTGGATCACAATTATATTACTTTATAATAATAAAATTATACTATCTTTTTTAGCTTATTTGACAAATATCACAGGATATTACTATTTATACAAATAATAATCACTATCAATAAAATCGACTAAAAATAAGATATTATATACAGAAAAAATAGCCAAATTAACCCGTTATTATCCAAACAACATTAGTCAGCGTGGAAAAAAATTGACTAATATTCCCCATACAATTTAAGCACCAACAAGCGGTAAAAATGTTGCTAACCATGTTGAGAGTGAAAATTCTAACAAGCATTTAACCTAAGGAATGACATTATGAATAATGATAAAAAAGAAGCAGGTCATAAATTCCTAGCCCGTTTAGGTAAAACTCGATTACGTCCTGGAGGTAAAGCAGCAACAGAATGGTTATTACAACAGGCAGCATTTACACCCCAAAGTCAAGTACTGGAAATTGCCTGTAACATGGGTACCACATCCATTGAAATTGCCAAGCGGTTTGGTTGCCACATAACAGGTATAGATATGGATAAGCAGGCACTAACACAAGCAAAGTAAAATATCGCCAAACATAATGTCAGCCATTTAGTTAATGTACAAGAAGCTGATGCATCAAAATTACCCTTTGCTAATAACAGCTTTGATATCGTGATTAATGAAGCCATGTTAACCATGTATGCAAACAAAGCAAAAGTACATTTACTAAAAGAATATTTCAGAGTATTAAAACCCGGTGGTAAATTGCTAACTCATGATATTATGTTAGTTAATCCACAACAAGCAACAGCGGTCATTGAACGTATCCATCAAGCAATCAATGTTAATGCTCAACCGATTAGTTATAATGCATGGCTTAACCTCTTTGCAACTATTGGATTTACTGATATTAAATCAGATCATAATGACATGACATTAATGTCTCCCAAAGGCATGATCGCAGATGAAGGATTGTTAGGCACATTAAAAATTATTCACAATGCATTACGCAAACAGAATCGTGCGCAATTTTTTACGATGTTCAAAACCTTTAGACGCAATAGTCATCAATTAAATTATATTGTTTTATGTAGCACAAAACCTAAATAACTTAACTAATGACTATTTGATAACTACAATCACAGCCAATTTTTGATTAAACCAAATGATCAAAGTTGAAATACAATAACAAATTGACAAGTAATCGCCATGACTTAACCACATTTTTTTGTTATAGTACCTTCTTCTTTTTGACTTGATCAGGATTAATCATAAATCATGGAATCTATTCCTAATTGCCCTATTTGTCAGTCCCAACACACCTATCAAGACGGTTTATTATATATTTGCCCAGAATGTGCACATGAATGGGATCCTAATGCAACTTCATTTAACAACAATGAATTACAAGTAAAAGACAGCAATGGTAATTTACTTGCTGATGGTGACAATATTATTCTAATTAAAGATCTTAAATTAAAAGGATCGTCAACCGTACTTAAAAAAGGTGCAAAAGCCAAAGGTATTCGTTTAGTCGAAGGCGATCATGAAATTGATTGTAAAATTGATAACATGAAAGTCATGCTCAAAGCTTGTTTTGTTAAAAAAGCTTAATCACTTTTAATTTAATGCTGAAACAATCAGCATTAAATTAACCCTTATCTTGTAATATTTCTTTTAATAATAAAACACCTTATCAAGCCTTTTACCAACTCGATTGGCACTTAGTTTTTGAACCTACAAATTTCGCCAGAATGTTGGTGTGAATAAAACTAATAGTGTAAAGATCTCTAATCGTCCAAATAACATATCCATAATCATTACCCATTTAACCATATCACTTACACTGGCAAAATTATCGCTGACACTGCCAAGTCCTATCCCTAAGTTATTTAAGGATGAAGCGACAATATAAAAAGAGTCTGTAGCATTAACGCCTGTTGCCATGATAAAAAATAGACTGATTAAAAAAACTAATGCATATGCCGAAAAAAATCCCCAAACGGCTTCGATAATTCTTTCTGGTACTACCCGTTTATTTAATTTTAGGGTGTAAATTGCATTAGGGTGAATAAGGCGTTTTAATTCTCGCGAACCTTGCATAAAAAGCAGGAGCACACGCACAACTTTGAGCCCACCACCGGTTGAACCAGCACAGCCACCAATAAATGAAGCACACAGTAAGAAAATGGGTAGTGATGATGGCCATGTATTAATATCATCAACGGTAAAACCAACGGTTCCTGCTACAGAGACAACTTGTAGTACAATTTTATCTAAACTAAGTTTTCGATCAGGTTGATATAAATAAATGACACTAACACAGATCAATATGACAATTAATAAGATAAATAGGAAAGTTCTAAATTCTTGATCTTGCCAATAAACCTTAATTGAAAAGCCATTGAATGCGGCAAAATGTAGTGCAAAATTACAACCCGATAAAATCAAAAATAACGTCACAATATAATTAATAGTAGCACTATTAAAATAAGCTAAATTACTATCATGAGTGGAAAAACCACCCATTGAGATAGTGGAAAAGCTATGGGAGATGGCATCAAAGGCATCCATACCTGCAAACCATAAACAAATAGCACATAATGTCGTTAGCAGTATGTAAATAGACCAAAGTGTTTTGGCTGTTTCAGCAATACGGGGACGCATTTTACTATCTTTTTGTGGGCCGGGAATTTCAGCACGATAAAGTTGCATGCCACCAACACCTAATAATGGTAAAACGGCGACAGCTAACACGATAATACCCATACCGCCAAGCCATTGCAGTAATTGCCGATAAAATAGTAGGGCTTTAGGTAAGTGATCTAAGTTAACAATAGTGGTGGCACCAGTTGTAGTTAAACTAGAAAATGATTCGAAAAAAGCAGTGGTTAGATTGAGGTTAATATGATGATCAAAGATAAAAGGAAAGGCACCAATAGTACCTAACACAACCCAAAATAGCACCACAATAAAAAATCCTTCACGAGTACTGAGCTCATGATGATGGTGTCGATTAGGCAACCATAATAAACAGCCTAAAATTAAAGCGGCAATAAATGATCGCACAAAAATTGCACCGGCACCATCGCGATATATTAGCGCAATCAGTGCCGGAATTAGCATAAATACTGAAAGCAAGGTAATTAATAAACCAACTATTCTAATAATTGAGCGCCAATGCATCATAGTTGTTATCTCTATTTAAAACCACGAGAGGCCTTAATTAAATCATACGCGGCTTGGATTTCTTGTGCTTGTTTTTTCGCTGCTTCGAGCATCTCTTTTGGTAAACCTTTGGATACCAGTTTGTCAGGATGATGTTCATTCATCAATTTACGATAAGCTCTTTTGATTACAGTAATATCTGCTGAAGGTTCAATGCCTAGGATTTTATAAGCATTTTGTAGATCTGATTGAGTTGAATGACCTTGGTTATAACCACCATAGTTGTTGCTTTGCTGATATTGATAATGTTGTTGGTTAGTATAATCATGTTGATGAAAATGATAACTTCCCATCATCATTTGAATATATATTGTCATTTGCTGGCGAGGGATATTAAATTCCTCGGCAACAATATAAAGGATTTGTAGCTCTTTTTCATCTAAATTCCCGTCAACCAATGCTGCATGGATTAGTTGTTCACAAAAGATATTTAACACATTACGTCGATAGCGATATTGTGCGTAAAGTTCTTTTAAACGAGAACGAAGTGGGTAATCACTTACTTTACCACGGTTAAATGATTCTTGAGCAAGTTGCCGGCTATTACTATCAAGTTGTAGCCGATCCATAAATTGACGCGCCAGATTAATATCATCTTGGGTTACCACGCCTTTGGCTTTACTTAAATGCCCCAGTACTTCAAAAACAACCGTTAAGTAAAGAGTCGGGTTAGCATGCGTCCTTTGTTCGGTTAATTTATTGCAAAAAGCTTGGTAGAGCATTGGCCCAATAAATAAGCCGATAAAAAATCCCCAACTAGTTTTTAACACCAGACTTAAGACAAAGCCGGTAATAATTGCCCAAATAAAAGACATATTATTCGTTTACCTCAATTCGATCTATTTTTTGTAAGCCACGTGGTAGTGAAGTGCCTTTACGGGCGCGTTCTGCTCTAAATTTTTGTAAATCAGCAGGATAGAGTGTAAGTTTGCGTTTACCAACATGCAAGGTTATTGCGGTTTCTGGCGTAATTAACATTATCAACGATAGGTTATCATCGGCACCAGAAAGGGAGATAATTTTATTGCCTTTACCTTTAGCTAATTCTGGCAAATCTTTTACCGGGAAGATTAACATACGTCCAGCTTGAGTAATGGATAGTAGTAGACTGTCATCAGATACAACCTCAATTGGTGGTAATACTTTAGCATTATTCGGTAAGTTAATAATTGCTTTACCATTGCGATTGCGGGCGACTAAATCACTAAATTGACAAATAAAACCATAGCCAGCATTAGACGCGAGTAATAATTTTTGCTCCTCATTGGCTGACATGAGTACATGTTCAATAGTGGCACCTGCTGGTAAGGCTAATTTACCTGTTAGTGGTTCACCTTGGCCACGTGCAGAGGGTAAGGTATTAGGTTCAATGGCATAACTACGACCAGTTGAATCGATAAATACCACCGGTTGGTTGCTTTTGCCTTTTGCTATAGCTTTAAAACTATCACCAGCTTTATAACTTAAACCAATAGGATCGATGTCATGTCCTTTGGCGGCTCTTACCCAGCCCATTTCCGATAAAATAATGGTGATAGGTTCTGATGGGGTTAATTCTTGTTCGGTGATCGCTTTGGCTTCACTACGTTCAACGATTGGTGAACGTCGTTTATCACCATATTTTTCTGCATCTTCTTGTAACTCTTTTTTTATCAGAGTATTGAGTTTTTTGGGTGAAGCCAATAATGCTTGTAACTGATCGCGTTCTTTAGCTAAATCATTTTGCTCACCTTTTATGCGCATTTCTTCCAGTTTGGCTAAATGACGGAGTTTTAACTCTAAAATCGCTTCTGCCTGAATATCAGTTAAGGCAAAACGGTTGATTAATTCAGTTTTTGGCTCATCTTCATGGCGAATAATTTCAATAACTTCGTCAATATTTAAGAAAGCAATCAATAAACCATCTAAAATATGCAAGCGTTTGAGTACTTTATCTAAACGATAGTTTAAACGTCGCATAACGGTATTACGGCGATACTCTAGCCATTCGGTTAAAATTTCTAGTAATCCTTTAACGGCTGGGCGATTATCAAGCCCAATCATATTCATATTTACGCGATAGCTTTTTTCCAGATCAGTGGTGGCAAATAGATGATTCATGACTTGTTCTAAATCAATCCGATTAGAACGAGGTACAATCACTAAGCGAGTAGGGTTTTCATGATCTGATTCGTCCCGTAAATCTTCAATTAAAGGCAGTTTTTTGGCGCGCATCTGCGAAGCAATCTGTTCTAGAATTTTAGCGCCAGAAACCTGATGTGGCAGATCAGTAATTACAATATCGCCATCTTCTTTTTTCCAAACAGCGCGCATCCGGATAGAGCCACGACCAGTGGTATAGATTTTTTCTATATCTTCCCGCGAGGTAATAATTTCGGCTTCGGTCGGGAAGTCAGGGCCTTGTATGTGAGTCATTACATCACTAAGTGTCGCTTTGGGATTTTCAGCTAACATAATTGCCGCATTAGCCACTTCACGAATATTATGAGGGGGGATGTCGGTCGCCATACCAACCGCAATGCCGGTGGTGCCGTTTAATAAGATATTTGGCAATCGAGCTGGTAGCATTTTCGGTTCTTGCAAGGTACCATCAAAGTTTGGGGTATAATCAACTGTGCCTTGTCCTAATTCACCTAATAATAATTCGGCATATTTTGATAAACGTGATTCGGTGTAACGCATGGCCGCGAATGATTTGGGATCATCGGGTGCCCCCCAGTTACCTTGGCCATCTACTAATGGATAACGATAAGAGAATGGTTGTGCCATTAATACCATCGCTTCATAACAGGCACTATCGCCATGAGGATGATATTTACCTAAAACATCACCGACAGTACGCGCTGATTTTTTGAATTTCGCTTGTGCATTGAGCCCCAGTTCTGACATTGCATAGACAATGCGGCGTTGTACCGGTTTTAAGCCATCACCAATAAACGGTAAGGCACGGTCCATAATCACATACATGGAGTAGTTTAAATAAGCGCTTTCTGTAAAGGTACGTAGCGATTGAACTTCTACTCCGTCATGAGTAATCTCACTCATTATTGTTCCTCTAAATCATTTTTTTGTTAGACAGTAAGTTCAACTTGATCACCTTTTTCTTGTAACCATTCACGGCGATCTTCTGAGCGTTTTTTAGCTAGCAACATATCCATTAATGCCATGGTTTGTTCGGTATCATCAAGAGAGAGTTGTACTAAACGGCGCGTATTGGGATCCATTGTCGTTTCACGCAGTTGCAATGGATTCATTTCACCCAAGCCTTTAAAGCGTTGTACATTAGGTTTGCCCTTTTTACGTTTAAGTTGATCTAAAATGCCTTCTTTTTCTTCTTCATCTAATGCGTAATGTACTTCTTTGCCTAGGTCGATACGGTATAGGGGTGGCATGGCAACAAAGACATGACCTTGTTCAACCATAGCTCGGAAATGACGGACGAATAGTGCACAAATTAATGTAGCAATATGCAATCCATCAGAATCGGCATCAGCTAAAAT
Source organism: uncultured Gilliamella sp. (assembly GCA_945271295.1). Taxonomy (GTDB): domain Bacteria; phylum Pseudomonadota; class Gammaproteobacteria; order Enterobacterales; family Orbaceae; genus Gilliamella. Next base: position 25,103 of record CALYPG010000019.1, on the reverse strand, counting down.
ACAAACTTTGCCATAGCGTAATTGGCTTAAATCATCACTGTCAGGGTCAATACCAATGGCAACCGAAATATCATGGATTTCTTGAGACCCGAGTACCTCATCGGAGGACACTTCCCAAGTGTTTAAGATCTTACCTTTAAGCGGCATGATAGCCTGATATTCACGGTCACGTGCTTGTTTGGCAGAACCGCCGGCAGAATCCCCCTCCACTAAAAATAGTTCGGTTCTATTCAAATCCTGAGAAGAACAATCAGCTAATTTACCCGGTAAAGCTGGTCCGCTGGTTAATTTTTTACGGATAACTTTTTTAGCGGCTCTTAAGCGTTTTTGGGCACTGGAAATGACAATTTCAGCCAGTAATTCGGCGACTTGCACATTTTGATTTAACCACAGGCTAAACGCATCTTTGACAATAGCCGAAACAAAGGCGGCACTTTGCCTGGATGATAAACGTTCTTTAGTTTGCCCGGCAAATTGCGGTTCTTGCATTTTAACCGAAAGCACATAGGCACAGCGTTCCCAAATATCATCGGCAGTTAACTTTAAACCTCGCGGTAATAAATTACGAAACTCACAAAATTCACGCATGGCATCAAGTAATCCTTGACGCAAACCATTAACATGGGTACCACCTTGTATTGTTGGTATTAAGTTAACGTAACTTTCAGTTAATAGCTCCCCACCTTCTGGTAACCATAACAGTGCCCATTCAACCGCTTCGGTATCGCCAATATGGTTACCGGTAAAAGGATCTTGCGGTAATAGCGTGTAACCACTTACAGATTCCATTAAATAATCTTTTAAGCCATCTTCATAACACCAACGTTCTTCGCTATTATTAATTATATCTTTAAAGATAATTTCCAGACCCGGGCATAGTACCGCTTTAGCTTTTAATAAATGTGATAAGCGTGGCACAGAAAATTTTGCTGAATCAAAATATTTTTCATTTGGCCAGAAATGTACCTTGGTACCAGTATTGCGGCGTCCGCATGTGCCAGTCACATGCAAATCTTCAACTTTATCACCATTTTCAAAAGCGATTTGGTAAACTTGTCCATCACGATTTACTGTGACTTCAACTCGTTTAGAAAGGGCATTAACCACTGAAATCCCAACCCCATGCAAACCGCCGGAAAACTGGTAGTTTTTGTTGGAAAATTTACCACCGGCATGGAGACGGCATAGCAATAATTCAATGGCGGGGACACCTTCTTCCGGATGAATATCAACCGGCATGCCACGCCCATCATCAATGACTTCTAATGAATTATCTTCAAATAAAGTGACTTTAATTTGGTGTGCGTAGCCAGCAATCGCCTCATCGACACTGTTATCAATGACTTCTTGTGCCAAATGGTTTGGTCTAGTCGTGTCAGTATACATACCCGGACGATGGCGCACAGGATCGAGTCCTTTTAGGACTTCGATATCAACGGCATTATAACTCGATTGTGACATATTTTTTCTGTTTATTTGAATAAATAAGCTTATTATAGCAATCTTTCGCCAAGATGTATGAAATTAAATTTATAATTGTGTTAACGACAGTTTTTATGGTTTTTGGGTTTGTTTATTCTTTCTTTAGTATTATCATAAATAAATCCCATATAAAAATTAAGGGAATAAGATGAGCAAGTCAGTAAACAAGATAACTCGACGTGATTTTTTACAAAAAACGATGGCAATTAGTGGGGTCGCTGCTTTAACCAGTAATTTGCACTTACCGTTTGCTTATGCGGAATCTAATAACAATGCCGTTAACGTCATTTCGAATCCTACTAATGAAGAAAAGATCTTTTATAGTGCTTGTTTGGTCAATTGTGGCAGCCGTTGCCCACTGAAAGTTCATGTCAAAAACGATATTATTACTAAAATATCTTCTGAAGACGGTATTGATGAACCTATATTTGGCCAGCATCAAATCCGCCCTTGTATTCGTGGTAGAGCGGTGCGTTGGCGCACTTATGATCCTGATCGTTTAAAATATCCAATGCTACGAATAGGCAAGCGTGGTGAAGGTAAATTTAAGCGTATTTCGTGGGATGAAGCGCTTAATTTATTGGCTGACAAACTCAAATATACTATTAATAAGTATGGTAATGAGGCAATTTATTATCAATATGGCACCGGCACTACTGGCGCGAACATTTCGGGGCGTAATGCTTGTAAGCGGTTTTTAAGTTGTATAGGTGGTTATCTGAATTATCATGGTGACTATTCAAGCGGACAGATAACCGCGATTCAGCCATACATTTATGGTAATGCCAAAGAATCTTTGTTAGACCAAATTAAGTATTCTGATCTGGTGGTGATGTTTGGGCAAAATATTGCTGAAACGCGTATGTCTGGCGGTGGGCAAGTGACTGAGCTATTTAATGCCTTATCACAAAGTAAAGCAAAAGTAATTATCATCGATCCAAGGCGTAGTGAAAGCGTAGTGGCATATAATGCTGAGTGGATACCGATTATTCCGGGCACTGATGCCGCTTTAGTCGCTGCAATTGGTTATGCGTTACTTGAAGCAGATCGGATTGATGATGCCATGTTAAATAAATATTGTGTAGGTTGGAATGCTGACTCTTTGCCTGATAGTGCGCCACCTTTTAGTGATTATAAATCGTATATTTTAGGATTAGGTGACGATAGAACACCAAAAACGCCAGAATGGGCCGCAGAAAAAACAGGAATCCCCCCCTCACAAATTCGTAAGCTCGCGCTGGATATTGTTAATGCTAAAGCGGCTTGGATTTCTCAAGGCTGGGGACCACAACGCTGGCAAAATGGTGAGCATACGACAAGGGCGATTATGATATTGCCTATTATCACTGGCCAATTTGGTAAACCAGGTACCAATATTGGTACTTGGGGAGGCAGTGTGACTTATCCTGTTCCAAACTTAAATTTGCTAAATCCGGTTAAAACTAGTATCCCATTCTTTTTATGGACTAAAGCGATTGACGATCCGCTGAGTATGACAGCCAAAAATGCTTATTTACTCAATAAAAATAAACTTGATGTTGGTATTAAATTTATCTGGAGTTATGCCAGTAATGTTATTGGTAATCAGCATGCCGATCTCAATCGAACACACCAAATTTTACAAGATGAATCCAAATGTGAATTTATTTTAGTCTGGGACACACATATGACTGCATCAGCTAAATATGCAGACTTATTGTTGCCAGATGTGTCATCTGTTGAAAGTAATGATCTGATTAATAACTCTTATGCATCGGGAGCTTATCATTATGTTATTCGGATGCAACGAGCAATTAAGCCACTTTGGGAAAATCGCTCTTCTTATGATGTGCTTACCGAGTTATCTGCAAAAATGGGGGTCAAAGATAAATTTACTGAAGGGCGTAGCCAAGATGATTGGATTGAATATTGTTACGAAAAACTACGCAAACAAGAACCTAATTTACCACCATTTGTGCAAACAGATGGCATGGGCGTTATCGATCGTAAATTAGCGAATAGTAATGCACAAATTGCTTTAAAAGCGTTCAGGGATGATCCGATTAATAAACCATTAAATACACCGTCGGGCAAAATTGAAATCTATTCTGAAGCTTTGGCTAAAATTGCTAATGAATGGGAACTGGATGAAGACGACCAACTCTACCCAATTCCTGCTTATTTACCGGCAATTGAAGGCAGTGAAGATAAGCCACAGCGAGCAAAGTATCCGTTGCAACTTATTGGTTTTCATATCAAAGGGCATTGCCATTCAAGCTATAGTAATTTACCACAATTGCGTGAAGCAGTCGCTGATAGTATTTGGATTAATCCATTGGATGCTGAGCAACGGCAAATTAAACATGGTCAGCTGGTTGAAGTTTATAACGATCGGGGGCGACTTTATATTCCGGCTAAAGTCACACCACGTATATTACCGGGCGTGATTGCTATTCCACAAGGCATGTGGGCTAAAACCAATGCGGCCGGTATTGATATTGGTGGTTGTATTAATCGCCTAACCTCATTAAGACCAAGTGTGCTGGCTAAATCAAATCCACAGCATACCAATTTGGTTGACATCAAACCATTATCTGCTGTGTCTTTAGCATTGTAACTAATTAAGAGATAATAAAAATGCAATATGGATTTTATATTAATTCCTCAAAATGTACCGGCTGCAAAACCTGTCAACTTAGTTGCAAAGATGAAAAAGATAACGCGTTAGGAATCCATTTTCGACGTGTTTATGAATATGGTGGCGGAACATGGCAACAAATTGATGGGTTTTGGCAAAACGATACCTTTACTTATTATTTATCAATAGCCTGTAATCACTGTGCCGAACCTACATGTGTGCAAGGTTGTCCAACTGGAGCTATGCATAAACGCGAACAAGATGGTTTAGTGGTTGTTAACCAAGATATTTGTATTGGTTGTCGCTATTGTGAAATGCGTTGTCCATATGGGGCACCACAATTTGATCATCAAAAACGGGTGATGTCGAAGTGTGATGGTTGCTATGCCCGCGTTGCTGTAGGTTTGAAACCTGTATGTGTCGAATCTTGTCCACAACGGGCGTTAGATTTTGATGAAATTGATAAACTACGCCAGCGTTATGGTGAGGAACGTAGTATTGCACCATTACCAGATCCTCAACTGACTAAACCCAATATTGTCATTAAGCCACATGTACACGCTAAAACCTCGGGTGATGCTCTGGGTAAAGTGCTCAATCCAGAGGAGGTATAATATGCATGAATTACCACTGGTATTTTTTACGGTATTGGGGCAATTATCGGCAGGCATGGTTTTTTTTAGTAGTTTAAGTTATTTATTTTATCCCTCACTAAATAATATATCCAAGATTACCAAAATTAATATTGTGGCGTTAGTTTTTATGGTAATAGGTATGTTTATTGCCTCGTTTCACTTGGGACAGCCATTGCGTGCCTTTAATGTTATTTTTGGTATTGGTCGGTCACCGATGAGTAATGAGATTTTTACTTTTGGTTTGTTGTTTGGTGTGACTGTAGTGAGTGTATTATTAAGCTATTTTACGCAGGTAGATAAAGGCAATAAATTAGTATGGATTAAAATGTTGTGTCAGCGAGTTAATCAAATCCCAAAATTAGCCCAAATGTTAGCAATCTTGCTAGTTATTTTGAGTGTAGTTTTTGTATGGACCATTGTGTTAACTTATATGTTACCTACAGTGAAAACGTGGGATACCTATTACACTACAATTCAAATGTATACTACAATGTTAGCATTAGGTAGCATTGCTGTTATGTCGTTGGGTTTATATCGTATTGTTAGTTTAATCTTTGTGATTAGTGTCTTGTTAATTTTGGTTTTAAAAATTCCTTATCTTAATTTAATGATGGCAATATCACCACAACTTGCGACCGAGCAACAATCTTGGCTGCTTGCTCAATGTGGCTTATTAGTAATAGCCATGGTCTTAGTCGCGCTTAATAACAAGCGAATCACAAAAAACACAAATATTTATTTGATTGGTTTTTTATGTGTTTTAGTTGGTGAAATTTGTGGACGCATTGCATTTTATAATTTATGGACAATTCCTTTATAATCGTGGCAACAAATGTAAATCGTTATGACAATATGAATTAATTATCAAGAGATGGTTGAGTTTGGATAATACAACTTGTACGGCATTAGCTAAATTATTAGGTGCGTTTTTTTATTATCCACCTAATAGCCAAGAGCTAAAGCCATTAATTACCGCTTTGTTACATATTGATCAATTAGCGGAGTGGCAAAATAGTTCATTTATTAGTGAGCAATGTCAAATATTAGCCGAAGAGATAACTAATCCCGAACTTGATTATCAATATTCAGTATTATTTGAAGGTCAAGGAGCAATGCAAACACCTCCATGGGGATCAGTATATCTTGATGAAGAACATTTATTGATGGGTAAGTCGCAAGAACGTTATCGTCAGTTTTTACACCAACATGGTTTAATACTTAATACAGGCATGAATGAACCAGAAGATCAGTTTGGCTTAATGCTAATGGCTTTTGCTATCCTACTTGAAAATGATAAACTTGAAGCTGCACAACATTTGATTTCTGATCACTTGTTGACTTGGTCTGAGCTCTATTTGGCTCGACTCAAGCACAATGATGTGAGTCGATTTTATCGCACTTTAGCGATAATTGCCGAACACTATTTAATGTTGTTGCCAACGGTTTAATATGGTTTAAATAATTAACAAGCTGGAAAGTTATCACTTTCTTTTTTTTATATTTTTAGCTATTAATAATTGTGTGCCATGTAGTGGCAGTATTGCAGCTTGCACACTCATCGGTATAATTTTTTATGATTTATTAGGATGCATAGGATCAATGCGAGCTTATTTACAACTAATGCGATTGGATAGGCCGATTGGCGCATTACTATTACTTTGGCCAACTCTTTGGGCAATTTGGTTTGCAGGTCATTTTTCCATATATATTACATTAGTGTTTGTGCTAGGCGTATTGGTTATGCGTTCAGCTGGTTGTGTTATCAATGATTATGCCGATCGTCATTTTGATGGGCATGTAGAGCGTACTAAAAATCGTCCACTGGCTTGTGGAGCTCTAACTGAAAAAAACGCTTTATGGACATTATTGGTTTTATTAGTTATTGCACTGCTGTTATTACTCACTTTAAATAAATTGTCATGGTTTATTGCTGGCTTGGCATTATTGACGGCATTGATTTATCCCTTTATGAAACGCTATACCCATTTACCACAAATTACTTTAGGTATAGCCTTTAGTTGGGGCATTCCGATGGTATTTGCAGCAACCATTGAGCAGTTTCCGTTAACTTGTTGGCTGCTTTGCTTAGCTAATATTTGTTGGACAGTGGCTTATGATACGGAATACGCGATGGTCGATCGGGATGATGATTTAAAAATCGGGATTAAATCAACCGCTATTTTGTTTGGTCGTTATGATAAGTTAATCATTGGCGGATTACAGTTCATAACCGTTATTAACCTACTTGTTATTGGTCAGCTTAACCAGTTGTCTACTTTTTATTATTTAGGTTTATTGTTGGCAGTGTTACTGTTTATTTATCAACAATGGCTAATTAAAGACCGTGACAGAAATAAATGCTTTAAAGCGTTTATGAATAATAATTATGTTGGATTGCTAGTGTTTTTAGGGATATTTTTAGGTTAAAAGTTGGCTTTTAAGGCTTTCTGTATAAGTTAAAATCGCTGTACTTTCCTTTGTGATCCTAATACGCATAAAATTTAGACCTTGCTGTTAAGCTATCTTGTTTTTTATAAACAAGAGGAAATTCCTCTTTGGCTAACATAGTAGTGGTGTGCTATCTTTAAAGTGCCCCAATAATATGTAGTAATTCTGCCTTTGTTAATTATATAATCCCAGCTTTTTCAAGCATATCTACTGTAATGACTTCCTTGCTCCACATCCAAACAATAACAAGCCTGCTCTTTATGTAGGTTTGTTATTGGGGTTCTTGGAAAGGGGGACAATATAGTGTTAAAAATGATGTGCTTATTTTTCGGCAGTCAATAGTTCTATTATTATTCAATTGATTGCGTTTTTCTGTGCAATGATTTTACTACATCAATACTTCGTTCTAAATGCACTTTCGATTTAGCATAGTCTAGTACAACTATAGATATAAAAAGTGTATCAAGTAAGGTCAATTGAATAATTCTAGCTGCTGCATTTTGCCCGAGTAGCGGACCATTTTTTGCAGGACTGAATATCGATAAATCTGAGATTTCAGCAAGTTCTGATTGATGATTATTGGTAATACAAATGATTCTTGCTTTATTTTTTTTAGCAACCAAAATAGCGTTACATATTTCCGTGGTGTTTCCGGATTGAGAGATAGCAATGACAATATCATTTTCCTTCAGTTGACTAGCAACCATCATCATCAGATGATTATCGCTATAAGTATGGCTAATAATTCCTATTCGTAATAATTTATGTTCAAAGTCTTGACCGACAATTGCTGAGCCACCAACGCCTAGAATTACAATTCGATTAGCGTGAAAAATCCATTCTGCTGCTTTAGAGATAATTTTAGCATCAACAATAGATTGTGCTTCTTTTAATGCTTGTACTGAATTATTAAACACTTTTTCAATTATGTTTTCGACATTATCATTTTCTGAAAGTTCTTGTTCTTTATCGAATGGAAGAGCTTCAAAGTATGAAAGCAAAGCCTTTCTAATTTCTCTAAAACCTGAATATCCTAATTTTTTGGCTACTTTTACTAATAGAGGCTCAGACACAGAGAGCTTTTTTGCAACCTCTTTAATACTTGTTCTTGATGTTAAATTTCCTTTTGTCATCATCCATTCAATAATCCGTTGTTCGGTATTACTTAAACTTGAAAGTGAAATACGAATCATTGCGGCAATTGCCAATGCGTTAGAATTTTCAGGTTCATTAATTTGCTTCACTTTTTCTCTCCAGAATATTTTTATTGTTAATTCTAACCTAAATTCAAATTAAGAACATGGTAAAAATGGGATTTTTCATTTTAGCTAACTTTACAAAATAATAAATTAACGTTAATATCAAATTCAGTGAAGTAAATTGGTTTGTTTTTAACCTGTGGAGAACAATATATGAAAATAGCAATTGGTTATGATCATGTTGGTTATATCTTAAAACAAGATGTTATTGAATTTTTAGCACAACAAAATATCACTGTGATTGATTTTGGAACATTATCAACAGATAGAACGGATTATCCGATTTATGCTAATAGAGTTGCACATTCAATCAATACCAACCAAGCAGATCTTGGGATATTAATATGTGGGACAGGCATAGGTATTTCTATTGCAGCAAATAAATGTCAAGGGATCAGGGCTGTTGTTTGTAGTGATCCTTATTCGGCAAAATTATCACGAGAGCATAACAATACTAATGTTCTTGCTTTTGGCTCACGCGTTGTTGGTAGTGAGTTAGCAAAAATGATTATTAATGAATGGCTAACAGCAAAATTTGAAGGTGGGCGTCACCAAAGAAGAATAGAACAAATACAGTTAATTGAAAAAGGAGAATTTCATGAGTAAATTCTGTCCTTCACTCATGTGTGTTGATTTTTCAAAATTAGAAACAGAGTTAAAACAATTAGAAGCAGCAGGGGTGGATATGTTCCATATCGATGTAATGGATGGTAATTTTGTACCCAACTTCGCGTTAGGAATAGAAGATATTAAGGCTGTTAGTAAATTAACCACACTCCCTTATGATGTTCACCTAATGGTCAGCAATCCAACTCCTTATATCGAAAAATTTGCGCAACTAGGATGTCAAATTATTTATGTTCATGTAGAAACATTGATACATCTTCATCGGACTTTAAAACAAATTAAATCTACCGGAGTAAAAGTTGGTCTTGCAATTAATCCTGGTACGTCATTATGTGTGTTAGAAGATGTGTTAGATTTAATAGATGTTGTGTTAATTATGTCAGTAAATCCAGGATTTGCAGGACAACCTTTTATATTTAATTCTATTGATAGAATTAAGCGTTTAAGTAGGATGATCAAAGAAAGACAGAGCAATACCTCAATTGCTATTGATGGGGCGATAAATGCAGATATTATCGAAAAGTTATCCCCTTATGTAGAATATTTTATCCTTGGAACGGCTGGACTATTTATTAATGGAAAACCTTATCAACAAACACTTAACGAGTTACGCCATCTAGTATAATTTGTAGATTCTTTATAAACACCTAAGATAATTCACAAAAAAACCAATAAAAGATAATTTTTTGTTGGTTTATCACCATAAATATAATAAAAAAGCTTAAAATCATTAATTTTTTATTAAAATTATGTGAAGTAGATCTCTTTAAAACCAATTAATTTACATATAAAATTATTTTTGTGAAATATAAGGTTATTTGCTTTCATCTTTTAATAAAAAATAGGGTTAACACAATGAAAAGTACTTTTTTTAGCATATTGCAACGGGTTGGCAGATCTTTTATGTTACCAATTGCATTACTTCCTGTAGCTGGATTGATGTTAGGTATTGGGGCTTCATTTACCAATGAAACAACGATTATGTCTTATGGATTACAAAATTTATTAGGTGATGGAACATTGCTACATGCATTTCTGACCATTATGAAAAATGCAGGAAGTGTAATCTTTTCTAATCTTCCCATTTTATTCTCTATTGGAGTAGCAATGGGAATGGCAAAACAGGAAAAAGAGGTAGCTGCAATATCCGGTGCTGTAGGTTTTTTTATTATGCACTCAACTATTCACGCTTTACTTGAGTTAAAAGGATTATTAAAAGATGGTGCATTACCGGAAGGATCTTTAGGAAATGCTGTTGGTATTGAGACTTTGCAAATGGGTGTGTTTGGTGGTGTTATAGTGGGATTGGGTGTTGCTGCATTACATAACCGCTATTATAGAATTGAATTACCAGCGATTTTATCCTTTTTTGGCGGCTCGCGATTTATTCCCATTATTACCGCTTTCGTTTATCTATTTGTCGGTATTTTAATGTTTTACATTTGGCCTTCAATCCAAAATGGTATTCTTTTACTAGGTCATCTAGTTAACGAATCTGGTTATGCAGGAACATTTATTTATGGTTTTATTGAACGTGCACTAATTCCATTTGGTTTACATCATGTATTTTACATGCCTTTTTGGCAAACCGGTGTCGGCGGAACAGCAATGATTGATGGGAATTTTGTTGCAGGGGCTCAAAATATTTTCTTCGCGCAATTAGCCAGCCCAACCACAACCGAATTTTCAGTTGAAGCGACTCGTTTTATGGCTGGTAAATTTCCATTCTATTTATTTGGTATTCCAGGCGCAGCATTAGCAATTTATCGTACCGCTAAACCTAAAAACCGTAATATGATATTAGGTCTGTTGCTTTCAGCTACTTTAACGGCCATTTTAACAGGAATTACTGAACCAATTGAGTTTTCATTTCTATTTGCAGCGCCTCTTTTATATTTTATTCATTGTCTATATGCTGGCTTATGTTTTATGTTATGCCACATCTTAGACGTTGGTGTTGGACAAACCTTTTCAGGTAGTTTAATAGATTTTATTTTATTTGGGGTTTTACAAGGAAATGATAAAACGCATTGGATTAATGTTATTTTAATTGGTCTTCCAATGTTCCCACTATATTATTTTACATTTAGTTTCATAATTAAAAAATTCGATTTTAAAACCCCTGGTAGGGAAGATGATAATGAAGAAACTAAGTTATATACTAGAAAAGATGTTGAAGAAGCAAAGAAAGCAAAACAAAAAAGCAAAAGCGATCTTTCTAACATTATTTTAGAAGGATTAGGTGGAAAAAATAATATTACTTATGTTGATTGTTGTGCTACAAGGTTAAGAATTTCAGTGCTGGATAACCAATTAGTTAATAAGGATATTTTGAAATCAACTGGTGCAAAAGGTGTAATTATTAATGGACAAGGTGTTCAAGTCATCTATGGACCTCATGTTACTGTAATTAAGTCGCATCTAGAAGAATATATCTCGTCGTTAGAATAATAAAAATAAAGTGTGAACGGATTGATAAAAATTGTTGATTTAAATTTTTTAAAATTTAGCCGTTTTTTAGAGTATTTCTTTCATAAACGGCTAAAATTTTCAGTTCAATAATAATATTGAAAGATATTTTTGCAGGAAGTACTTTCTTCAAGTAAGCCTTCATTTTATATGCTGGTTGATTTTGTTCCCATGATTGTTACTTCGATTACTTGCTATCAAATGATAAAAAAATTACAAGTTAATAATTCTACTAAAAGCTAGGATATTATCCCTGTTCAGCGAGTGTTGCTTGTACAATTCTAAGCGCGTCAAAGGTTTCTTTAACATCATGCACGCGAATTATGTGAGCACCTTTCATGGCCGCAATGACCGCACAAGAGACACTACCCAGCATGCGTTCTTGCGGCGGTACATTTAATACTTGCCCAATCATCGATTTTCTTGACATACCGACTAACAGTGGCAAATTAAAATGCTGGAATTGCTCTAAGGTTGCCAGTAAACGATAGTTATGAGCTAGCGTTTTACCGAACCCAAATCCTGGATCAAGTATGATTTTTTCACGATCAATTCCAGCATTTATGCAACAGTTAATATGCTTAGTAAAAAATTGGTCAACTTCTTGATAAATGTCTTGTTGATAATGTGGTGCATTTTGCATGGTTTTGGGATCGCCTTGCATGTGCATAATACAAACAGGTAATCGAGTTTGCGCTGCGGCTTGAATCGCACCAGGTTCGGTCAATGCTCGGATATCATTAATTAAATGTGCCCCCGCTTTAGCCGCTTCGCTAATTACTTGCGGTTTAGACGTATCAACTGATATCCAGACATCAAAATAACGGGCAATTTTTTCAACTAAAGGAATAACGCGATTAAGTTCTTCATCCACTGAAACTTCGGCCGCTCCCGGTCTAGTTGACTCACCACCAACATCAATAAATGTTGCTCCAGCTTGAATCAAGCTATCCACTCGGCGCATGGCATCGTCAAGATTGTTATAATCGCCACCATCAGAAAATGAATCCGGTGTCATATTCACAATACCCATTACTTGAGGAAAAGAGAGATCCATTACCTGATTTTGAAAACGAATTTCCATAATTTGTTGCCTTATTTAATAAAAATGTTTAACTTTTTTTGATGCAGTTGGTTAAGTTATTTAAACACTAACTTATATTGTTATGATTGTATTTTGCTACTTGCTAAGTTTTTATTACGATAAATTTGTTCACTAAAATATTAACTATTACAGACAAAAAACGCGCCGGAGCGCGTTATTTTTATTCAATAAGAAAATTAATTTTCTGGTTGAGGCGGTGTATTATCACCTTCATTAGGAATTTCCTTGGCTGCTTTTTCGTCATTTTCAGTCCAATCCTCAGGAGCACTAATTGGTCGACGGGCAATCAAATCAGCAACTTGTTTAGAACCAATAGTTTCATATTTCATAAGTGCATCTTTCATTGCATGAAGCACATCCATATTGTCAGTTAATATTTTGCGTGCTCTTTCAAAATTACGATCAATAATGAGTTTAACTTCTTCATCAATAATTCTAGCTGTTTCATCAGAAATATCTTTTGGGCGACCATAGGCGGAATTATCGTCCATTTCATAGAACAAAGGTCCTAGACGATCGGAAAATCCCCATTGGGTTACCATGGCTCTAGCATACTGAGTGGCTACTTTTATATCATTTGATGCACCAGTTGAGACTTTATCTACACCGTAAATTAACTCTTCAGCCAATCTGCCACCATAAAGTGTAGCAATATCGCCTTCTAGTTTTTCACGGCTTTCACTAACGCGATCACCCTCAGGTAAGAAAAAAGTCACGCCCAGAGCGCGTCCACGAGGAATAATGGTTACTTTGTGAATAGGATCATGTTCTGGCATTAAATAACCAATAATTGCGTGACCTGCTTCATGATAAGCGGTTGAAATGAGCTGTTCTTGAGTCATGGTTAATGATCGACGCTCGGTACCCATATTGATTTTATCTTTGGCTTCTTCAAATTCATCCATAGTGACAAGGCGTTTATTCCGGCGAGCAGCAAATAATGCAGCTTCATTTACTAAATTAGCTAATTCTGCTCCCGAATAACCTGGGGTGCCACGCGCTAATACAGATAAATCAACATCGGAAGCCAGTGGAACTTTACGTACATGCACCGCCAGAATTTGTTCTCGACCTTTCATATCCGGTAAACCAATTTGTACTTGGCGGTCAAAACGACCAGGGCGGAGTAAAGCTGGGTCTAAAATATCGACACGGTTGGTTGCGGCAATGATGATGATGCCACTATTAGCCTCAAAACCGTCCATTTCAACTAACATTTGGTTGAGGGTTTGTTCCCGTTCATCGTGGCCACCCATTGAGCCAGCTCCACGTTTGCGACCTACTGCATCAATTTCATCAATAAAAATAATACATGGTGAATGTTTACGAGCTTGTTCAAATAAATCACGTACGCGTGATGCACCCACGCCAACAAACATTTCGACAAAGTCGGAACCTGATATACTAAAAAATGGTACATTAGCCTCGCCTGCAATGGCTTTTGCTAGTAAAGTCTTACCTGTACCCGGCGGCCCAACCATCAAAATTCCTTTAGGAATACGTCCACCCAGTTTTTGGTATTTACCTGGATCACGTAAAAAGTCGACGACTTCAGTGACTTCTTGCTTCGCTTCTTCACTTCCAGCGACGTCAGTAAATTTGGTTTTGACTTGATCCGGGGTTAACATTCGAGCTTTACTCTTACCAACGGACATTGGTCCACCTTTACCACCACCTTGCATTTGGCGCATCATAAATAACCAGAAACCAATTAATAAAATAATTGGAAACCAAGAAATTAAAATATTAGCCAATAAACTTGGTTTTTCATCGGGACTACCATAGACATCAACTTTATTTAATACTAAATCATCCATTAATTTGTCGTCAAAATAAGGGATATAAGTAACATAGTTTCCTTCATTTTTGGTGGTAGCCACAATTTCGCGCCCGCTGATACGGACTTCTTTAATTTTGCCATTGGTGATATCGGAATTAAATTTCGTGTAGTTGACTTGAGGTCCACTGTTAGATATTGAGCTAAATTGGTTAAATACAGCAATCAATACTACAGCGATAATTCCCCAGATCAGTAAATTCTTTACCATGTCGTTCAAAAGAAAAACCTCTCATAAAAATTAACAGTTACGACTAAAACTAAGAAGTAATGTTACTACAAAATTATACAACTGGCTACTTCATACCCATTGCAACAATATAAACTTCTCGCGATCGAGCACGAGAAGCTTCCGGCTTACGAATTTTGACAGTTTTGAATAGTGAGCGCACTTGTTTAAGGTACTGTTCAAAGCCTTCACCTTGAAACACTTTAACAATAAAGTTACCATTTGGTGCAAGTACGTCTTTACACATGTCTAGAGCGAGTTCAACTAAATACATGGCTCTTGGAATATCAACTGCTGGTTGTCCACTCATATTGGGCGCCATATCAGACATCACAACTTGTACTTTTTCATCACCAACACGTTCAAATAACGCCTTTAAAACAGCTTCATCACGAAAGTCTCCTTGTAAAAAGTCAACACCGACAATCGGATCCATGGGTAGCAAATCGCAAGCAATAATACGTCCTTTATTGCCAATAAGTGAGGCAACATATTGTGACCACCCACCAGGTGCTGCGCCTAAATCAACAACGGTAATATTTGGTTTGAATAATTTATCACTTTTTTGAATTTCTTCTAATTTGAACCAAGCTCTTGAACGTAAACCCTTTTTTTGTGCTTGTTGCACAAAGCGATCTTTAAAATGCTCATTGAGCCAACGAGTTGAACTTGCTGAGCGTTTCTTATTACTCACCGCTAATAAATCCTTAATGTAAAGTGACTACTTCATTGATTACTTATATATATAAGGGTAAAATGAAATGATTTCAACTTAATGTAATAAAAAATTAATGAATTTATCGAATAAACAAAAACAATATTTAAAAAGTGAAGCACATCATTTGAAACCTGTGGTAATGATTGGTGCTAATGGTTTTACTGAAGGGGTATTAGCTGAAATTGAAAATGCGTTAAATTTTCATGAGCTAATTAAAATTAAAGTTGTAGCCGAAGATCGCGGAACTAAAAAACTCATTTGCGATGCGATTATTCGAGAAACAAAAGCAGAACCGGTACAACAAGTAGGTTCTATTTTTATAGTATATAGACCAAGTGAAGAACAAAAGGTCACTTTACCAAAATAAAATAATATAGAAAAAACAGGGTAAGTAACCCTGTTTTTGTTTTGTCTGCTTATACAAATAAAGTAATTAGATATATTCAACTTTTAATATATCAAATTCAACATCACCACCAGGCGTTTTAATTTGCACGGTATCGCCATCTTCTTTACCAATTAGGCCTCGAGCAATGGGTGAGTTGACAGAAATAAGATTTTGTCGGTAATCTGCTTCGTCATCACCAACAATGCGGTAAGTCGTTTCTTCATCTGTATCAACATTAATTACGGTAACAGTTGCCCCAAAAATAATGCGTCCTGTATTTTTCACTTTAGTAATATCAATTATTTGGGCTTGTGATAATTTACTTTCAATTTCTTGAATACGACCTTCGCAAAAACCTTGTTGTTCTCTGGCTGCGTGATATTCTGCATTTTCTTTTAAATCCCCGTGCGCCCTTGCTTCAGCTATCGCTGCTGTAATTTGTGGTCTTTTGACATTTTTTAGTTCTTCAAGTTCTGCACGTAATAATTCTGCTCCCTTTACTGTCATTGGGATTTGTTTCATCTCTGCTTCTCCCGTTTTATTTATCGTAAATAAAAAAACAACTCTTCCTCATCTTTTTTAAGAAAGGAAAAGTGATAGACTCCATTTTGTAATTTGAAAGACATAATCGCCTATATTTATATATTAACTGTAAAACCTGCTTAACGACAAATCTTTTATGCTGAAATGAGATGCTATTTTGGTTAAAATCGGTTATCGTAATGTAATTATTAACAATTTATTATACAATTTAATTAATTTATGGCGCGATTACGATTTTATATAATTATTTTATTGATAATTGTTTGTTGTTTAATTTTATTCCCTTATTTTATTGCACAAACTTCTTTTGGTGCGCGAATAATTAGCCAACAATTATCAAAATTAAGTCCATACTCTATTTCAATAGGTGGCATTAATCACTCTTTTTTTTCAAATTCATCTGAATTAGTTTTTGATGATGTGGTGGTACGTGACGGTCAACAAGATTTTGTTAAAATTTCAAAATTAATCATTGGATTAGATAAAGATGATCTTTGGCAATTAAAACATTTTAATTACGTCATAGTGGTCAATGGTATAATCAATGGCGATAAGCTGCTTACCAATGATGAAATTTCGGCAAATACCTTAAAATTTATTGATTCGACAGTTAATCTTTCAATAAATAAGGGGCAAGATAAATTGTCACTGCAACAAGTTAATGGTGGGATTAAACCATTCACTATATCTGGGAAAGAGAAATATGAATTTGATTTAACTGCACAACAAGTTTTATTTAATCAATTGCCAATGGAATCAGTTTTAATTCAAGGATATCATCAGGATGATATTACCTCTATTACTAATATGGGAGGTAATATTAATAATGGATTTTTTGTAAGTAAATTAAAAATATTAGCTGATGATAGTTTTGATATTGAGCAATTAAAGATTAATAATATTCATTTCCAATTATCTAATGAAGAAGACTTAAATAAATTACCTAGTGTTTTGCCAAAGTTCACAATTCGTCAATTTTCGATGTTTGAAAGTAGCATTCAGTTACCAAATTTTTCATTTGATAAAGGGAATATTGAAGCAACCGATATAAGTTATGATAAACAGTGGCGATTTGATCAGAGTTCTTTTGTTTTTGATGCCGAAACCGCTATGTGGCATGATGATTTGTTTTCTTCTGTATTGATTAAGTTAAAGTCTCAAGAGCACGCAATTAAAATTGAAAAAGCGATGGCAACTTGGAACAAAGGCAATGTGAGTTTTACTGGAAGTTGGCAAAATAATGAGCTGCAACTAGCACAGCTGACTCTGGTCGGTGCCAATTATGAGTTACCTGAAAAATTAGAACGGCCATTATTACCAGATATATTTAGTCAAATTAATATTGAGCAATTAACAATTTTACCAAGTATGATAATTCAAACTAATTCTGATTATCCTTTTATTTTTTCCAATTTGGAAGTTTCTGGTTCGAACATATCGTTAGCAAAAAATGGCAAACTAGGATTATATTCAGGGACATTATTTTTTAAAGCAGAAAAAGGATCGATTAATCGCATTGATATCACCTATCCAGATTTAGTTGTAAAATTTGATGATTATAATTGTGCTATTTTGAATTTTAGTACTCTAATAAATCAGGGCGGAATGTTAGAATCGATAGCAACACTCGATCCTTCGCAAACTGAATTTTTGTCATTAAAATTTAATGCTTACAATATAAAAAGTTCATTACTGAAAGAATGGAAATTGGTGAAACAACCACCTAATGCTATGAATTATAAAGCAGATTTACATGGAAAAATTTCGCCATTTAGTTTATCTGGCATTATATCTGTTGAGAATAATGATTATGTCGTTACATCTGAACATTGATTTTCGTAAAATCATTCTTATATAATTTAGAAAGATATTTTTATGATATCTATATGTTTTGGTATCAAATTTATTCGATATGAACTATGACATTGAGGATGTAATGGATCCAGTAAGAATTGATAAATGGTTATGGGTAGCTAGATTTTATAAAACACGTTCACTTGCTCGTGAGATGGTTGAAGGTGGTAAAGTCCATTACAATGGACAACGTACAAAACCTAGTAAATTAGTTGAAGTTGGTGCAACTTTAATACTTCGACAAGGTTCTGATCAGAAAACAATTCGAATTTTGGAAATTAGTGGGCAACGTAGATCTGCTAGTGAAGCTCAACGACTGTATCAAGAAACACCAGATAGTATAGTTAAACGCGAAAAAGTTGCGCAGGCGCGTAGATTGAATGCGTTGACAATGCCTCATCCGGATAGAAAACCCGATAAAAAAGAGCGTCGTAATTTGATTAAATTTAAATTGGAGAGACAACAAAGCGATAATAATTAATATGGATACTTTAAACCGATTTTTATTTGATGATCATCCTGTTCGAGGCGAAATTACACGTTTAGAGCAGACATATCAAGCTATTTTAGATAATCATAGCTATCCTATTGCTGTGCAAAAACTGTTGGGAGAATTACTTGTTGCTAGCAGCTTATTGACTGCAACTTTGAAATTCGAAGGTGATATTACTGTTCAGTTACAAGGTGATGGCCCGTTAACTTTAGCTGTAGTCAATGGTAACAACCAGCAAGAACTACGTGGTGTTGCTCGCGTTAATGGTGAAATTACAGATAATGCAACGCTTAAAGAAATGGTTGGTAATGGTTATATTGTTATTACCATTACTCCCCTAAATGGTGAGCGTTATCAAGGCATTGTTGGATTAGAGAAAGACACATTAATTGGATGTATAGAAAACTATTTTATGCAATCTGAACAATTACCTACACGATTATTTGTGAAAATAGGTGTACATAATAATAAACCTATCGCTGCAGGTATCTTGCTACAAGTATTACCAAACGATGAAAATACCAATGAATCGTTTGAGCATCTTAATGCATTAACTGAAACAATTACGAGTGATGAGTTGTTTCAATTGTCCACTGATGAAATTTTATATCGATTATATAATCAAGAACAAGTTCGCCTTTTTGAAACACAGAATATTACATTTAAATGTGGTTGTTCTCGCCAACGTTGTGAAAGTAGTTTAATGACATTGCCATCGGATGAAGTTGATCAAATTTTAAAAGAAGAAAATGGTAAAATTAATATTCATTGTGATTATTGTGGTAAAAATTACTTATTTGATGCGATTGATATAGCAGACTTAAGAAATAAACAGCATTGCAATTATCATTAAGTATGTAAAAAATACCACTAAGATTATTAATCTTAGTGGTATTTTGAAAGGTGTAGGAATGTTAAACACCGCAAACAATGTGCCAGACTAGTTCTATCATACTCACTTTTTTCAACGTGAATTGATAAAAAGCATGTTAACAAAATATAGGTAATGGGTTTAATGTTATTACTTTCTTGCTATTCCTAATTCTTCCATTTTGTTATAGGTAAATTTTACAGTTTTTCTTATAAACGCTATCTGAATTATATGACTATCTATATAAAGGCTGATCTAAAATTCATAGCAATCAGAATAATTAAAGTTCTTTTATGTTTTGTCATTATCTTCGCAAATATCAATAACGGTTGCTTGCTGATCGGTTATTTGCCACTTGATATTAAACTGGTACAGCGTAATACCATAAGTTTGTGGTTCAAGGTTACTTTGTTTATAAGCAGGTCTCGGATCTTGGGCAATAACTTGAGTTATTAATTCTTTAAGTTGGGGATATTTTAATTGGTATAAAGAAAGCTGTGTGAGCACAGGCGATAAAAAATTTACAGTTAGTTTTTGTTCAGGTATTGATTGAGCATAACCAGCATTAGCATTTGGATAACTATCACAATAAGGTACATAAGGTTTGATGTCGATAATAGGTGTTTTATCAACTAAATCAAGACTACCTAATTTTAAAATCACTTGTTTATTGATAACAACAATATCTTTTAATTCCACCGCTGAAAGTCCAATATGATTCGGTCTAAATGGTGATCTGGTGGCGAATACTCCTAGTGTTTTATTACCTCCTAAGCGAGGAGGTCTGACCGTTAAACGCCATTTTTCAGGATTAATTTGATGAAATTGAAATAAAAGCCATAAATGTGAAAATTGTTCTAATCCTTTTACACTATTCGGATCGTTATAGGGTGGTAATAGATGAAGCTCACCTTGCCCGGCAGAAACTAGATTAGGTTGCCTTGGTACGGCAAATTTTTCACTATAAGGGGAATGAATAATACCAATTGGATCAATTCTATATGTCATTATTTATGATTTGGTTAGTCAGTTGCTGGATTTGATGAATAATTATTGATGTTATAATTTATTTTAGTTACTATTTTCCGTCGACTTTAGCCGACGGAATTTATAACAAATAGTTCATTTACAGATAGTTACCAACCGCGAATTGCTCCACCTTTGAAAATTTCATCCGCTTTTTTGGCTACAGCTTCAGTTTGGTAAGATTTAACAAAGTTTTTGACATTTTCATCATCTTTATTTTCTTCGCGAGCAACAATGACGTTGATATAAGGTGACTGTTTGTCTTCAACAAAAATACCATTTTTGCTTGGTATTAGATTCTCAGGTGCCGCAAAAGTGTTGTTAATTATAGCCAAATCAATTTGAGGGTCATCTAAAGAACGCGGTAGCATTGGTGCTTCGAGTTCGACTATTTTATAGTTGTACGGATTGCTAGTAATATCAAGTACGGTTGGCAATAATCCTTTTGATTTATCAACTGTAAGCATTCCTTCATGTTGTAATAAAAGCAATGCTCGACCTAAATTGGTTGGATCATTGGGGATGGCAATAGTTGCATTAGCCGGAATCAGGTAAATTTCACCACGTGGTGAAGTAACTTTTACACCTTCAGTTGTTTCATCACTACTCGCTATTGGTTTTAGTTTTTTAGAATAAGATGCAATTGGGAAAACAAATGTATTACCAACTACGGCTAATTTATAACCTCTTTCTTTCATTTGTTCGTCTAAATATGGTTTGTGTTGAAATACATTAACATCTATTAATCCATCATTTAAAGCTCGATTCGGTGTCACATAATCATTAAAAATAACCAGTTCAACATCAAGATTGTAACGCTCTTTTGCTTGTTGTTGAGCTACTTCAGCTTCTTCTTGGTCTGCTCCAGCAATTACCCCAACTTTAAGAGAGTTGACTGTAGCTGATTCTGTAGATTTATTGTCCGTTACTATTGATTGTTTACCATTATCACAACCTGTTAAAAAAAGTGTACTCACCAATGTAGTAATCACTGCTAGATTTTTAATTGACATAAGTTCCTCCAAAATTAATGATGAGTAACACGTTTGACAAATGTGTTACCTAAAAATTGAATAAGAAAGACAAAAATTACTAATAAAACAACAACAGTATTCATTATTGCTGGTTTATGACCAATATAACCATATTGAATAGCCAACTGACCAAGTCCGCCAGCACCAACAGCTCCTGCCATCGCTATATATCCCGTTAGAGTGATTAAAGTGATTGTCATACTATTGACAATAGCAGGTAATGCTTCTGGCAATAAAACTTTATAAATGATTTGTAGTGGCGTTGCACCCATTGAACGTGCTGCCTCAATTAAACCTTTTGGTACTTCTAATAGAGCATTTTCAATCATACGGGCAATTAATGGCGCAACACCAATACTTAGCGGGACAACTGCAGCTTGTTTACCAATAAAGGTACTCATCAAAAAAGTAGTAAAAGGAATAATCCAAACAATCAGTATAATAAAAGGTATCGATCGAAATATATTGGTAATAAATGAAATCGTACTATTAGCTACATAGCAATCTAGTATTTCCCCTTTACGTGTTGTATAAAGCAAAATACCTAATGGTAATCCGATAATTGACCCAAAAAAAGCAGATAGTACCACCATGTAAATAGTATCATCTGTCGATTGAGCAATTTTTAAGATCATTGCCTCACTAAATCCATCAAAAGAAGAGGTAAATGCAATAAAATGTGTCCAAAATTGATAATGAGATAAGTATATCATCAATGATTCAAATGGTTGAAATGAGGGTAAAAAATCAAGCATAGCCAAGCACCTCTACTTTGGTGTTGTGTTTTTCCAAAAATTGTATTGCTGATAAAGTATCTTTAGGACTTCCTTTCATTTCAGCCAACATTAGTCCAAATTTGACTCCTCCAGCATAATCCATTTGTGCACTGATAATGTTGCTATCAATATCGAACTCTTTAGCAATTTGTGATAATAATGGTAGATCAACGGATACCCCTGTAAACTCTAAACGAACTAAAGGATTAAGACCCTCTTTATAATCTGGTGATAATTTTGCTAAATAATCATCCGGAATGTTGAGGTGTAAAGTTGATTGAATAAACTGTCGAGCAATATCCGTTTTAGCATGAGAGAACATTTCACCAACAGAGGACTGTTCAACTAACTGTCCATCACTAATTACGGCAACTTGGTCACAGATTTGTTTTACAACGTCCATTTCATGGGTAATTAATAAGATAGTCAGATCGAATTTTTGATTAATATCTTTTAATAATTCTAGAATTGAACGGGTGGTTTCTGGATCGAGGGCACTAGTCGCTTCATCGCAGAGTAATACTTTAGGGTCACTGGCTAAAGCTCTAGCAATAGCAACACGTTGTTTTTGACCACCAGATAAATTAGCTGGATAAACATTGGTTTTTTCTGATAAACCAACTAATGTAATAAGTTCGTTTACTTTTTGTTTAATAATTGCTTTAGGCGTTTTGTTCAATTCAAGTGGAAAAGCAATATTATCAAATACTGTTCGTGAGGAAAGAAGATTAAAGTGTTGAAAAATCATGCTAATTTTTCGGCGTACTTGAATTAATTGTCTATTTGAAAGATTAGTTATTTCTTGATTATCAAAAAAAATTTTACCACTAGTTGGTTTTTCTAATAGATTAACACAGCGAATAAGTGTACTCTTTCCCGCTCCTGATTTGCCAATAACACCATAAATTTTCCCTTTAGGAACATGTATAGAGATATCTTTTAATGCATGAATTGGCGTTTTATTATGTTCAAATATTTTCGAAATATGTTGTAGTTGTATCATAATATAGAAAAAAAAATGTTGATAAACGAATATTAAGACGTCTAGACATCTAAGTCAATCACTATTATGCTAAATTGATGTCTATCCAAGAAGGAGACCAAAAGTAAAATGAAGCCAGCTATTTTTTTAGATCGAGATGGTACTATAAATATAGATTACAACTACGTTCATACGATTGATAAATTCCATTTTATTGATGGAGTGATTGATGCAATGCAAGAACTAAAAAAGATGGGATATTTATTAGTTATTACTACCAATCAATCTGGTATTGCTAGAAATATATTTACTGAACAACAGTTTCATACATTGACTGAATGGATGGATTGGTCATTACAAGATCGAGGGGTTGATTTAGATGGTATCTATTATTGTCCGCATGATCCATTAGTTGATGATTGTGAGTGTCGAAAACCGAGTCCAGGTATGATTCAAACTGCTGCTAAAGAGTTAAAAATAGATATTGCTAATTCCTATATGGTTGGAGATAGGGTATCCGATCTATTATCAGGTAAGAGAGCTGGCGTTAAAAAAACAGTGCTTGTTAAAACGGGGGATACTATAACTGAAGAAGCTTTAAAACAAGCTGATTGGGTGATTGATAGTTTAGCTGATTTACCGGAAAAAATAAAAACAGCATTATAATTATTGATTTATTGTTCATACAGCGTTATTTAAAATAAACGCTGTATGATTTTAATTATAAGAGGCGTTAAGATAAACCCTAAAAATAATCCATCAATAATGATTACAACCGCCTTTCCCAATTCATTAATTGATCCGTAAAGTATAAAAAATAAGGTTGTAATGATTATCACTAAGCTCCAATATTGAATACTGATAGTATTGTTACTATTAGTAGTAACAACAGGTAACTGTAAAATAAATATTCCGATTAGACTTATACCTATAAGAGAACTGCTATGTTGTAATAGCTTATAAATTGGAATTTCTTTATTGAGGATTGTGATTGAATCTTGTAAAAAACTGAATTGCTGAACAAAGTAACCTGATAAATGAGTAAAAGAATCCCACCCAATATGAGAAAATATACCGATTAACGATGAAGTTAAAACCACTTTCCAATGGCAATAACAATACTGGTTCCAATTGAAAACTAGAGAATTAGCAAATCGTCTATAAAGGAAAAAAGGTAAATTTTTGACTAAATCATCACGTATAAAAAAATGAAACAAATAAGCAATTAATAAAGTTATGGGTAAATCAAACAGAAAAATACCCATTACCTTATGACTAAAATCACTTCTTACTGACATTCTAAAAAAGTATTCAAAATCAGGGGACATACTACCAATGATAAGCGCCGTCATTGAAAACAATCTAGTTTTTTTGTAAAAAGGCAATACAATTGCGGGGTGAGCGAAGGTAAATGGCATTTGATTATCTTATATATAAAATATACTAATTTAAGTTAATTTAACTATTTGAGGTAGATTCCTCGCTAATATAGTTAAAACATCTATATAATAAAACAGTAATTAAAGAAAAATGTATAGTCTAAGTTTACTTTTAACATATCTTGCGTAAAAAAAAATCAAACAGAAAAAAATAAGCAATAAGTACTTGCAGGATTTTTTTTAGTCTCTATAATGCGCATCCACTGACACGGCGTGAGCGAAAAGCTGGTAGCGATAAGGTTAGTGAATTTAGTGATTAAGATCAAAAATT
>CALYPG010000018.1 GCA_945271295.1 uncultured Gilliamella sp. | reverse complement strand
ATTACCCATGCAAAAACAGGTCTATCAATAAAAAACTTAGCCATAATTAAATCTACCCCTGTTTTATTTCATGCTGTTTTTGATCATATTATCTAATTGTTCTTGTGAAAGACTGGCAGGCTCACCAACCATTTTCCCCTGCATAGGCTGTCCCATTTCAACCGCAGTCAAATTAAGTAGTCCAGTGACAATAACTTGTTCACCAACATCTATACCTTTAGTTACTACCCAATAACCACCTATACCAGTATAAACCTGTAAGTTTTGGCGATACTCTATTGTGTTATCAGGTTTTAAAATTTTAGCGGTATATTGTCCAAGCGCGTTACTGGTAATACCTTGTTGTGGAACAAGTACAGCATTTTTAATATAACCTAGGGTCATTTGTGGTTTAACAAACATACCTGGTAATATCTTACCTTCATTATTAGGAAATTCAGAACGTAAGGTTACTGTGCCTGTGGTTTCATTAACCGTCATATCAGAAAATTTAACATTACCTGGATAAGTGTATCGAGAACCATCATTAAAAAATAGATCAACATTATTACCTTTAGCCGGTTCAAAAATAACACCTTCATCTTGAAGATATTTGTTATAGCGTGTAGCCGCCTCCGTCATATCAACATAAATAGGGTCAAGTTGCTGAACAAGGACTAATGGCGTTGACTGTCCTGCGGCAACTAAGGCACCTTCGGTAACATTCGATTTACCGATATAACCATCAATAGGTGAATATACTTTAGTATAATCTAAATTAA
Organism: uncultured Gilliamella sp.; assembly: GCA_945271295.1. Lineage (GTDB taxonomy): Bacteria > Pseudomonadota > Gammaproteobacteria > Enterobacterales > Orbaceae > Gilliamella. The sequence goes on along the minus strand of CALYPG010000018.1, from coordinate 54,297 downwards.
CTTTAGCAGTATGTTCTGCTGCTTGTGCAACTAGTACACTTGCTTCAGCTTGTTTAGCATCTGCTGCTGCTTTATCATAATCTTGTTGACTAATTGATTTCGTATTCAATAGACCAGCATAGCGTTTTAAAGTTAGTTGTGCGATATTGGCATTTGCTTTGGCACTTGCTACGCTCGCAACAGCACTATCATAATTAGCTTGATAAATAGCGGGATCAATTTGATAAAGTGACTGGCCGGCCTTAACATTGGAACTTTCTTCAAACTCTCGTTTCAATACGATCCCGCCCACTTGTGGTCTAATTTCTGCTATTTGTGAGGCTACCACACGGCCAGGTAATGAGATCTTTAATGTATAAGTCAATGGGTTAACTTTAAATACAGTTACATGAGGTAATTGGTTACCACCACCTCCTGATTTGCTATTATCACAACTTGCCAAAAAAAATAAGCTAGTTAGCACCACTGGAACTGTTAATAAAAGTTTGTTAAATCGCATAAACAAATGACCTCAGCATAATAACTATTTTTTAAAAAAATTATTCTTATTTAAAAGTAATCATTGATTTTACAAAAAAAATGCATTCATTGTAAGTATTTTACAAGTCAATAGCACAGAGTTCTAAAAAAATAAAAATTCAACTGAGTAACAAAAAAATACATTGATAATTATGATTATTTGAGGAAATAAAGTAATATATACTAGTTTATAGAATTGATACTATCTTGAATAAAATAGTATAATAGCAACGTCTTACTATCGATATTTAAAAATATTGATTTAATTTACTAAGAAAAATAAAAAGTTCACCTTTGGTACTCGGGAATCATATTCGTTCAATTGTATTTATAAATGGTTTGAGTCTATATTAAATTTAATTCTGAGATGGTTATTATGGATAACTTACGTATTGTTCTGATTGTTGTAGCATCCTTAGTCTTTATTGCATTATTGATTCATGGTTTTTTGATCAATAAAAAAGAACGCTCTTCTTTATTTAATTCAAATAAAAAAGAAAAAATTACTCCTAATACAGGACAGTATGAGGATAACTATATCAACGATTTCGAAGAAGATGACGTTATCATAATAAAAAAAACAAAAAACAAAAATATCCTTAGCACTAATAATTTAAATCAAGAACCTGAGCAAGAAAAAATACCACAACAAGATGATCTATTTAATAACGATAATACTCAAGATTTAGAACCTGAGATAAATCAAGAATTAACTATCTCAACCCCCCCTAAAACCGATAGTGATGATTCATTAAATATTGAAAAAAATATTGATACCTCTAAATCGAATGATAGCCAAGAAAAATCCAATAAGGATATGTCAGAATCAAATATAAAGCACAATAAGCACGAAAAACTAAATCTAGAGCGCAAAGAAGACACTGAAACAGAAATTATAGTATTAAATGTGACGGGTATAAATGGCAAATTAATACAGGGTGATGTATTACTAGCCAGCATTATCCAATCTGGTTTTCAATTTGGTGATTTGCGAATTTTTCATCGCCATGTTGATCCAGCTGGCAATGGACCAGTATTATTTAGTTTAGCCAATATGATTAACCCTGGATATTTAGATCCTGAAACAATGCACGAATTTACCACACCCGGCGTTTCTATTTTTATGGTTGCACCGACTCATGGAAATAATCAACAAAATTTCAAATTAATGCTACAAACAGCGCAACGGATAGCTGATGATGTTAATGGTGTAGTTTTAGATGATGAGCACCACATGCTAACACCACAAAAAATTGATAATTACAAAAATCGGATTAAAAAAGCGTGTAACGAAATATAATTTTTATATAATTCTTTTTTTTTCATCAACACATGCCGCTAATAGCTGTTAGCGGTAACAACAAAACTGGCATAGTATGTTTGCTTTGCTTGTTGTTTTGCATCACAATCATTATTATCATTTAAGATTTGCACAAGGCAACTGTAATATATTACAGAATTATCTATATTTTAATAAAAGAGTCTACAATCATGCCAATATCAAATACCACTAACAACTTAATGAAGCAGTCACAATCCATTGAGCAAATAACCGAACAATTAACTTCGTTACGCAATTTGATTAGACATCATGAACATCTTTATTATGTATTAGACGCTCCGGAAATCCCTGATTCAGAATATGACAAATTAATAACTCAATTACAAACATTGGAATCTCAACACCCAGACCTGATTACTCCTGATTCGCCAACACAACGTGTTGGTGGGAAAGCTTTAGCGCAATTTTCATCAATCAAGCATGAAATGCCAATGTTATCGCTAGATAATGTTTTTGATGAAACAAGTTTCTTTGCCTTTAATAAACGAGTAAAAGATCGCTTAAATTTAAGTGAAGAAGAACTGGTCGAATATTGTTGTGAACTTAAACTTGATGGATTAGCAGTAAGTTTACTGTATGAAAATGGGCGATTTGTGCAAGCTGCAACTCGTGGTGATGGCACAACAGGTGAAGATATTACTGCTAATATCAGAACGATTAAAGTTATTCCATTAGTATTACATGGTGATAATGTACCTACTCGCCTAGAGGTACGCGGTGAGGTATTTATGACACACCATGGTTTTGAAAAGCTTAATGCGGATGCGGCAAAACGTAATGAAAAACTATTTGCTAATCCCCGTAATGCTGCTGCCGGCTCCCTTCGCCAATTAGACCCAAAAATTACCGCTAAAAGACCACTTACTTTTTTCTGTTATGGTGTTGGTATTGTCGAAGGTGCCTCCTTACCTGATACTCATTATAAACGTTTAATGCAATTTAAAGCTTGGGGATTACCAGTCAGTGATAAAGTTCAAATACGTCATGGAGCACAAAAAGCCTTAGATTATTTTAAACAAATTGGCGAAGAACGTATGTCACTTGATTTTGATATTGATGGCGTAGTTATCAAAGTTAATCAAATTGAGCAACAACAAGCATTAGGTTTTGTTGCTCGTGCACCTCGTTGGGCAACAGCATTCAAATTCCCAGCCCAAGAACAAGTCACCCAACTAAATAAAGTCGACTTTCAAGTTGGCCGTACTGGTGCAATTACGCCTGTTGCCAGACTCGAACCGGTATCAGTAGCAGGTGTTATTGTCAGTAATGCTACCTTGCATAATAGTGATGAAATAGCACGCTTAAATATTCGCGAAGGCGATTATGTCACTATTCGCCGCGCGGGTGATGTCATTCCTAAAATTGTTGCAGTGCTCCTGGATCGTCGTCCAACAAATACTAAAGAAATCGTATTTCCTACACATTGTCCAATATGTGGATCATTAATTGTTAGAGATGAGGGTCAAGCGATTTCACGTTGTGCTGGAGGGTTAATTTGTCCAGCACAACGCAAAGAAGCCTTGAAACATTTTGTTTCACGAAAGGCAATGAATGTTGATGGTATGGGTGATAAAATCATCGAACAATTGGTTGATAAAGATTACGTTAAAACGCCAGTTGATCTTTATAAACTAAGTGTACCAACTTTATGCTCATTAGATAAAATAGGTGAAAAATCGGCCAATAACTTAATCAATGCGCTCAATAATTCTAAAAATACTACTTTGAGTCGTTTTATTTTCGCACTTGGCATTCCTAATGTAGGCGAAGTAACCGCAGAAAATCTGGTTAATCAACTTGGCAATTTATCCGCTATTGAAAATGCAACTTTAGAGCAATTACAAACAGTAAATGATATTGGCGTTGTTATTGCAGAAAGTATTATAGATTTTTTTCAAGAACCTCATAATCGTGATGTAATCGAACAGTTGACCAGTAATGAAATCGGTATTCATTGGCAAGATATTGATTTACAAGCCAACACAACATCGATTAATTCACCTTTTTTTGGCAAAACTGTGGTCTTAACAGGAACACTATCAGTATTAACGCGAGATGAAGCCAAAAATAAATTGAAACAATTAGGAGCAAAAGTGACAGGAAGTGTATCGAAAAATACTGATCTTGTCATCGCCGGAGATGCTGCTGGTTCTAAGTTAGATAAAGCGCAAGAGCTCAACATTAATGTTATTGATGAACAAGAAATGTTACGCTTATTGGCGGAATAAAAATACAATACGACAAAAGGTATTATGTCATTAATAATAAAATGACTGACCAAAACAAGATTAAGGAGAAAGTTGTGCCATTATTAGATAGTTTTAAAGTTGATCATACCAAAATGAAAGCACCATTTGTTCGAGTAGCTAAAACAATGCAAACACCTAAAGGGGATAGCATTACAGTTTTTGATCTTCGTTTCACTACTCCAAATAAATCACAGTTACCGGAAAAGGGAATACATACATTGGAACATTTATTTGCAGGCTTTATGCGAGATCATTTGAATAGTAATGACGTTGAGATTATTGATATTTCTCCAATGGGATGTCGCACCGGATTCTACATGAGCCTTATAGGAAAACCAAATGAATCTTTAGTTGTAAATGCCTGGTTAAAATCGATGCATGATGTATTAAACGTAATATCCCAGAAGGATATTCCTGAATTAAATGAATATCAGTGCGGTACGTATAAAATGCACTCTTTAGATGAGGCTAAAGTTATTGCGAAAAAAATTATTCAATCAGGCATTGGTATCTGTCATAATCAAGACATTGCATTAACAGATGCACAATTAGCTCAAATTAACCAGTAAGGAATAAATATGCCAAATGTAGTAATTGACTTTCTAGAAGGTCGCAGTGTAGAACAAAAAAGAGAAATGGCAAAGCGAGTCACTGATGCAATTGTGGAAACACTAAATTGTAAACGCGAAGCAGTACAAATTATTATGCATGAAATATCAAAAGATCAAATCGCAAATGGTGGAGTTTTACGCTGTGATAAAGATTAACAATCATTTATCAAATTACGATAATTATCATGAATAAATTGCCTCATAATGCCATAAAGATATGACTAATTAATCTCTAATCTTGCAATTAATTAGTCGTTCTTTAAAAAGAATAAAACACAATTTATATTATCTAATTAAATTAAAAAAATAAATACGTAGTTTGTGAACATTAACTACCTAATCATTACAATGATGAAGATGTAACAAATGCCCCATTTTTGCAACTTTGGTCTCTAAATAATGTTCATTATTTGGATTTTCCCCAACTTCTAAAGGGACTCTTGCTACAATATCAATACCAGCTTCTTTTAATACTTTAATTTTTTCAGGATTATTAGTTAACAAACGAATATGGGACACTCCCAATAAGTTGAGCATATCAGCACAAAGTGTAAAATCACGTTCATCAGCGGCAAAACCTAATTGTTCATTAGCTTCAACGGTATCAAGTCCTTGATCTTGCAATGCATAAGCTCTTATCTTATTAAGTAAGCCAATATTACGGCCTTCTTGGCGGTGATAAATTAAAATCCCTTTACCTTCTTTAGCTATTTGTTTTAAAGCCGCTTCTAATTGAAAGCCACAATCACAACGTAAACTAAATAATGCATCTCCAGTTAAACACTCAGAATGGACTCTGGTTAAAACGGAAGATTGATCTGTAATATTGCCTAAAACTAAGGCCGCATGATCCTTTCCCGTTGCAATTTCTTCAAATCCAACAATAGTAAAATTACCCCATTGCGTTGGTAGTTTCGCTTGTGTAACAAGTCTTAACTGCATTATTGTCTCCGTTATTTAATCAAAACATAGACAAGAAATTTTAAATACAAATGACTATCTATGCTAAAATGACTATACTTTGTGCGTAATTCGGATGTATAAATGGGGCTAATTATAAAAAAAACAATAGCCACACTGGTGATTTTTTTAATTATACCATTGACGGTCAACGCGTTGGATTGGAATTGGCAACCTGACGCATTAAATGATATTTCCAAATACTTTTTTTGGGTCACTGAAACGGTAAGCTATCCATGGGCAATAATTTCATCAATATTATTCTCATGTTTAATAACTATATTAATACCTGTAAAAACAAAACAAAAGCTTATATTTTTATGGCTGATTTTAATTTCGACGATATTAATAGGACAAATACTTAAAAGTATTATTAAAATACAAGTCGCAGAGCCCAGACCTTTTGTTTTGTGGATGGCGAAAGAGTTTAATATAGATGATAAAGAATTTTATTCATTATCAAAAGTAGAAAGAAAGCAACTTGTGCACCAATTATTAGTTGACTCTAAAACTATACCAGTTTGGTTGCGTAAACACTGGGAAAAGGAAATTAGCTATTCCTTTCCATCTGGACATACAATATTTGCAACGACATGGGCTTTTTTGGCAATGATTATATTAGGATTTAGGCGTCATTACTTGATTGTTAGTACATTTATTTTGTGGGCAATTTTTATTGAAGTAAGCCGATTATTACTAGGAATGCATCGCCCGGTTGATTTAATTTTTGGCAGCTTTATTGCTTGGGGTATTGCACTAATTTGCTATTTTTATGCAAGAAAATGGCATATAGTAGCAACATAATGTTTTTATTACGTTTAATTATGTCAAGAAGTTTCAGGTTAAGTAGACGTTTCAGTAAAAAAACAAAATCAAAAAGGTCAACATTATGAAATTTGTTATATTGTTTTTATTCATTGCTATCATCTTTGCGATATCTATTGCATTAGGATCGGCTAATGATCAAATTGTCACATTCAATTATCTGCTTGCTAAATCCGAATTACGATTATCTGTTTTACTGGCAATTTTATTTGGTTCAGGCTTTCTGGTTGGTTGGATATTAACTGGTATCTTTTTTATAAAATTAAAACTTCAACATTCATCAACCAAACGGAAACTAAATAAATTACAGAAAAAATATGATGAGGATATGGCTGAACAGCAAAAAATAAATTTAACCCAAATTAATTAAGAATAAATAACTATGTTTGAACTGTTATTTCTGCTTTTGCCAATTGCCGCCGCTTATGGTTGGTATATGGGGGACAGGAATGCAAAACAAAAATATTTTAATCAATCAAATCGACTATCACGCGAATATGTTGACGGGCTTAATTTCCTTTTATCTAATCAAAAAGATAAAGCGGTTGATCTTTTCTTAGATATGTTAAAAGAAGATGAAGGCACACTCGAAGCGCATCTTACATTAGGTAATTTATTCCGTTCTAGGGGAGAAGTTGATAGAGCCATCCGTATTCATCAGGCTCTGATGGAAAGTTCTTCTTTGACCTTTGAACAACGCTTACTGGCAATCCAACAACTTGGACGCGACTATATGGCGGCAGGTTTTTATGACCGCGCAGAAGAGATGTTTTTACAACTCATTGATGAAGAAGACTTTCAACAATCTGCCTTACAGCAACTTATCATTATTTATCAATCAACCAGTGAATGGATAAATGCAATCAATGCAGCAACTAGGTTAGTTAAACTTGGTAATACTAGATATAAAACAGATATTGCGCAATTTTATTGTGAACTTGCCTCTCTCGCAATTGCCAATGAAGATCTGGAAAAAGCACACAGTTTATTGCAAAAATCAGCCGCCATCGATGCCAACTGTGCACGAACTTCTCTGATGCTAGGTCGAGTGCTAATGGTACAAGATAAAACCGAACAGGCTATTATGTGTTTTAAACAAATTTTACAACAAGATAAAGCCTTTATTGGTGAAGCACTCCCTTTATTAAAAAAATGTTACCAAAAACTCCAAAAAGAAGATGAGTTTCAACAATTCTTACAATTATGTGTGGAACAAGATACCGGCAATATGGCTGAATTAATGCTTGCTGATATTATTGAAAAACAAAAAGGATTAGATGCAGCACAATATTATATGTATCGAGAATTATTAAAACACCCTAATTTAAAAGGATTTTATCGCTTAATGGATTATCATGTCGCTGACGCTGAAGAAGGCAGAGCCAAAGAGAGTTTATTACTACTACGCAACATGGTTGGAGAACAAATTAAAGCGGTGCCAAATTATCGATGTAAAAAATGTGGCTTTACTGTTAATTCTATCTATTGGTTATGTCCAGCTTGCCGTTCTTGGTCAAGTATTAAACCTGTGCGTGATTTTGAACAACATTCAGATGAATAAAAAAGAGTAATTTATGTTTTTAATTGATTCCCACTGTCATTTAGATAGTCTTGATTATAGTAATAAATCTATTGATGATGTTTTACAACAAGCTACTTGCAATGAGGTAAGACATTGTTTAAGCGTGGCAACAACACTTTCTGGATACCAGTCCATGAGAGATATGCTCAAACCATATCAAAACCAATGTTCTTTCTCGTGTGGTGTACATCCACTTAATCTAGATGATGAAGTTTATGATGCACAACGCTTTGAAGCATTAGCTCAAGAGCAAAATGTTGTAGCTCTTGGTGAGACGGGTCTTGATTACTACTACCAACAAGATAATATTGAACAGCAACAATTTATTTTTAAAGAACACATACGATTAGGTCGAAAATTAAGTAAACCGATAATAGTTCATACACGCAATGCTAAGCAAGATACCTTAACAATTTTGAAAGAACAACATGCTTATTCAGGGGTATTACACTGTTTCACTGAAGATCTTAATACAGCCAAACAACTATTAGATTTAGGTTTTTATATCTCTTTTTCAGGCATTATTACTTTTAAGAATGCGGAAACAATAAGAGAGGTTGCCAAATTTGTGCCGCTTGATCGTATTTTAGTTGAAACAGATTCACCTTACCTAGCACCAGTCCCTTATCGAGGCAAAGAAAATCAACCTGCTTATGTACGTGAAGTCGCTAATTATCTATCCATTTTGAAAGGTATTTCCTTAGAAACTCTTGCACAACACACCACTAATAATTTTCATCAATTATTCAAGTATAAAGGGGGAGAGTAAATGCACAACAAATTAACCATTGATTGGAATGATTTCTTAACAAATTATTGGCAAAAAAAACCTGTTATATTACGTGATGCTTTTACTCATTTTATTGACCCAATTACCCCAGATGAACTAGCTGGGCTAGCTATGGAAGAAGAAATCGAAAGCCGCATTGTGTCAAATAAAAATGGTATTTGGGATGCTAAATTTGGGCCATTTATTGATTTTAATAATTTAGGTGAAGATCACTGGACTTTGCTAGTTCAAGCTGTAGATCATTGGCATGAGCAAGCAGCAACCCTTGTTGAACCATTTAAATGCATTCCACAATGGCAATTTGAAGATTTAATGATTTCCTATGCAACACAAGGGGCCGGTGTAGGTCCACACATCGATAATTACGATGTTTTTATTATTCAAGGTAAAGGTTGTCGGCGTTGGCGAGTAGGTGATCGTAACCCAAATTATAAACAATTTAGTGCTCATAAAGCATTGTTGCATGTTGAAAACTATCAGCCAATTATTGATGAAGAAATCACTGCTGGAGATATTTTATATATTCCTATTGGATTCCCACATAATGGTGTATCGATTGGTGAATCGATGAGTTATTCGGTTGGATTTAGAACACAAACCTCACAAGAATTAATAAGTGGTTTTGCTGATTATATTATCGACACTTTACCAAGTGGAATCTTTTATCAAGACCCAGATTTAAAATTACCTCGCGACCCTTATCGAATTGAGGCTTATGAATTAACTAAACTACAAGACCAAATGATTGAATTAATCAAAACACCAACACTTTTCAATGATTGGTTTGGTAAATACATAACCTTACCCATGCATGTGCTCAATATTGTTCCGGTCGAACCACCATATTCATATAGTGAATTCAAATCATTGTTACAATCAGGGGCAAAATTATACCGTGTGCCAAGTATTCGTATTCTTAAAATTGGTGATTGTGGTTATATTCATGGTGAAAAAATTGATCTACCTATGCCTGTTATCGATCTTTTATGTGAAAGTGAGGAACTTCACTATGAACAATTACCAGATGATAAAACACTTGAAATCATGCTAAATCTAGTTAATAAAGGATATTGGTATTTTACTGAATAATTATAATTGCATTGCGCCGATAATATTATCGGCGGATAAAATTAACCTAATTAATAACAGTACATAATTATCTCGATAATTTATTAATCTTAAATCATGTTATCTGTTTTATCTTAGTCTACTTATGTTTTCAAAAAACAAATCAAATGATTGTTATCAACACTCATATAATCTATCTAATAAAATAGCGCTTTTTTGCTTTTAATTTGGATTTTTGGAGTATTTAAGTATATACTTTTCCCGCTTTGAAATCCCTCCTGTTTAACTATTAAGTTAAACATCCACAAATACTAATTTTAAGCAACTATTTATCATCAATAACTTGAGGTTAACATGAATACTAAAGCAGACTTAATTAAGCAAGCTGAAAGTGAAAGCATGCGGGCGACACCATATCAAAAGAAAACGCTTTTTGCATCCACTGTTGGTTATGCATTAGATGGCATGGATATGATGATTTTAGGTGTTTGTTTTAACCTAATTGCAGTGAGTTTTAACCTGACTAAAACCGATCTCGGTACATTAACTTCCGCCACTTTATTAGGTGCTGTGCTTGGCGGCATCTTGTTTGGAATACTTGCCGATAAATACGGGCGGGTTAGAGTTTTTTCTTGGACGATTTTAATCTTTTCCCTGTTTACTGGTTTATGTGCTATCTCTCCTAACTATGAATGTTTTTTAGTTTTTCGTTTTTTAAGTGGTCTTGGCCTTGGTGGCGAATTTGGTATTGGAATGACACTGGTTTCGGAAAGTTGGCCCAAAAACAAGCGGTCACGAGCCACTTCAATTGTCGCTCTGGGCTTCCAAGTAGGTATAATTTTAGCCGCATTAACCGTTAATTTCGTTGGTGAGATCCATGGTTGGCGATGGGCCTTTGCTATGGGTGTCTTACCTGCCCTGTTTGTGGCTTGGACTCGAAAAGGTCTAAAAGAACCAGAAATTTGGCAAAATATAAAAGATCAAAACAAAAATAAAATTGCCATTAATAAATTATTTAAAAATCCCAGAACCACAGCAACTACTATTGGTTTAACCATTGCTTGTGCTGTTCAAAACTTCGGTTTTTATGGCCTTATGGTATGGATGCCAAATATGATTGCCACTGAGCTTAAGCTTCCTTTTAAAAATACCATGAATTGGACAATTTCAACCACTATTGGCATGTCACTAGGTATTTTAATTTTTGGATGGTTATGTGATAAATTTGGTCGTCGCCCAGCATATATTGTGTTCTTATTAATCTCTGCTGTATCAATTTGGTTTTATTTTCAACAAACTGACATGGTGGTGTTAATTATATTCGGTTCCGCAATCGGCTTTTTTGTAAATGGTATGATGGGTGGCTATGGAGCATTGTTAGCAGAACATTACCCTACTGATGCTCGTTCAAGTGCCGAAAATATTATTTTTAATGTTGGACGCGGTATTGCTGGTATTTCACAAGTGCTTATTGCCTATCTAGCAACAATTTATTCAATTAGTTATGCATTAGCTTTACTCTCAGCAACTTATCTATTATCAGCAGCAGCATTCCTATTTTTAATCCCAGAAACCAAAGGTAAAGCACTTGAATAAAATTAACAAATTAAAACAGGGCTTAACGCCCTGCTTTTTTGTTAACTATTTTAACTAGCTATATTTAGCTACTCGAAAATAAAATAATTAGTCAAAAGTCTCAATACTGCTATTTTACATTACAATCACTTGGTTTTAGATTCATGGTTAAGACTTTTTCATCATTAATATAATAATTATGACTGGCTCCATCTGGAAATACGAGTTTTAATGTTTTCATACTTAGGTCTTTATCACAATAAAGCGCAAGTAAATTATTAAATATCGATTTTTGATTACTCTCAGTTTGTAAAGCCTCTTTCGTTACACCTTTTACAACATATTTATAACTAATTATGCCATTTTCTTTAGATACATCTACCAATGTTGTAGTTTCATCAATGCTCTTTGGCAATTTTAGTTTTGCATCATTAATAAGCATATCTTGAGCAAGACTATAATTACCTTCTTTGATTTTGTTTAGTACATCTTCACTTTGTAATTTTGTTTGTTCAATTAAATCCTTTGCTTTGTCACCAACATCGGAACCGGTTTGTTCAACTTTTTGTTTAATATCACTAACTGTAGATTTCGAATTATCACAATTTACTAAAACAAATCCCATTATAGCTAAAATTATTATTCTAAAAATGTTCATTATTCTGCCCTTGTTTGATAGGTGTTTAGTATAGATACTATTATGATCATTCCATAATAGCCGTAAGTTAAAATTAAAATTTATGACTAAAAGTTATAGTAATAAAAGATCCTTGTCTAAATTAGCCCTTTTATCACAATTGAAAATTATTAATTGGTATGCATACCACCAGTAACACCATATGTTTCGGCAGTAGTATAACTAGATTCTTCCGATGCCAAATGCACATAAACCCCTGAAAGTTCAACAGGTTGACCTGCACGTTCTAATGGTGTTTGTTTACCAAACTCAGGAATAACTTCACTTGGTTGACCACCACAAATTTGCAATGGAGTCCAAACAGGTCCCGGCGCCACACAATTGACACGAATACCTTTATGACCTAATTGTTTAGCTAAGCCACGAGTAAAGGCAATAATTGCAGATTTAGTTGAAGCATAATCTAGTAAATTAGCACCTGGTTGAAAGGCTTGCACTGATGAAGTGGTAATGATGGTTGAACCTGGTTTTAAATAACCTAGCGCAGCTTTCGTTACCCAGAAAAGTGAAAACACATTAATTTCAAATGTTTTTTTAAGTTGCTCTGTTGTAAGTTCCATAATATCTTCAACTGCTGTTTGCTTACCAGCAACTAATGTCAAATTATCTAAGCCTCCAAGTTTATGATGTGCCTCTTCAACTAATTTTTTACAAAAAGCTTCATCACTTAAATCACCCGGAATTAATATGGCTTTGCGACCAACAGCTTCAATGACTTTAGCCACATCTTCAGCATCCTTTTGTTCATAAGGAAGGTAATTTATCGCCACATCGGCACCTTCTTTAGCATATGCAATTGCAGCAGCTCGACCAATACCTGAATCACCACCAGTAACTAGCATTTTACGACCTTCTAAACGTTGATGACCGGTATAACTTTTTTCGCCACAATCAGGAAGAGGAGTCATTTCACATTGTAAAGCAGGGGCAGCTTGTTTCTGTTTTTTAAATTTATCATGATAATATTTAGTCACTGGATTGTAAGATTGTTTACTCATAATTTTCTCCTAAGTTAAACATGTATTTCTATGAAAATTCAATATAACTTAAATAAAAACAATTGACTAACTACAAAACCCTAATGCTAGACTTATTTTAATTTCTTGAAATATATAATTAATTCAAATAATTATAAAATATTTGAATTAACTTATTTTATTGATGCTATCTTTTTATTATCACGTTAATAAAAAGGAAGAGATTAAATTGTTATTAAAGGTGGCTTTCCTTGATTGGCTTGGTGGGGTCATTAATGAATAAAATACCAAAGCCATGGGTGTTGCATAATCTTGCACCTTAAGTCAGTGTATCAAATTGATTAGAACTAGACCAGCAATAAATAGTCATAATCATTGCATCTTTTTACGCAAAGACACATCAATTAACTATTTTCTTAATTTTTTTATGACTTTGTTTGTAGAACAATTCAATATGCAATAAAAAATAGTTGCACTTTTTTAAAAAACGAGTATGTTGTTTAAAAACAGTTTTATCATTACAACAAGTTAATATTTATTATTATGAATTTTTCACTCAAGATCGTTCTCATTAGCATTATTATTGTCAGCGTGGTCATTATTCCTGCGCGGGGGCGTTTTTGAGTTAACCAAATGTTAATCCGTAACAACCCCCGCTCTCAAAAAGCGGGGGTTTTTTTATGGCTAATAAATAATAAAAAATAAGTGAGGAATGAATGTTAGGAACACAGTGGATTGTAAAAACGTTAAAAGAAAAAGGTATTTCCACCGTTTTTGGTTATCCTGGTGGACAAATTATGCCTCTATATGACGCGCTTTACGATGGTGGAATTGAACATGTACTTTGCCGTCATGAACAAGGCGCGGCAATGGCAGCAATCGGCTATGCGCGGGCAACAGGTAAAATAGGGGTTTGTATTGCTACTTCAGGCCCTGGTGCTACTAATATTATCACTGGACTAGCTGATGCTTTAATAGACTCTGTTCCAATTATTGCCATAACCGGTCAAGTTCCCAATAATTTAATTGGCACTGACGCATTTCAGGAAGTGGATGTTTTAGGACTATCATTAGCTTGTACCAAACACAGTTATTTAATTAACCAAGCACAAGATTTACCCAACATATTAGAGGAAGCATTTAATTTAGCCAACTCGGGAAGGCCTGGTCCGGTTCTTATTGATGTTCCAAAAGATATCCAGCTTGCAAACCACGACTACCAACAATACTTAACTTCAACTCCACATAATCACATTAACAAAACTGAAATACCGCCTATCTCTCCTAATGAAATTCAACTTGCAAAAAAAATGATTAAAGAAGCCAACAAACCCATGTTATATATTGGTGGTGGTGTTGGACTGTCTGGGGCAATTGCAGAATTAAGAGATTTTATGGCGCTGACACAAATACCTAGTGTAGCAACACTTAAGGGTTTGGGTTCTGCTGAACTTAGCAACCCTTATTATTTAGGCTTAATCGGCATGCATGGTTCAAAAGCAGCAAATTTGGCAGTGCAAGAGTGTGATTTATTGATTGCCTTAGGGGTTCGTTTCGATGATAGAGTAACCGGTAAACTTAATGAATTTGCGCGCAATGCAAAAGTAATTCATATAGATATTGATCAAGCAGAAATCAATAAATTAAAACAAACTCATTTAGGATTACAAGGTGATATAAAACAAGTATTACCACAACTTGATCAAACAGTATCAATTAATGAATGGCAACACAAAATTAACGAACTCAAGAAACAATATCCGATTCGTTACGATCATCCAGGTGAGCCAATTTATGCTCCAGCATTATTAAAAAGGATTTCTGAACGCAAATTAGCAACTACGATTGTTACTACTGATGTAGGCCAACATCAAATGTGGACAGCCCAACATATGAGCTTTACACATCCACAAAATTTTATTACATCCAGTGGACTTGGCACAATGGGGTTTGGTTTGCCAGCAGCAATTGGCGCACAAATGGCGAGGCCTAATGATTGTGTGATTTGTGTTTCGGGTGATGGTTCTTTCATGATGAATGTTCAAGAACTTACCACCATTAAACGCAAAAAATTACCAATTAAAATTGTACTTATTGATAATCAACGTTTAGGTATGGTTAGGCAATGGCAAGAATTATTTTTTAATGAAAGATACAGTGAAACTAACTTATCAGACAATCCTGACTTTTTAACATTAGCAAAAGCATTTGATATATCAGGACAAAAAATCACCAAAAAATCTGAAATTGAAACAGCATTAAACAATATGTTTAATTCTTCAAGCGCTTACCTATTACATGTTTGTATTGATGAATTAGAAAATGTTTGGCCACTGGTTCCACCAGGTGCTGCAAATGAAAACATGCTAGACAAAAATAGTAAGGAATAAGTAATGCACGAAATAAGTAAATATCAACTTTCGATAAAAGCTAATGATAAATTAGGAATACTTGAACGCATTTTACGGGTTATTCGTCACCGTGGTGGACATGTTGAAAATATGCAAATGCAAATAACAACAAACCAAATTTTATCGCTAACCATAGAATTAACAACAGAGAGATCAATTTCAACCTTACAAAATCAATTGACCAAGTTATTTGATGTTATTTCAGTTGAAGTATAGTTTATGTCGTCTGATCAATAAAATTCAGAGGATAATATTTTAAGGTAATATATTTTTTAACAATCAAACAAAGTAGATAGTAATGTATAATGCTCGACCATTAATTGAAAATTATGCAGCAAAGTACAGACTTAACAAAAAGTAAAATTTGAGAGGAAAATAAAATGGGTTCTACAGCAAAATCTGATTATATTTGGTTTAATGGCAAATTGGTTCCTTGGGGTGATGCCAAAGTACATGTAATGTCTCATGCTTTGCATTATGGCACCTCTGTATTTGAAGGTGTTCGTTGTTATAACACGCATAAAGGGCCAGCAATCTTTCGTCATAAAGAACATGCACAAAGATTATTAAATTCAGCCAAAATTTATCGTTTTCCTGTCCCTTATTCTCTTGAAGAAATCATGGAAGCCACTCGCCAAACTATCAAGAAAAATAATTTAACCAGTGCCTATATTCGTCCATTAGTATTTATTGGTGATGTTGGCATGGGAGTAAATCCACCTGAAGGTTATACCACTGATGTAATGATTGCTGCTTTCCCTTGGGGCGCTTATTTAGGTGAAGACGCATTAGATCAAGGAATTGATGCCATGGTTTCGTCATGGCACCGAGTTGCATCCAACACTATCCCTGCGGCAGCAAAAGCTGGTGGTAACTATTTATCTTCATTATTGATTGGTTCTGAAGCACGAGCTAATGGATTTCAAGAAGGTTTAGCTTTAGATGTTCATGGACATCTATCGGAAGGTGCTGGTGAAAATGTCTTTGTGATTAAAGATGGAATTTTATATACACCTGTTCTTTCATCCTCTGCCCTTCCTGGTATTACACGTGACGCCGTATTAACGTTGGCTCGTGATCTTGGTATTGAAATTCGTGAACAAACATTATCCCGTGAATCACTTTACATAGCAGATGAAGTATTTATGACTGGAACTGCTGCTGAAATCACGCCAGTTCGTAGTGTTGATCGTATTGAAATAGGTATTGGGCGTTGCGGTCCTATCACCAAACAAATCCAACAAACCTTTTTTGGCTTATTTAATGGTAAAACCGAAGATAAATATGGTTGGTTAGATCCAGTTAAATAACAACGAATATTTCGCATCCACCAACTAATTTGGTGGATATTTATTATATAAATCTAATTGTTTATACCAAATTACGTACTGATAAAAATCAAACGTTTGCATAATAAAAACTTGGGAGCAAGAAATGCCTAAATACCGTTCGGCGACCTCAATTGAAGGTCGAAATATGGCAGGAGCCCGCGCTTTATGGCGCGCAACGGGCGTAAAAAATGAAGATTTTGGCAAACCTATTATTGCTGTGGTTAACTCATTTACTCAATTTGTACCAGGCCATGTCCATCTAAAGGATATTGGGCAGCTAGTTGCTAAACAAATTGAAGAATCTGGTGGTATTGCTAAAGAATTTAACACAATTGCTGTTGATGATGGCATTGCGATGGGACACGGAGGAATGCTCTATTCTCTACCCTCAAGGGAATTGATTGCTGATTCAGTAGAATATATGGTTAATGCCCACTGTGCTGATGCAATGATATGCATCTCAAACTGTGACAAAATTACTCCCGGAATGTTAATGGCATCATTGCGCCTTAATATCCCAACTATTTTTGTGTCTGGCGGACCAATGGAAGCCGGAAAAACCAAGCTCTCAGATCAAATTATCAAATTAGATCTGGTTGATGCCATGATCCAAAGCGCCAATCCCAATGTTAGTGATGATGATAGTAGAGCTATTGAAGAATCAGCTTGCCCAACCTGTGGTTCTTGCTCTGGTATGTTTACTGCTAATTCAATGAACTGTTTAACTGAAGCCCTTGGGCTATCATTACCCGGTAATGGTTCGCTCATTGCTACTCATAAACAACGTGAACAATTATTTCTTAATGCGGCTAAACGTATTGTTGAAATTACTAAACGCTATTACGAACAAGATGATGAATCGTATCTTCCTCGTTCAATTGCCACCAAAGCTGCGTATGAAAATGCCATGTCGTTAGATATTGCTATGGGGGGATCCACCAATACTGTATTACATCTGCTGGCGACAGCCCAAGAAGGTGAAATTGACTTTACCATGTCAGACATTGATAGACTCTCTCGTAAAGTCCCACATTTATGTAAAGTGGCACCAAGTACTGCCATCTATCATATGGAAGATGTTCACCGTGCAGGTGGCGTTGTATCGATTATGTCTGAATTGGATAAAGCGGGATTACTTAACCGCAATGTACATAATGTACTTGGCTTATCTTTACCTGAAACATTTGCAAAATATGATATTACCCAAACTACGGATGAGACAGTAAAAAAAATGTTCAGAAGCGGACCTGCCGGCATTCGTACCACCAAAGCATTTTCACAAGATTGTTATTGGGATTCACTTGATGCCGATCGGGAAAAAGGTTGTATTCGTGATAAAGCTCATGCTTATAGCCAAGATGGTGGACTTGCAACATTATATGGCAATGTTGCGTTAGATGGCGCAATTGTTAAAACAGCTGGTGTTGCTGCCGAAAATCTGGTTTTTCGGGGGCCAGCTAAAGTATTTGAAAGCCAAGAAGATGCCGTTGATGGAATTCTAGGTGGAAAAGTAGTTGAAGGTGATGTGGTTGTCATTGTTTATGAAGGACCAAAAGGCGGACCAGGCATGCAAGAGATGCTCTACCCAACCAGTTATTTAAAATCGATGGGGCTAGGTAAAAAATGTGCACTTATTACTGATGGTCGATTTTCGGGTGGTTCTTCCGGTTTATCTATTGGTCATATTTCTCCTGAAGCGGCCAATAGTGGGTTAATTGGCCTTGTGCGCGATGGTGATATCATTGATATTGATATTCCTAACCGTAAATTAGTTTTAGATGTACCAACTCCTGAACTTGAACGTCGGCGTATAGCAGAACTTGAACGTGGGGATAAAGCATTTACACCACATAATCGCGATCGTTATGTCTCATATGCACTTAAAGCCTATGCCAGTTTAGCAACTAGCGCAGATAAAGGTGCAGTACGTGACAAAAGTAAACTAGGTGGCTAATAATGAAACAACAAGACAATAAAATGACGGGAGCAGATTATTTAAAAGCAACGCTGTGTTCTGCCGTTTATGATGTGGCTCAAGTCACGCCACTTGAAAAAATGGAAAAAATTTCCTCGAGATTACATAACCAAATTTTTGTAAAACGAGAAGATCGACAACTGGTACATAGCTTTAAAATTCGTGGTGCACAAGCAATGATTGCTAGCTTGAATGAAGAAGAGCGAAAACAAGGGGTTATTGCCGCTTCAGCAGGAAATCATGCTCAAGGCGTAGCTTTGTCAGCCAGCAAATTAGGAATAAGTTCTTTAATCGTTATGCCGTTAACTACCGCAGATATTAAAGTTGAAGCAGTCAAAAGTTTCGGTGGTGAGGTACTACTTTATGGCGCTAATTTTGATGAGGCAAAAGCCAAAGCATTAGAATTAGTTAAACAGCAAAATCGTATTTTTATTCCACCGTTTGATCACCCTCTGGTTATTGCCGGTCAAGGCAGTATTGCTATGGAACTATTACAACAAAATGCCAAACTCGATCGCATTTTTGTGCCGGTTGGTGGAGGGGGACTGGCTGCTGGAGTAGCCGTTTTAATCAAACAAATTATGCCCTCTATTAAAGTTATTGCGGTTGAACCTGAAGATGCGGCATGCTTAAAAGCTGCTCTTGATGCTGGTAAACCGGTAGATTTAGACCGAGTTGGTTTGTTTGCTGAAGGAGTCGCTGTTAAACGTATCGGTGATGAAACCTTTAGGCTTTGTCAGCAATATATTGATGATATCGTTACTGTTGATAGTGATGAAATATGTGCAGCAGTTAAAGATCTGTTTGATGACGTACGTGCGATAGCTGAACCTTCCGGTGCTGTCGCACTTGCGGGACTAAAAAAATATATCGAACAGCATAATATTCGCGGTGAAAATTTAGCACATATTTTATCTGGTGCTAATTTAAACTTCCACAGTTTACGTTATGTTTCTGAACGTTGTGAACTAGGTGAAAAACGCGAAGTTCTTTTGGCCGTAACCATTCCTGAAAAGAAAGGCAGTTTTTTAAGCTTCTGCCAACTCTTAGGTGGTCGTTCTGTCACCGAATTTAACTATCGCTATCATGATGAACAATCCGCCTGTATTTTTGTGGGAGTTAAAACGTCGAAAAGTAACGAAAAAGATGAAATTATGCAAGAATTAACTGCTGCGGGTTATTCAGTTGTAGATTTAACGGATGATGAAATGGCTAAACTACATGTCCGTTATATGATTGGCGGCAAACCATGTAAAATAATTCAAGAACAAGTCTATAGTTTTGAATTTCCTGAATCACAAGGCGCCTTACTTAAGTTTTTACAAACCTTAGGTACCAATTGGAATATTTCAATGTTTCATTATCGTAGTCATGGTACTGATTATGGTCGAGTCCTTGCCGCATTTGAAATCGCTGACAAAAATAATGATGAGTTTAATCAACATTTAACTGCACTGGGGTACGGCTTTCACAATGAAACTAAAAACCCTTCATTAAAACTGTTTTTAACCAATCAACCATAATTTTAGTAACGGCTATTTGTATCTCATATATAAGAGCAAATAGTCGTTTTCACAAAACTATTTTGATTAATAACCACAATTTGATGCGATTGTTAATTAACCACACTTAAATGCCTTATTTTATTCATCATAGTACTAAGATACTTCAAGTTTTATCAGCTTAAGTTGAAAACCAAAAGACGATTTACTTCATCGAACAAAGTTGTATTAACTGATTAAAAAGAATATATTAATTCTCTAATAATTTGTATTAAATAATAAATTGCATATTTAAAAAATTTGCTAAGATAAACAAAATATCCGCCTTATAGACACGGTAATTTATACTTAAACATATAGCTAACCTGAAACATCTTTACAAAAAACAGCTCAGCTATACATTTTAAATGTGATGTCAAACTATGATTAGATTAGCCATAATAGGGACCAATTGGATCACCGACAAATTTATTGAAGCAGCACTGCAAACTAAACATTATCATTTATCAGCAATATACTCACGCAGCTTTGCTAAAGCACAGATGTTTGCTCAAAAATATAATATTGATTTACTTTACACCGATCTTGCTCAATTAGCTCAGAACCCCAAAATAGATGTAATTTACATTGCCAGCCCTAATTCATTACATTTTGAACAAGCAAAATTGATGCTAGAAAATGGCAAAGATGTAATTTGTGAAAAACCGTTAACTTCAAATTTACAGCAAACTAAAACATTAATTGATATTGCCATCAAACAGCAACGTATCATTTTTGAAGCACTAAAAACCTACTATTTACCTAACTTTAAGCAAATACAAGACTATTTACCCAAACTCGGTAAGATTCATAAAGTACTATTGAATTATTGTCAATATTCTTCACGTTATCCTGGTTATTTAAATGGCGAAAATCCCAATACATTTAATCCGTTATTTTCGAATGGTTCAATAATGGATATTGGTGTATATCCGCTTAATTTTGCTATTGGCTTATGGGGAAAACCAACATGTGTCTCAGCAAATGCATGCTTACTTCAATCTGGTGTTGACGCGCATGGTTCAGTATTAATGAATTATGACGACTTTGAAGTCATTATTTGGCATTCCAAAGTAAGTAACTCCTATATCCCAAGTGAAATTCAAGGAGAAAACGGTTCATTAATAATTAACCATTTATCCGTTTGCCAACAAATTCGCTATCAACCCAGACAAGCCATGGAAAAAGATATCACTGTTAAACAAAACAGCAATGAAATGTATTATGAAGCAGAAACCTTTGCTAAGCTTTATAAAAAACGACAAATTAATCATAAAGGATTAGACTATTCCTTAATAGCATCAACATTACTTACAGAAATAAGAAAGCAAACAAACGTTACTTTTCCTTCTGATGAAGGGTAACTTTTCAACAAAAAATAACATTTTAGAAATATAGAAACAATGAAAAAATTAAAATCCACTCATTTATTAATTACAGTATTAACCTATTTTTTAAGTGCAAATTTAGCATTAGCTAATTTAGATACAAACTCTACCAATCCACCTAAAAGAGAGCATTTCGACACTTTTAATAGTTTTTATCAAAGCTTACCCCTATTATCCATGCCAATTGATATCAAAAATATGCCATCTGGAAAATATATAGATAGTCAGTTTTTTAATTTTGATGGAGACGATTACCGATATTATGATAATCCTGAAGATAAAACCAATCGTTATTTTACTTTAAAAGATTTAAAGGCTATTGGTCGTTTTGAAATTGATGATATCAAATTTGTCGTGTTCCATTTTAACTTTGATAGTGAAGGTGAAGGTTTTGTCGATGATATTTCTTTAATTAATGCCTTTGATAAAAATGGTCAATATTTAGATGAGCTGATTTTATCAGGAACAACGGGGCATGAAGATCATATATTCTCCTATTTCGCCTCAATTGATCAGGCATTATTTCATGTCCAACTTGACGCTCATTACGAGCTTGGTTATATTCGCGAAGTCAAAGATGATAACTACCATTATACCAAGAGTACTAATTTAACATATCAATTTCATGATAAACAATTTTGGTTACAAGAAAATCCAATTAATTGCCAAACTAAAAATTTAAAAAACTACTTGAATAAAATTGAACAACAACAATTTGCTGATATTGCTGATGTTGCCATATTCAATGATTATATCAATTGCTTTCCTGTATCTGAAAATCTAATAACTTATAAAAAAATTGCCCAGTATTTACAACAATCTCATAATCATTTTTTAAGCAATGCTGAATTTAAAAAATTTAAAGAAAGAATCAAGATAATAACTGAAGATTAAAACTAAGAAATAATTGTTCCCACCATATTAAGTGGAAGAAGTGGAAATAGTTAAAATTTATAGCTATTTTTTGAGGCAACAAGTAAACCATCTTGATTTATTTAATATAAAATCCTGCGATCCTTGCGCTTCAAGATGACAATATCAGGTCTCATTATTTTTATTATTTCGTATTTCAAGTTCACCTATATCGGTGGGGAATATATTATCTTTATCGGCATTATATTAATATTTTAAATCAATAATATTATTATTCTTAATGGTATATACTTAATCAAGTGAGACTATTGATAAAGTACATACACGCTTTTTACAATTTTGTTCGCTGCACATAAATTCTCAGCAACTTACTATCAAATGTAGTTGCTTCATCCTTTTATTAAGGGTGGAATATCGAAATTCTCAACTTTCATTATGCGAATTGTTTCATACCAATAATTGTCTTCTCCTCGTATCAACCATGCAACTAAACCATGCTCAATTTGCTGAACCTGCTTGAAATCAACAATATTTTCATAACTTACCTTAACTGGCGAGATTAAAGATAAATGTCCTGGAAACACATAAAAATAAGCACGCGATTGAAACCAAAAATCCCAATCTTTAGAATAATAACCTTGCCATGCTAATGGATTGAATCGAGAAATAAAAAGTTGTTCAGTACGAGGAACAAACAACATTCCGCGAATAATAGTTGCATATTGTAACTGGTTTTGATCCAATCGTAATTTTTTTATAATATTTAACGCAACTGAAGGATAGCCTAATTTTGGCTGATTATCGATTTTCTGAATATTATCAAGCAACTTGCCAACGCCATTAAGCTTAAAAAAATCCTCAGGATTGAATGAACTACTATAATAATCGGTGTAGTCCAATTCTAAATAATAAATACGGTCATCAAACTGAACAATATAATTGGACTCAGATATTGATTGTTGTTTATTTTCAATAGGAATATTATCAGCTAATAAACGACAGTGAGGAGCATGCGAAAACCAATAGCTGAGTAAAAATTTAGAATACATTTTCAATTGCATGAAATTTACACTATGATTTTTACAAAATGTATACAAACTTTCTGGGTTTTCATCTAATTGATATAAAAATGCTAATCCGTCTTCACCTAATAGTATTGAAACAGGAAGCTCATTTGGCGATAACCAGGGAGCAGGACCTATTAGTAAACTAACTAAATCACGTACAATTGGCGTTTTCAAACGTAACCATATTGTTTTTGAGGAATATTCCATAAAAAAATCCTTTTTTCAAATAATCCTTATATTCACTTAACGCATACACCATTTTTCATTAAATTTTATTATAATATTATTTAATAATTTACAAGCGTATTATAGTGATGCTTAAAATGCTACTTTAATTGGAATTAATCAGTGAGTTTTATATAGTAAATTACTACAACTTATCAAAAAATATATTTAAATTAGCTGATATGCCTTATATAGCCTTTTACAATATTAACACTCGTTGCAAACTGCTGTTTTTCATTATCAGAAAAATCAAGTTCAATGATTTTTTTGATGCCATGTTGATCTAAAATAGCGGGAACGCCAATTGCCACATTTTTATAACCATATTCACCATTCAAAATACAACTTAATGCTAAAGCCCGATGGCTATTAGTAAAGATATGTTGACAAATTTCAGTAATGGTACTGCTAATACCATACTCAGTACAGTGCTTATATTTTACTATTTCAAATCCTTTATTTTTAGCAGATAGTCCTATATCGTCAAAATCAATCTTATTTTTTTGTAATTGATTTAATTGAATACCATACACGGATGAATGCGACCAAACTGGAAACTGTGAATCACCATGTTCACCGACAATAAATGCATCAATACTTTGTGGTCCGATATTCATCTTCTCACCTAATAATCGACGTAACCGGACTGTATCTAACCAAACTCCTGTACCAATTACACGATGGTGAGGTAAACCCGATAATTTCCAAACTTGATAAGTAATCGCATCACAAGGATTAGTAGCAATCAAAAAAATCCCATTAAAGCCATTATTCATCATATTAGGCACAATGTTAGCAACAATTTTGGAAGTTCCTGCTAGTTCCTCGTCTCTACTTTTTTGAGCAAGACCAGAAGTAACAGTAATAATAGCAATGTCAATATCAGCACAATCTGTTGATTGACGCAAACTAACCTTAATCATATTTTGTCGATAGGCCGCCGCATCTAACAAGTCTTGAGCATGTCCATATGCTAATTCTTTATTGAGATCTACTAGCGCAATTTCTTCACAAATCCCTCGGTTAACCAAGGTATAAGCTGTTGTTGAACCAACATTGCCCACACCAATAATCATCACTTTACGTAGTTTCATACAAAACTCCTATTATTTTAAGTTAACAAAATAAGGAAATTATAAGTTGATCAACAATCTATGATTATATAATAGAAAAAATATACCATTTTTAGGCTAAATTTTAACAAAAATAAATAGTTCTTAATCATTTTAACTTTATTTTTTGAAACTAAGCGATATATTTGCTAAATTATTTCTATCCTTAAAAAATATTTTTTTAAATGGAATTAAACCAATGAAAAAAATAATCGTGGGATTAATATTGGCTATACCTTTATCATCCCTAGCACAAGATTATCCTTCCGGTCTAGAGTTACAAGGCACTAACATATATGAAGATACAATTGATATTCCTATTACTGCTAACAAAGGTATAGTTATAAAACCCGGCAGTAATACTACATTCGAAAAAAATGTCAATGTAAACCTTTCAGCCTATGATCCCATGAATGAAGAAATTTCAAGCGGACAGGGACTTAGTGGTTTCACACTCGATAATGCACCGGCAACCACTATTTTTAAGGGTGACCTTACCATTAACATGCAAGAACCTACACAAAGATATCATAGAATTACTGCGATTATGTTAAATGGTGAAAACACTACTGTAACAGTTGAAGGAAAAACGACTCTAACCGCTATTGACCGTATTAATAATAACGCTTCTTCTGCCATTAGTATTGGTGATTCGTCATTGACTTTGAATGGAGAAGCAGACATAACAGGCGATATTTCTGTGTCTGGCGGTAACTTAATTTTTAATGGTAAATCCGCAATCAAATGGGCTCAAAGTCAAATTAGGTGACTATAATTCTATACTTGGTCGTGCATCTGCCTCATTCGGTTATGAAATTAAATCTGAGAATAATAATTTGAATGTTTATGTAAAAACTGGAATTGTCAGAGAATTTGATGGTGATACTTACTATAAATTAAATAATAGTAAAGAGAACCATTCATTTAAAGGAAACTGGTGGAATAATGGTGTTGGTGTGAGTTCGCAACTTAATCAAAAACACACTATCTATTTTGATTTAGAAAGCTCACTTGGTAATAAATTTGATTCATTACAAGTTAACGGTGGTTATCGTTATTCCTTCTAACTTATCATTATTATAAGGCATATCACCACCCGAGTGATAATATTGAATAAAATACACATTGTTATGGTTTAATGATGTGTATTTTAAATTTTCAATACTCCTTCTTGGTTAGCAATTTACGAGTAATCACTCAAATCTTCTCTATCACTCATACTATTTTCTTTTTCATTGAAGGTTGGAGTTAGGATATGATTGTCAGTTTGTGATAAAATTGAACTTAATAAATTACATTAGTTACCTATTTAATTATTAGTATTACGTGGCTTTATCACTAGAATTTTATGTAATATTTTGCTGATAATTAAAAATCCTTTAATAAACAATATACATTTTATAACAATCAAATAATCAATATGACTCAATGTTTTTCAACTGATGCCTATAATGAACAATTAGAAAATAAAATAATTGCTGTAAAAAAACTTTTTTCTAGTTTTTCTATACCTGAGATAACCGTACATACTTCACCGATAAGTCATTATCGAATGCGAGCTGAGTTTAGGATGTGGCACAATGGTGAAGATCTTTATCATATTATGTATGATAAAAAGACAAAAAAACGTGTGCGCATTGATAATTTTCCGCACGCAACTAAGCTCATAAACCAAGCAATGATGGCTATTGTGCCACTTTTACAACATAACCAGACGCTTCGGCATTTACTTTTCCAAGTTGATTATTTTTCAACATTAAGTGGTCAATTGTTAATCACACTTTTATATCATAAAAAAATAGGTGAAGAATGGATTACACAAGCTAGAATTCTAAAACAGCAATTAGCTGAACAAGGCATCAATGCTAATTTGGTCGGACGAGCGAATAATCAAAAAATTCCAGTGGATGTTGACTATGTGGATGAAGCTCTGTCAGTATTGGGTAAGACGTTTTATTATCGACAAGTCGAAAACAGTTTTACTCAACCAAATGCTTCAGTAAATATTAAAATGTTGGAATGGGCAATATCGGTGACTAAAGGGTTATCGGGTGATTTACTAGAGTTTTACTGTGGTAATGGTAATTTTTCAATCGCTTTGGCACAAAACTTCCGTAAAGTTCTTGCAACTGAGATCGCTAAGGTCTCGGTTTATTCCGCACAACATAATATTGCGGTAAATAATATTGATAATCTAATTATTGCACGCTTATCAGCTGAGGAATTTACTAGTGCGATTAAAAAAGAACGTAAGTTCAAACGTTTAAATGGCATTAAACTAGATGATTATCAATGTAATACTGTGCTAGTTGATCCACCTCGTAGCGGTCTGGATAGCAATACTATAAATATACTTAAGGACTATCAAACTATTATTTATATTTCATGTAATATGCATACATTACATGAAAATTTACAACAACTATGTTCAACACATAAAATCAAACATTTTGCCTTATTTGATCAGTTTCCTTATACAGATCATATTGAGTCGGGCGTAGTCTTATGCAGAAATAAATGATTTACGTATTCAAAATGCGATATTTTTGTTAAAATAAATATGCTTCAAACCAAATTAGCTATTGTTTCGTGTATATAAATAAATTAGCATTTCTATATGCAAAAAAAAACCCTAGATGAACTAGGGTTGCATTAAATTGCAAGGAATGGATGAAAGGAAATAAAACAATGAAACAATACTGTCTAGCCTTATGAATCATTGTGTAGCTACTATAACAGATACAAACAAACAGGTTGATGGCTGGCAAATTACAAAATAGTCATTGAATTATCATCTTAGCATTTGAGTTATTCCTATATTCTATTAGCGCATTATGCAATTTCGATAACCTTATAAAATAGCAAAGGATATATTCAATATGAAATTGTTAGTTGTTGAAGATGAACAAAAAACAGGTGAGTATCTTCGTCAAGGTTTAATGGAGTCTGGATTCATTGTCGATCTGACTAATAATGGTCTGGATGGATATCATAGAGCAATGACCGAAGATTATGATTTAATTATTCTTGATGTAATGTTACCTGATATTATTGGTTGGAAAATAGTACAATCACTTCGGGAGGTAGGTAAAGATACGCAAATTATCTTACTTACGGCAATGGGTAGCGTCGAAGACAAAGTCAAAGGATTGAATTTAGGCGCTGATGATTATTTAGTTAAACCTTTTTCATTTGCTGAACTGTTAGCTAGAGTCAAATCTTTATTAAGACGTAATGTTCCGCAAGTTAACAATTATCAATTAAGTATTGCCGATTTAGTCATGGATTTGCCAAAACGTACGGTAACACGTGCAGGTAAACGTATTGATTTAACGAATAAAGAGTTCTTGTTATTAGAATATTTCTTACGTTATCCAGGTGAAGTTTTACCTCGTTCGCTAATTGCCTCACAAGTATGGGATATGAATTTTGATAGCGATACTAATGTTATTGATGTAGCAATTAGGCGATTACGCAATAAAATAGATGCAGAATTTGAACCGAAACTAATTCACACTGTTCGTGGCATGGGTTATAAATTAGATGTATTGGATGAAGTCGAATAATATAATTTCGTTCCGTTTACCTATTATTGTTTGCCTACTAACTTGTGGGTTGCTTTACTGTTTCAGTTATCTTATTGAGCGTTCTTTTGAAAAATTTTCAATTCAACAAAATGTAACTGAACTTAATTCTGTCATTACTTCGATAGAGCGTGAGTTGTGTTATTATTCTCCTGATGATAATCGTGATGAATTTTTGCAGAATCTATTATTAATTCTGACTGGGCACCACCGTTTATTTGTTTATATTATTGACGATGCAGGAAAAATAGTATACCGCACGAGAGGACCAAATTTAGCTATAGCTTTAAAATCTGCCGTTTTTGAAAAAATTATTGCTGATCATACTACGGCAATTTCCGATATGAATAACTCTTCTTATCGAATTGCTGCTTCAAAACTTATTATTGATGAAGATAAACAGTATATTACTATTGTTGCTGTTGGTCGTGACTTACAACTTGAATTTATAAGTCGATTGAGACATGGTTTGGGCATACTAATAGCCATTGCCTGTATACTAGCTTTAGTAGGATCACTAATTACCATCTATTTTACCCAAAAGCCGATTAATCGTTTAATTAAGAAAATAGAACGTATTAATTTGAAAAGCATTAATTACCGTATTTCTACATCATCAGTACCAATTAAATATGTTAGCTTAGTTAAAGCCTTCAATAATATGCTTAATCGTATGGAAGATGTTTTTCATCGACAACGCAATTTTACTGCAGATATTGCGCACGAGATGCGCACGCCTATTACTAATTTAACTACGCAAACGCAAATTGTGTTAAACAATGCCAGGTCAACATATGAATATCGGGAGATTCTATATTCCAATTTAGAAGAATATGAAAGGATGTCACAAATGATATCAGATATGCTTTTTTTAGCACAAGCGGATAATCGACAATTGGTTCCAAACTTAATTGATATTGATTTACATAAAATGATTTTAATGATGTGTGAGTATTTTGAACCACTTACCGATGAAAAAAATATCACTTTTAGTATTGAAGGTAATTGTTCGCATATTCAAGGTGATAAAATGATGTTAGGACGCGCAATAAGTAATATTTTGTCCAATGCCATTCGTTATACACCTGAGAATGAAAAAATCATTATTGCTTTAAGTCAAATAACTGACAAAAGGGTAAAAATAATCATCTCTAATCCAGGTAATAAGATTGACAGTAAAGACTTACCTCACCTTTTTGATCGTTTCTATCGAGTCGATGAATCACGCCATCGTGAGGGCAATAAAAATAGTTCAGGTGCAGGTATTGGTTTGGCAATCGTTAAATCAATTATTGAAACCCATAAAGGTAGCATTTATGTCGAATCAGATGACCAATCCACTCGGTTTGTTATTAATTTACCGACTATTAATTGACCTCAAAATCACTCATTAATAAATTTGCCGCTGCATAAGCGGCTTTATGTCTTAACTGCTCAGGTACTTGTTCATCACGCACGACTTCATCAAGTACCTGCATAACAGCATTTAATGCATCTTCAATATAACCAAGGTCATTACTACCAATTTGTGCATACTTTTCACGAATAAGCTCACAATATTTATCCACTCTGTCGACTCCTTATTAATTAAGCCATGAAATTTAAATAATCATTATAAAAAATCTTTCAATTTTTGATAAACTTGCTCGGCGGTAATAGTTTGCATGCTTTTACTTGGCGATATAATACTGTATTGATTTTTACCATACCCACCAATCAATTGTGGGTCAGTTTCACCAAATAAAGTAATATTTGGTCGATCCAATGCCGCAGTTAAGTGACTTAAGCCAGTATCGACCGAAACGACAGCTTTCGCACCAGCAATAACGGTTGCCACTTGAGAAAGTGAAAGTTTGGGCAATACTTCAACATGTCTAAAATTCTGTGCCAAGCGGATAGCTCGCTCGTGTTCGTGCGGTGCTCCCCATGGTAATTTAATTTTTAAACCACTAGGTTCTACTATCCTAATTAATTGGCGCCAAGCTTCTTCCGTCCAATGTTTTTCATCTCGCGTTGTGGCATGCAAAAAAATTAAATATTGTTGGTTATCGCTTGGTAATGCCGATAAAAAATGACGAGCAATGGCATAATCACCCATAGTAGTTGGGCAAGTATAGTTTAAACTTGCGGCAAATAATAACCTGACTCGCTCAATAGCATGTAATTGTTTGGGCACAGGGTGCTTAATGTCATAAAACCAACTAGCAATGGGTTCTTTGATGCTTTTACGATCTAATCCATGTTTGATACCACGAGCTTTGCGGGTGATAAGAAAAGCACTTTTTATCAATCCTTGAGCATCAATAATACAATCATATTCTGTTTGCCTTAGACATTGAATAAATTGGTGGCGTTCGTGGCGAGTTTGCTTAGCAAACCAATTTTTTCGCCAGCGCCTAATAGCAACCGGGATGACATTCTCGACAGCAAAATGCCAACTAGGAATTTGAGCAAAATTTTCTTCAACTACCCAATCAAAAGTGACATTGGCTAAACAATTTGCCGCATCTGTTAAAGCCGGTAAGGTATGCAGTACATCACCCATTGATGAGGTTTTAACGACAAGTATGCGCATAATCAGTTATTCTTTTTACAATCTGCAATTAATTTCATCAAGGTTTCAAAAACGTTATCAGGCTTTATATCTATAAGACTTTGGTGATAACCTTGCTCAGCCTCACCTTGACGAACACGATGATATCCGGTAATTAAACGGATAACCTTTGCTTTGTTTGATAAGGGCGGAGTAAACTCGGGACTACTTGGTCCATAAAGAGCAACTAAAGGGCGATCTAGTGCAGCGGCTACATGCATTAAACCTGAATCATTAGTTACAATTGCCTCACAGGCTCTGATCAAACTAACAGCTTGTTCAAGTTTTGTTTCTCCCGCAAGATTAATACACTGATCTTTATAGGTCATGCGCGCAATAATTTGCTCACCAACTTGGCGATCTTTTACTGAGCCGAAAATTAAAATTTTGGCATGTTGTTTAACTAGCATATCAGCAAGTACAGCATAATGATAATCAGGCCAACGTTTGGCTGGTCCAAATTCAGCACCCGGACAAAAGCCAATTAAAGGTGTATCTTGAGGAATATTAAAAGTAACTAATGACTCAATAACTTCATTTTGATCTACATTTAACTTTGGCCACAAAAGCGGTTGAGGTAATTCCTCCGCTGAGTGAATTTGTTGCTTAGGATAAGCAAGGGCAATATAACGTTGCACCATTAATGGAAACGCTTGCTTATCAAGTTTCCGCATATCATTTAGCAAACCATACCGCATTTCACCTTTCCAACCAGTGCGTTTGGGAATTTTAGCAAAAAAAGGAATTAAGGCCGATTTTAATGAGTTAGGCAAAACAATAGCTTGATCATAATGGCTATCACGCAAAGACTTGCCTAATTTAAAACGTTTTGCTAGCTCAAACTCACCATGACCTAAAGGCATAGCAATCGATTGATTAATCTCAGGCATTTTAGTTAATAATGCTCGGCACCAAGCTGGCGCCATCACATCAATTTCATTATTTGGATTAAGCTGCTTCAATGTGCGATACAAGCTTTGTGACATCATCATATCGCCAACCCATGATGGTCCAATAATGAGAGTTTTCATTTAATTACCTTCTATCGCTCATTGAGCCATTGCATATATTTAGTGGTGCCCTCAGTGACGGTTTTAAATTCAATTGGGCAACCAGTTTGTCTAAATTTAGTCAAATCTGCTTGAGTAAAGCTCTGATAGCGTCCTTTTAAATGATCAGGGAACGGGATATAGTCTATTTCCCCTTTTTGATGATAATTAAGTACTGCATCGGCTACAGTTTGAAATGATTCTGCACGACCTGTGCCACAATTGAAAATACCAGAAATGTTATTTTTCCAGAACCATAAATTAACATTAACAACATCATCGACATAAATAAAATCGCGCTTAAAGTTGTCACTGCCCTCAAATAATTTTGGTTTTTCACCTTTATTAATCTGCTCATTTAAATGAAAAGCGACACTAGCCATACTGCCTTTGTGTGTTTCGCGTGGCCCATAGACATTAAAATAACGAAATCCACAAATTTGTGAATCAGCTTGCGGTAATATTGCTCTTACATATTGATCAAACAAAAATTTAGAATAACCATACACATTTAATGGTTTTTCATAGGTGCGATCTTCAATAAAATTATCGCTGCGACCACCATAAGTCGCTGCAGATGAAGCATATAAAAATGGAATATTAAAATCTAAACAGTAATGTAATAAATCTTTGGAATAGTCGTAATTGTTTTCTAACATAAATTTACCATTCCATTCCGTGGTAGAGGAACAAGCGCCTTGATGAAAAATAACATCAATATCGAGATCTTCACCAGCAATAATTGCTGCAATAAACTCGTCTTTATCCATATAATCAGCAATGTCTAAATCAACCAGATTGGCGAATTTGGTACCATCGGTTAAATCATCTACGACTAATATATCTTTGCGTCCTTGTTCATTTAGCCCTTTAACAATGTTACTGCCAATAAATCCTGCACCACCGGTAACAACAATCATAATTACTTTCCTTCACTGATAGAATTAATATGCTTATCATACCGATTTATGCAAGAATTTTCGAGTAATCATTTAAGTTTAAGTGATTATTCGTTGCTTTCACAAACATAATCTAGGCAACGTTTTTTGCTAGTATACAAAAGGCTAAAAGTTAACGATAAATATCGGTAATATGAATCATTCCAATTAATTGTTTTTGCATATCAACTACCGGTAAAACTGTAATTGGACGAGGTTGGTGTCGTTCCATAAGTTCAATAGCGTCTGTTACATATTGAGATTCATTAATTGTTGTTGGTGTTGTTATCATTATTTGACTTACTTGCTTATTTAATAAGTCAGGATAAGATTTGAGTTGTCTACGAATATCGCCATCAGTAATAATGCCTAATAGTTGATGATTTTTATCGACAATAGCCACAGCCCCAATACCCGATTCTGTCATCACAAAAATTGCATCAGAGATCGTTTTTTCTGATGTAATTGAGATCTGTCGTTGATGCTTTTCAACCAGTTGTTTAACTGTCATTAAACGTACTTGCCCTAGGTTGCCGCCCGGATGATAAAAAGCAAAATCTTTATCAGTAAAACCTTTAGCCTTCATAATGGTAACAGCTAAGGCATCACCCAATGCTAGCTGGACAGTAGTGCTGGTAGTTGGGGCTAAGTTAAGTGGACATGCTTCATGTTTAATATGGGCATCTAAATGATAGGTAGCAAAACGCGCTAAAGTTGATGATGCATTACCACAAATTGAAATTATTGGGACACCTATTTTTTTTATTGTGGACAAAATATTAATGATTTCTGTTGTTTCACCACTATTTGATATTGCAATAATGATATCGTCTTTGGTAATGCTGCCTAAATCACCATGAATGGCTTCGGCTGGGTGTAAATAAAAAGACGGGGTACCAGTACTCATTAAGGTTGCCGAAAGTTTATGCGCAATATAACCGGGTTTACCCATGCCGGTTACAATTACCCTCCCCTTGATAGTTAAAATCAATTCTACCGCCTTGATAAAATTATCATTGATAGTTGTAACAAGAGATTCAATTGCCGTTGCTTCTTCTTGTAACACCTGCACTGCAGTTTGAATGATTTCATTTTTACTAAGCATAATGATTATTCCATTTTGTTGTTTTTCAAGAATATAGGTTAGTTTTAGATAGTCTTATAAGTTACTTGTGTTTTAGTTTATCAAGATCTTCAAAAGCATAAATGAATAGCTTAAAAATAATTTTACTCATAAATGGAGGGGTTAATTTAATCATTAACATAAATTTATCGCTAAAAACGTTAAAGTTTGATCTTGATCACATTTGTTAAAGATGGGTGTGAAAGTGTTAAAAAATTAACATATTTTAGATAAGTTTGTAATTACAATAAGCCCAACTTAATAGCGAGAAGCCTTATGAATCAAGATTCACCTAGATATAAACGCATTTTAGAGTACTTAGATGAATATGATGTAGCAACGATCAATTCATTGACGAACTTATTTTCGGTTTCACATATGAGCATTCGACGCGATTTAAAACTATTACAAGAAAAAGGTTTAGTTAAAGTGTCCTATGGTGGAGAAATTAAACGCAGCTTTTTAAATGGAACACCACTTTATAATGTAAAACAAAGTCGCTTTTCCGAAGGCAAAAAACTGGTTGGTAAAATAGCTGCAAGCTTATTGCAACCTGGGATGGTTATTTTTATTGATGCCGGAACAACAATGCGCGAATTTGCGCTCAATATTAATGTACCGGTTACAGTGATTACGCTTGATTTACATGCTGCAATTGAATTAACACATCGTCCTGAAGTTAATACCATCATTTGTCCGGGTGAAATTCAGGTATCGAGTGTAGCGGCTTACAACACTCAGGCTATGAAATATTTATCTGAACAAGTGATTGATTTAGCCTTTATTGGTGCAGATGGTTTTAATCTTGAAGATGGCGCATTAACTACCACTCAAATTAAAGCAGATTGCAAATGGATGGCAGTATCAAGAGCCATTCAATCGGTACTATTAGTCGATAGCAGTAAATTAGGACTACGTTGTCGTTTCAAAATTTGTGATTTAAATCGGTTTAATTATCTTATTACAGAAAAAAAATTCCCAGATAATTTCGAAAAAAATCTAATAAAACAGGATATTAAATATATCTATGAGCCGCAATAAGCATCTTAGATATTAAGAATATAGTTCTATAACTATATATAAGGAGTTCATTTAGTGAACTTAGTATTGAAAGGGAGCAAAAATATGAAAGTAGCCGTTGTAGCAGATGACCTAACAGGTGCGAATGCCACTAGTGCATTATTAAGTAAAAAAGGATTTAATGCCATTACTTGTTTAGAAAAATTTAATGAAGATTTAACTAAATTTGATGTAATTTCATTTGCAACAGATTCGCGTTCAATTCCATATAAAGAAGCTTATTCTCGCGTTGTGAATTGTATTAGCCAGTTTAAACAATATCGTCCATTAATTAGTAAGCGTATTGATTCTACTCTCCGTGGTAATTTAGGCGCTGAAGTTGATGCGGTAATTGATAATGATCCGGAATTAATGGCTCTAGTCGTACCTGTTTACCCATCAAGCGACCGGATATGTGTTGGCGGATCGTTATTAGTTAATGGCATTCCATTACAAAATACCGCAATGCGTAATGATCCTAAAAACCCTATGACAGAATCTTCAATTTTAGAATTATTTCGTTGTCAGTCTCGTTATCCAATTTCACATATTGCCTTAAAAGATGTATTAGAAGGCAAAGAGCGAGTAGAACAAAGGTTGAAACAGATTTATCAGCAAGGTGGGCGTATTGTGATTTTTGATGCAACAACTGATACTGATATCAGTGTTATTGCACAAGCAGCCAATAATTCTGCTTTACCTGTTTTTTGTGTTGATCCTGGCCCTTTTACTGCACAATTTGCCCATTTGCGTTATTCAGCTGAGCGAAAAATGGCAAATAAAGTGTTTATAGCTATTGGTAGTGTATCGGATTTAACCCAGCGACAAATTAAAAAATTGAAATATGACCGCAAAGTTTGGTTAGAAACGGTTTTAGTCAATGAACTAATTGAAATATCGAAAGATCCTAAAAAGGCTAAGCCAATTGTGGAAAGGCTATTAGCCAAAATTGAGCAATTTGATGTGATTGGCATTGATACGGTGGAAATGCCTGAACATGTTTGTGATTTAGCTAGCCTAGCGACCAAAAATAAGATGACAATGGTTGACGCTAGTAATGCGTTGAACCAAGGTATTGCTGAAATTACAGCACAAATACTATTTCAACCTAACTCTGTTATTCGTGGCATTTATACCAGTGGTGGCGATGTAACGGTTAATGTGGTCAATCGTTTAGGTAGTAGTGGCTTTTTGCTTAAAGATGAAGTTGAACCATTAACCGTTTATGGACATCTTGTTGGTGGTAAGTGTGATGGTTATTCAATCGTCACTAAGGGAGGATTTGTTGGTAATGATAATACATTAGTTCATTGTATTGATTATTTAAGTACCAAAATTTCTTCACATGAAAGTCATCAACATTCATAAAAGGTGATATCACTACCTCAGTGAAAAAATGAGTGAATAAATTGGTAGTATAAATTTACTATTATAAAGGAGTATAAAATGAGTCGTCGTTGTTTAATAGGTGTTCCTATGGGAGATCCTGCGGGAATTGGACCAGAAATTGTAGTTAAAAGTATAGCTGCTCCAGAAACATATGAATATGGTTGCGTAGTAGTTACCGGAGACAAAAAAGTCTTAGCGGATGCATGTCGATTCTCAAAAATTAATCTACATATCAATGAAATTAAAGATCTGTCTCAAATACAGGATAAACCAAATGTATTAAATTTGATCCAATGTGGTGAACTGGATTATAACACATTTAAAATTGGACAAATTGAAGGACAATGTGGTCAGGCTGCATTTCGTTACATTAAAGAAATTACCACTCTTGCCATGCAAGGTAAGCTTGATGCCATTGCTACCACGCCAATTAATAAAGAATCATTAAAAGCCGGTAAGGTTAATTATATTGGTCATACTGAAATTTTGGCCGATCTAACTAATAGTCAAGATCCCCTTACTATGTTTCAGGTTAGGGATTTACGCGTGTTTTTCTTAACTCGTCATTTGGCGTTAGTTAAAGCTATTGAATCTTTAACCCCCGAAAGAGTATGTGATTATGCTATTCGTTGTAATGATGCATTAGTTAAGTTAGGTATCAAAAATCCGAAGATGACCGTTGCTGGTATTAATCCTCACTGTGGTGAACATGGATTATTTGGTCATGAAGATGACGATGTTTTATTACCTGGCATAGAGATGGCTAAACAGAAAGGGATTAATATCTCAGGACCAAAACCTGCTGACAGCGTGTTCTATTTTGCAATGGGTGGTAATTATGATGCAGTTTTATCACCTTACCACGATCAAGGTCATATTGCGACTAAAATGGTAGATTTTCATCGTACTATTTCTATTACCAATGGTATGCCAATTCTTCGTACTTCGGTGGATCATGGCACAGCTAATGACATAGCCGGAAAAGGGATCGCAAATCCAGTAAGTTTAATAGAAGCAATTCGTTTGGCTGCATTGTACGCACCTAACTTTAAACATTAACAGGTATATTTTTAATTTATTATAATTTCATATTCGATAGTGATAACTTCACTATCGGAAGGAGATTTTTATATGTCAAAAAAAACGAATAGTAAAAAATCACTCTACCCTTATGTCATGCTTAATGGCATTATTTTATTGGTTGTAGGACTTATTGTCTTTTATTTAGGTAGTTTACACAGTATTGAAAAAAATAGTTGGCGCATGGTAGCAGGTTTACTTGTCGCTATTACTTTATTACTGTTTATGATTTTAAGAACCAGAATTCAGGCTTTCCCTGCATTAATTATCTCAGCGTTTATCACCGGTTCGTTAGGTGGGATGCCAGGTGATTTTATGATTACCACCATCAGTAAAGGATTTGGTAATACACTCGGTAATATCGGTATTGTTATCGGTTTTGGGGTGATGATGGGATCCATTTTACAAATGAGTGGTGCAGCTCAAAAGATGGCTCAAGTTTTTATTAATCTTTTAGGAAAGGGACGAGAAGAGATCGCACTGGTAATTATTGGATTACTTGTTAGTTTAGCGGTATTTTGTGATTCTGCTTTTATTGTTTTATTACCTTTGGTGAAAGCAATTTCCCGAAGTACAGGAAAATCAGTGGTCGGTTTAGGTTCAACTTTGGCAATGGGTTTAGTTATAAGTCATAGTATGATTCCACCTGCTGTAGGGCCATTTGGTGTGGTATCACAGTTTGGTATTGGCTTAGGGGAATATATGCTTTGGGCGATGGTGCTTGCAGTGCCGATTACTATTGCGGGATTTATCTATACTCGTTATGTAGGACGTAGTATCTATCAAATTCCTACCGAAGATGGTGAAAATTTCACTCGTGAACGTTTAGTCGTACAGTCGAATGATATACAAAATGATCAAGATTTACCAAGTGCGTTAGCTTCATTCGCTCCAATTGTCATACCAATTATTTTAATTTTGAGTGCAACATTAGTTGGTGAAATGAAATGGGATAATACCATTGCTGTTATGGTAAAAACCATGGGGCACCCAATTGTTGCAGTGGGAATTGGGTTATTAATTGCCATAATGTCGTTAACCAATTCCTTCCCACGTAAAGATGTGGTGCATCAAATGGAGAACTCCATTCGATCAGCAGGGATTGTTTTACTTGTTATTGGTGGAGGCGGTGCGTTAGGAATGGTTCTGCGTGATTCAGGAACTGGACAAATTATCGCACAATATATTGTACAAATTGGTGTACCGGGTATTTTATTACCATTGACAATTTCAACTTTAATCCGTTTAATCCAAGGTTCTGGTACTGTTGCTATGATTACAGCAGCAAGCATTACGGCCCCTATGATTGGCACTCTCGGTGTAAATCCAATTATGGCAGGATTAGGTTGTTCAATTGGTTCATTTATGTTTTCACACTTTAATGATGCTTATTTCTGGGTGGTTAACCGTTCATTAGGTATCACTGAGGTTAAAGAACAGATTAAAGTTTGGAGTATAACTTCAACTGTTCTTTGGGTAGCCGGCACAGTATCACTATTGGTTGTTAATGCAATCTTCTTTTAACATTTAAATTAAAAAAAGGATAGAGTTTTATTACTCTATCCTTTTTTATCAAATAAACAGGTTATTTATTCCTATTTTTAGCTGTTATTAAAATATATCTTGCTATTTTAAGATAAGCATCTTCATGACAATACTGTTTTTCAAGTTCAAGTAGTTGTTCAAAGTCGGTCTGTGCTTTACTTTTATTAAGCAAATAATCATGGAAAATACGAATCCCCGTTGTTTGAGTAATGTCAAACTTTAGCTCAGTAAGCCAGTTATAAACATCATTAGGCACTCTTGGAAAATCTGGTGAAAGTGTCTTTTTTTTACGTTTAGCCAGTCCAGTTTGGGTATAACCAAAATTCCCTAAAGTAACTGTTTTAAATAATAATGCATGGTAGTTATAAAACATTAATGACAAATAACCATTGGGTTTTAGGTATTTTTTTAGTGTTTGTAATATCACAATGGGATCTGCAACCCATTCTAATACAGCATGACAAATGACTAAATCAAATTGTTCTTTAATATGACTGTCGAGTAATTGAATGGAACTGTGAATAAAGTTTAAAGTTAAATCATCTTTTTGAGCCTGTTGTTTGGCTAATGCTAACATTTGAGCTGAGATATCACATAGTGTAACTTGATGTCCAAGTTTAGCCAGTTTACATGCTAGTTGACCTTGTCCACCACCAGCATCTAAAATTTGTAAAGGTTTATTGCTAGGATAGAACGCTAGCATGTTTTCTAATTCTTGCCAGACGATGGTTTCTCGAATTTGGCCTTTGGTTGTACCATAAATATTTTTAGCAAACTTATTGCTGATATCATCAAAATTACGATCTTGTTTAGTCATCATTACTTCTGATTATTCAGTTTGTTAACTTCATCATTTATTTGATCTATTTTATTTTTCATTCGCTGATAACATTGTTCCATCAGTGTTCTGGCATCTTCTTTTCGTAAGCTTTTGGTATCAATTGGTTCAAGCATTTCTACAATCATATGACCATTATTTAAACGGTTAAGTTTAATATTATTGGTATCAGATACACATATAGGCACAATAGGTACCCCGGCAGCAATTGCAGCTTTAAATGCGCCTGTTTTAAATGGTAACAATCCTCGTCCACGGCTACGTGTTCCTTCGGGAAACATCCAAATAGAAATATTATGTTTTTTAATTTCATCAACAACTTGATTAATGGTATTGTGAGCTTTGGATTTATTGTTGCGATCAAGAAGAATATTACCAGTCAAATAATAGAGTTGACCAAAAAAAGGGATCCAAGCCAAGCTTTTTTTGCCAACCGTTACGGTTTTAGCTTGCACAATATCGGCAGCTACAACCATATCGAAGTTATTTTGGTGATTGGCGATATAAACACAGTTGCCCATGGTTTCTATGTTTGCAAACTTACGCGTGGTAACTTTTACACCAAAGATTGGTTTAAAGAAAAAGCTAAATAAATGGGCAAAACGTGCAACATTTTTCGGATTTCGTGGGTTAAACAAGCAAAATAGTATGCCTAAAATACAAATAATAACTCCTAAAAAGACCACACTAATTAAGCGAAATAGAAAAATCATAATTTACCTCACAAGTTAACCTGGCGTATTATATACATAATCTATATGAATATACAGTTTCCTCTAAAATCGTGATGTTAAGGGGGTATTATGTTTGAATCAACAATTAGCTGGGATGAAAACCTAAATCCAATTTCTACTTATTTTGATGATGTCTATTTCAATACGGCTGGTGCGATCGATGAAACAACTTATGTATTTATTGAGGGTAATAATTTATATCAACGCTTTATTGAGCATAAACAAGATAACTTTATCATTGGCGAAACGGGTTTCGGTTCTGGCCTGAGTTTTTTGATTGCGTGGCAAACATTTTTGCAATTCAAAAAAGAGTATCCAAATCATATTTTAAAAAAGTTAGATTTTTTTAGTGTCGAGAAATATCCATTATCAAATTCAGAAATGACAAAGATTCATGAAAATATTATTCAGAATAATGAACAATTAAAATCATTAGCTCAGCAGTTACAAGCAAGTTTGACTACGGATGTTAGTTGTCAGTTTGCAGATATCAGTTTAACTGTGTTTTATAATGACGTTTCCCTATTTCCTGATTTTTTAGCCAAACAAAAAATATTAATAGATGCCTGGTTTTTTGATGGCTTTGCACCAGCTAAAAATCCCGATATGTGGTCAGAATCATTGTTCAAAGCTTGTTATCAGATAACAGCTTGCCATGGTAGTTTTGCGACTTTTACCGCAGCTGGGTTTGTACGTCGGAATTTACTTAGTGCAGGATTTACAGTAAGTAAACGTAAAGGTTTTGGTCTCAAACGAGAAATGCTTGTTGGTTATAAACAAAAGGACGTCTCGCCATAATAAATGGCGAGAATAAACGTAACATTTTATTAACAACTCACAACCATTAGTTAAATTCAAATTGATAAATAAGATCTACTGCTTGCGCAAGACCCGAAGTTGCTTCTAAAAAAAGATTAGGCATTAATCGATAACGCAGAGTAAATGTTGCTAGAGAGTCGAAAATGCCAACACCATATTTGAGTTGCAAATGAGGTAATATATAACCACTTACTACTACTTTGGAACTATCCCCCGCTCCTTGTGTATCGAGAGAAAGGTTTTTAATACCAAAAATATTGCCAATATCACCAATATATTTCCCCGTTTTGGCTGTGCCTAATCCCACTAAAAGTGCTGTCATCATATCGTTATCACTTTGGTCGGAACTATCAAGCCCTTGTCCCCGTATTAAGTAAGAAAGTGCTTCTTGCTGTGACATCGCTGGATCTGAAAACACCTCCACTTTTGGATCAGTTGATAATCCTGTTACACGTATTCCAGCAGTAATAGTGTTATTTTCCATCGAGTCAGGGTTTCGTATCGCTTCGACATCCAACATCACTTGGTCAGTAGGACCTGAAAAAGTAAGCACGCCTTTACGTACAATTAAATCCTGCCCATAAGCTTGGAACCGTCCTTTGGGAATCAATATTTCTCCATGTACATCTAATCCTTTGTTACTTTGAAGCAGTATCAAATTACCTTTGAGTGATGCTTTTAAGCCAAAGGCATCAACGGTTACTTTATCTCCTATATTAATTTCCAGCCGACTATTAATCTTCATACCGAAGTTTTGCGGTTTAATTTCGCGATTATTTTCATCTAACATTACTTCATCTGATGAGACATCAATACTTGACGGTGGTAAAGATTCAACCGTGATTTTACCTTTGGGTATATTAACTTTTCCTGTTAGTGTTAATTCATCTTGATTTGCAGTTATATTGATATCGGGAATTACTTTCATCACAATCATTGGCGGCATGGTTACTTCCATAGCGGCACCGTTTACGGTCAATGCGGCTTGCCATTTATCTATAGTATTCCAGCTAGCATTACCGTTAATATTAATATTACCTGCTTGAGTGGTTAAAACACCCTTTAATGTTGATGATTTCCCATTGAAATTGATATTGATTCTAGCTGATTTAATATCAGCGGGAAGTAAGCTTGATTTGATCTCACTATGTTTTAAATCAATGTTACCTTTGAGCTCAGGCTGAGCTAAGGTCCCTGAAAATTTAACTGCACCATTAATCGCACCTTTGGCATATTCTTTTTTATCCAAAAGAGGATTAATAATCGCTAACGCAAGATTATCGATGATTAATTGCCCATTTAGATTTTTTTGTTGCATCGGATCGGTAATAACTAAATCGCCTTTTATTTTACCTAGCTGATCTAAACTAAAATTCCAATCCATTTTGGCTTGTTGTTCGTTAAATTCAGCATTGATATTGAATAAATCGAAAGGAATAGGTAGTGATTGTGTCGTTATCATTTGCTGAACATATACTTTTTTACTAGTAATCTTGGCATTGATGGCAGGGATTTTACTACTGCTATTGAACAAAATTGCTATTTTACCATTGATATATCCGGCAATTTTGGTTTCACCATCATTTGGAATAGGTAATTTGGCA
Source organism: uncultured Gilliamella sp. (assembly GCA_945271295.1). GTDB lineage: Bacteria > Pseudomonadota > Gammaproteobacteria > Enterobacterales > Orbaceae > Gilliamella. The sequence continues at coordinate 10,824 of CALYPG010000018.1, read as the reverse complement.
AGATCAATATCTTTTAATGTAATACTTGACTCTGTATTTGCCGTAAACGATAGAGTTTTATCTAAACAAATACTTGAATTATCGTTGCGCCAACAATGGGCATTTATGATGGGTATTTGTTGAGTAATATCATATGATAAGGCTAGTGGTTTGGTTAATTGCCACTGATTTTTATCACCTAAATTTAACGAAGCATGCGCAATATTGCCTGTCCATTTTGTCCGTTCTTTATCAATTTGACCTGTCAGTGAGGTAACAAATGATGCTGGCGTGCCATTTATATTTATTACTAAATTATGATGACTTTCATTGCCAGAAAGTTCTATATTAGCCTTATTAATAGTTTGGTTTGGAAGTTCAATACCTTGCCCTGTGAGTTTTATTTGTCCGCTTAACTGTTGCTTGTATTGAACTTTACCGGAAAGGTTTGCTCTATTCACGCTGAGGTTTGGCAACGTTAATTTGTTTATGTTCAGATCAGTCAAGAAGATTGGTTCAGATGGTGTTCCGTTTATTTTAATATTTCCATCAATTTGACCATTCAAACCGTCAATTAATAAAGAAGGGTTAGCAAAATTTAATTTAGCTATTAAATCGCCTTTCTGAGTAGAACCTGTTAATTCGAATCGATTTTTTCCCCAATTAACTACCAAGTTATTAGCCGTTACATTATTTTGAGAGTTAATAAAAAGACCACCATTAGTAGTAAAGTTAGCGCCTTTGATATTACCGTTGAGTTTTAATTCGGCTAACTTTAATTGCCAAGTTTCACCTTCTAGCATTCCAGTGCTGTTAAAGTTGCCAGTTAATTTGATTGGATAAGTTGGTAATTCGTTACTTAGATCAACCTTATCAAGCTTAATTTGCGTTTCCCACTGTAGTGCTTTTTGCCAATTAATTTTCCCAGCAAGATCAACTTTTCCTTGTGGTAACTTAATCATAGCATGATCAAATATTGCTTCGTCATTAGTACCATTAGCCAAAATATCAAAACTAGTATCAGGCAATGCTTGACCTGCAATGGCGCCTTTTGTGACTAGTTGATATTTTTCAACTGTACCATTGAGTGATAAATCAAAGTTATTGAGTTGATATTGTACCGGTCCTTCAATCGGCCATTGGATATGTTTGCCATTGATATTAACCATAGCAGGTAGATATTTTTCGATAAAGTTTATATGTCCGTCAATAGTTAGCTGATTTAAACCTATAATTGTTGTTGTAGTCTTAAGTTCGCCAAGTAATTTTCCAGAAAAATGCCCATCAAATTGATTTTCAGCTGTTTTTGCTTTAACTAATGCGAAAACTGGCCAATCATTACCTAGTGTTATTTCACCAGATATTAGCGCATGTCCATTGGCATAGGGTGTTTTAACTTCGGTATCAACTTGCTTAACAACAATATGATTATTAATTGTATTCGTTTGAATGGTAACTTGATCAAAACGATAATCTTGCCCACCAATATGTAATAACCAATTATCGCCTGTTAAACTTAACACATCAATATCTAATGGAATATTGACTTGAGGCAATGAATTAATCAAAGGTTGATTAAATAAGTGATTAATCATCTGATTAAGGGGAATATTCTGTTCTGGCTTTTTCGAAATAACTGTTTGCGGTTGATCGGCAAAAATCGCATGTAAACCCATTGCAGTTGCTGGATAAACATAAAGTTTCTCATTAACCCATGTAGCTTTACCATTAAAGTCAGACATACCAAATTGCATATCATCAACTTGGACTTTAACGTTAGTTAGCGATGTTTGTTGAAGTTCAATAGGAAGAGGCATTTTGATAATAAAACGTTCTTCGGACTCAGGTTGGTCAGGTGTTTTTTTTAATTGATCGGTATTGACCGAAACATTTACTCCGTCAGCATTAAAATGCTTAATACAAATTTTAGTTTGTAGTAAACATAATCCCGATAATGTTAGCGAGGCATCGTCTATTTGAACATTAACACCAGGTAAATCAAGCGACAATCCTTTAACATGTAAATTATGAAATGTACCTTCAACTTGTTCAAGTTTTAATTCGGGTAAAAATTTATGTAAAACAAGCGTTGTAATTTTTACTCCGAGGCTGGTATAAATTATGACAATAATAAAGATAACAAGTACTATAAAAGCCGATAAAATGGCAAAACTACGTTTTTTCCATTTGCGTATCTGTCTTAACTTTTTGACTTTTTTAACTCGAATTGGATTTTTTGTCATTTTATAATTCGGTTCCTAAACCAATATATAAGTGAATAGAGCCGGTATCTTTTCTGTTTGTTGGTGTGGCTAAATCTATTTTAATCGGACCAACAGGGGATGCCCAGCGGATACCAAATCCAGCACCAGTATAAAATTTGCTTTTGTCCACTTTATCAATTGCTTCACCACTATCGACAAATAAAGCTCCCCACCATGAACCTGTCAAATTATATTGATATTCTACTGAACCCGTGATGAGCTTAGAGGCCCCTTTCAATTTGCCTTTTTTATCTTCGGGTGATATTGATTGGTAGCCATAGCCACGAATACTACGATCGCCACCGGCAAAAAATCTAAAAGATGGTGGAACACGATCAAAATTGCTAGCTTGTATAATTCCAAAATTACCTCGCACAATAAAACGATGTGAATCATGTATTGATCGGATCCAACTTTGTTGAGCTTGAAAACGAACTAAATTAATATCAGATCCTAATGATTCTCCGGCAACTTCTATTGAATAGCGTTGTGAATCGCCCCACATCGCAAATAAATTGTTATCGGTACGAATGCGTGACAAGCTTAGTGTAGGGTAATAAAGGAACGTTTTAAAACTCGCATCACCTTGGGTAAAATCATCACGTAATACACTTAATCCCAATGCCCGTTTCCAACCTTCATAATTATCCCAGTTACGTAACACACCAAACGTATAGGAACGAGAGTCAGTATCATTATTATCAATTTTTTTATAACCACCTTGGATGGTGTAATAATCGACAAGTGGCGATTTTTTTAATGGAATTTTATAACTCATAGTGAGGGATTGTTCTGGTGAAGACAGTGACAAATTACTTTGCAAACTTTGCCCACGTCTGTTGATCCAGGGTTTATTCCAACCAATTTTACCATGTACACCATTATCTGTTGAAAACCCCAATCCGAGATCCATACTATTTTTTTTGCGAGGCGAAGTTGCAACATCTATTGGTAATATCTTATCATTCGTGACTTTTGAAAAATCAGGCGCAACAACAACAGAGTTAAACCAGTTAGTAGACGCAAGGCGTCGGTTAAATAATGATAACTGTTCGGCTGTGTACGCTTCATTTTCTTTGAAAGGAATAATATTAGCAAGGTAATCATCACGAATTTTTTCATTATGAAAAGTCACTTTGCCAAATTTATAGCGTTGTCCTGTATTGAAATCAATATTCCAAAATGATTGATGTAACGAATTAGATACGGCTAATTGATGCTTAGTCATATTAGCATCAAAATACCCTTTTCTCAGTGATAAGTTTTGTAAGCTTTTTTTAAAAGCTTCATATTGTCCATGATTTAATACATCGCCAATGTTGGGTAGATTGTGTGACAATAACTCTTTAAAATCTTTATCGTATTGACCTTCACCAAGAACATTAATATTCAATTGACCAATGATAGTAGGTTCACCTGGAAAAATTTCCACAATCATAATTTTAGGGTCATGATCATCATATTGAAAGACTGGGGAATAATAACCTAAAGCACGTAACGCTTTTTGCGCTTCACTTTCAAAATAATGTTTAAAATAAGGTGTGTTATCAATTTTATTAGAAGGAATTAATGAAATACGTGCATCGACATTTTCCGCAAGTTCTCCTGATAATCCTTTTATTGATAACTTCATATCAGCATAACTTGATGTTGTTGTTATGGTTAAAAGTAAAAATAAGGAATAGGAAAATCGTGACACACCCACCTCGTGTTGTAATATTAAACTTTAAAAGTTAATTTTATGCGATTATTTTATTGAATTTGCTCAATTCATCAATCTAACATATTAACTATTTTATAGTCTATTAAAACGCCGTTTATTTTCAATTTCTTTATCTTAATGGATAATCTTGTATCCATTGGTCAATGTTTTTGAGTATAGACTCAAACGTATTTTTAGATAAATCGAAATAAAGTGTCCAATCTTCAATCAAGTTATCGGGATCATCTAAAGCAAAATCTGGCTTTATTTCACAATTTAGTGTGATTGATATTCTAACAATTTCATTTTCATTATTATAAGAAATAAAGCTAAGTTCAAGGCAAGGCTCAGTAAAACAAAGTACAGAATCAAAAGGAAGGCAGCCTTTTGCTAACGCATTAAACCAGCGGTACATCTTATAAAGGTCACTAACTTCTAATGCAGGATCTATTTTTTCAAATCTTTTATTATGGTGCTGAACTATAATTTTTAACAAACACCAATTATCCGAGTAATTAGGAAATTGATAACCGATAATATCTAATTGTAAATTAACGGTATTGCCTACATTTTGTAATACTATCAATTAAAAATCTCCTCAATCGCTATTGTGTAATAATTATTTTAAAAATGCTGAGTTGATTGACCTATTATTGCTTTATTTTATTTGAAAATTAATTGATCAAGGTTCAAGCAAATTAACTTGCCCGATATAGGGTAAATGACGATAGTGTTGGGCATAATCAATGCCATAGCCGACGACAAATTCGTCTGGGATTGAAAACCCGATATATTTTACAGCTACAGATACTTCTCGTCGAGATGGTTTATCCAGTAAAGTGCAAATTTCAATACTACGTGGGTGGCGTAATTTTAAAATTGCCATTACTTTACTAAGCGTATTGCCAGTATCAATAATATCTTCAACAATTAAGACATCTTTATCACGAATATCTTCATCTAAATCTTTTAATATTTTGACATCCCGATTACTAATCACTGCATTGCCATAGCTTGATGCAGTCATAAAATCAACTTCATGACCAACTGTGATGGCTCGGCTCAAATCAGCCATAAAAATAAATGAACCTCGTAACAATCCAACTAAAATAAGTTCATTTTGACTGTGCTGATAATCTTGGCTAATTTGTTGACCAAGTTCCGTTACACGTTTTCTGATCTCTTCTGCTGGTATCAGCGTTTCTAATGTATGTTGTTTCATTAACTATACTCAAATTGACTTTTTAAAAATGAACTAAATTCTAGCAATTTTCCAAAATAAAAAGAATAAGTCAGTTTGCTTTTTATTGAATTTTGATAGAAATTAATTTTGATTTTTATACTAAAACGTTAGTTTAACCTGAAACTTTTTTACAAAGTGCTAACATATCTGTCTTTTCTGTAAACGGCGTTTTTTAAAAAAATCACTTATAAGATTACTACATTCGTCTGCCAACACGCCGCCGTTAATTTCGGCGTAGTGATTAATGCCTGGATAAGCAAGGATATCTATAAATGATCCCGCTGCGCCTGTTTTATAATCACTTGCACCATAGACAACTCGTTTAATGCGACTGTGTATAATAGCACCAGCACACATAATACAAGGTTCAAGCGTTATATAAAGCGTTGTATTGACTAAACGATAGTTTCGTAAGGTTTTGCCTGCTTGCTCAATTGCCATTATTTCAGCATGAGCGGTTGGATTATGTTGTAAAATTGGTTGATTAAATCCTTCACCAATGATTTGTTGATTTTCATCAATAATTACCGCGCCGACGGGAATTTCCCCTATTGTTTCAGCGCGTTTGGCTAGCATTAATGCATGCTGCATCCAAAATTCATCTGCCATGTCAATAATATTATAAATTGTTTAAATTTAGTACATCACGCATGTCATATAAACCAATAGGTTGTTTTACTAACCATAAGGCTGCACGCACTGCGCCATTAGCAAACGTCATGCGGCTTGATGCTTTATGACTAATTTCGACTCGCTCACCAATATCAGCAAAAATCGCAGTATGCTCACCAACAATATCCCCTGCACGAATAGTAGCAAATCCTATTGCACCTTTTGGTCTTTCGCCAGTATGGCCTTCACGGCAATAAATAGCGCGGTCTTTAAGATCACAATTTAAGGTTTTAGCTATGGATTCACCCATGGCAAGTGCAGTACCGGATGGGGCATCAACTTTATGACGGTGATGAGCTTCAATAATTTCGATATCGGCATAATCGCCCATAATAGTAGTTGCTTTTTCCAGTAATTTTAGTACTAAATTCACGCCAACACTGAAGTTAGCGGCAAAGACAATAGCAATTTTTTTAGCTGCTTCGGTAATGGCCTTTTTACCAGCATCATCAAAGCCAGTGGTGCCAATTATCATCATTTTATTATGTTGTACACAAAATTCTAGATGATTGAGAGTGCCTTCAGGGCGAGTAAAATCGATTAGAACATCAAACTGATCTTTTGCTTGTTCAAGGTTATCGGTGACTATTATTCCACAATTACCAACGCCAGCAAGTTCGCCAGCATCGCTACCAATTAGTGATGATCCCTGTCGTTCAAATGCGGCTCCTAGAGTGACCCCTTCAATTTGTGATACTGATTGGATCAGTTGCTGCCCCATTTTGCCACCAGCGCCAGCTATAGCAATACGAATCAAGTCTGTTGACATATATCGTTCCTTACTCTGATTAAATTAGTCATAAACTACTATTATAGCGAAAAATAAAGGCCTTATATACAGCATAATTATTAAAATGTTATAGTTACAATCATTTTATTTTTAATAACTATTAAACGGATGCAATTATGCGTTGCCCTTGGTATTTTGGTTGGAATATAGTCATAGCAGCCGCGTTGTTAACCTTACTCTCTAGTGGTTTACGCATGAGTATGGGAACGTTTTTTTTGCCGATTGCTAGTGATCTTCATTTTAGTCGTAGTGTTCTTTCCGGTATTATTGCTATCGGTATGCTTTTTTCCGGTATTGCTATGCCAATTGCTGGTTATTTAGTCGGTATATATGGTACTCGTATCGTTTTATTATTAGGTGCAGTTATCATTGTTATTGCAACTGTTTGGGCATCGATGTTTCGGGATTATTGGAACTTCTTATTTTCTTTTGGTATTACCTTGTCATTTGGTACTTCTTTTGTCGGTTCAGTTAGTTTTACCCCTATTGTGGCGAGTTGGTTTATTAAAAGAAGAGGATTAGCATTATTTATTTTATCAACAGGTAGTATGGCAGGTATTGCGGTAATGTTGCCTGTGTTTGCCTATTTTATTCCGATCTATGGATGGCAAACAACCTTAATTGCATTTGCTGTACTGCTTTTGATTGTTGCCTTGCCGATTGCTTTTTTCATTATGAAGGATAATCCAGCCCAGATGACCAATTCAGGTTTTAATAATCAAGAAGTGTCATCAATAACCATGGCGCCAAAAATCAACCTTAGTTATGTTATACAAACTCGCCCATTTTGGCTGTTAAGTTTTGGATTGTTCACTTGTGGATTTAGTATGAATTTATTAGGAACGCATGGTGTACCTATGCTGATAGATCATGGTTTTGGACCGGTAACAAGTTCTTCTGGGATCGGTTTAATTGGTTTGGTGGCTATTTTTAGTACTCTGGCATTAGGTTATCTTTCGGATATTGTTGAACGTAAAAACCTTTTGACATTAATTTATTTGGTTCGAGGATTCGGATTTATTGCATTAGTTATGGTAGCAACTAAATGGCAATTATTTACTATTGCTGTTTTAGGTGGTTTGGTTTGGGCTGGAACTTTATCATTATCCAGCGCAATCACAGCAGATATTTATGGTGTTAAAATTGTGGGATTACTTTCAGGACTAACTTACCTTGGTCACCAAATTGGTGCTATGTCAGGATCTTGGTTAGGTGGGTGGTTGTATGATAATTTTCATACTCATTTTATTGCCTTTGGAGCAGCGAGTGTTTTGTTATTCATTGCGGCAAGTATTTCTTTTTTGCTACCTAAAAATCTAAAATCTGGACGCTAATTAGCGTCCATTATACTTATAAAACTTTTAGCAGTTCGACATCAAAAATTAGGGCACTATATGGTGGAATGGATGCGCCTGCTCCTTGGGCACCATAAGCAAGTTCTTGAGGAATATATAGCCGCCATTTAGAACCTTCCGGCATAAGTTGCAATGCTTCAACCCATCCTTGAATAACGCCATTAACTGGGAATTGGGCTGGTTCGCCGCGCTGTACTGAACTATCAAATACTGTGCCATCAATTAATTGACCAGTATAATGAACTTGAACATGATCAGTGGCCTTAGGTATAGCACCATCACCTGGTTTAAGGATTTCATACTGTAAGCCTGATTCTGTCGATTTAATGCCATCTTTTTTTATATTATTAGCTAGAAAATCTTTGCCTGCTTGCGCAATTTTTTCTGCTTGTTTGGCCTTTTCTTTGTTTGCTTGTTCATGTACATGGCGAAGTGCATTATGTAACTCTTGTATTGGTAAAACTGGTTGGTTTTCGGCTAATACATCTTCCATTGCTAATTTTAATGCATTAAGATCGAGTTTGTTTAACCCAGATTCTTTCAATTGTTGCCCAATTTGTAATCCGATAGCATAACTTGCTTTTTGATCAATCGTTTCTAATTTCATTTTTTACCTTTTATTGTTTATTGATAATGGTTGTAATGACTATATTTAGTTTGTAGATACCTAGATAAATGTCAAGTAGTAATTTAAATTAAAGGCAAATGCTTACTAATATTATTCCATTATTCTGGAAGATTTTAGTAATTTGGCTAGCACTTAGTTAAAATATCAGCGATAATATTAATATTAATATTATTAATATGGATTAAGTTGAATGCAGTTTCGTAAATTTACCTCGCTTGCAATTATATCTAGTGTTTTATTGAGTGGTTGTTCAGTTGTTGATCGTTGGGTATATAGACCTGATATCAATCAAGGTAATTATGTAACACAAGAAGCTATTGATATGTTACAAATTGGTCAATCTAAGGATCAAGTTGTATTTATTATGGGGTCACCTATGTTAACATCAGTTTTTGGTGATAATGTTTGGTATTATGTTTTCCGTCAACAACCACAACATGATGTAGTTAGTCAAAGAACCTATTCTATTTACTTTAACGAGATGGGTATCGTTAGTGATATAAAGGTTTCAGCATTAGATAATTCAAAATCTTTAGAAGAGATGAATGAACAGGGTATATCAGACCCAATTGATAATAAAACCGACGAAGATGATATTAGTACTAATTAAAGTAATAAACCTCGTTATATAACGAGGTTTAAAAGTTGTTATATTAATAATATTGATTACTGTAATCTAGTATCTGCCTTGTGAGTACATGGCTAAAAACGAAAAGAGGAATATAAAAAGGATAATAACCATTATAATAGAAAGGATGAGATAAATTAATAAAAGTTTCCAATAGGAATGTAAATTATTAATAGCATCAACTAAATCTTCACTACGCTTCAAATTAGCAGTCTTACTAAATGCACTGCCTGATTGGAAAAGTTTAATTCCAGCTATCAAACAAGGTATCCCTATAATTGCGGTGATAATTCCTAAACAAGTTAAAGCCCCTGATATTGCCGTAAGAACGCCCATAATTTGTTGCATAACTGCAATAAATCGCATACGTTTTTGAAGTTGCTCTGTTAATTCGACGGAAATTGTATCCGTTCCATTAATGTTCATTTTTTGTTCCTTATACTTTTAATAATAGTATTATTAATATTTGGTGGATAGAATAACAGTTTTATAGTTGTTGTCGAGGTGTTTTTTATAGCCATCAAAAAATCTTCCTGATGAATTTAGTTTAGCTGATTTTAATAAGAGCCTTATTTTAAAGGCTAAAAATTAAGAAAATAAACCATTAGATTTGAAAACCAAATATTAACGTTATAATTAGGCAATATAAAAAATAATTTACCAAAGAAGATAATTATCCAATAAATTTATTACTGGTTGGTATTGTATTAAATAAAAAATATATGTCTTTTTAAAGAAAAATTACGCTTATCGTTCTTATATTGGATCTAGACTAATACTGTAATTTACAAAACCTAAAGCGAATCAATCTTTTAATAAAATAGAATGATTATTAATTACCTGTAGGATAAATAAGTCATGAAAAAGTTTACTAAATTTTTTATATTATCAATATGCTATTTGTTTACTATAACTTGTGCTAATGCTAATAGTCGCTCTTGTATTTCTAAAAATGATATTACCAATTTGATAGATTCATTTAAGCAGAAAAAAGATATACTGCTATCTGATGGAGAATATATAGACATAGATGCTACGGATATAATTACCAAAGATGCTCTATATAAAGAGATAAATAATAAGGGTTATATGAAGTTGTTTCCTAATAAAATAAGTTATCACTTTTTTTTACAATATTTAAAGAAATTAGCAACAAATCCCAACTTATTTATCGATAAAGATCTCACTTATAATGAGAAAGACGTTATTTATATTTTTACTTTATCTTGTCATGATGAAAAAGCACTAATACAAATCAATACTAGTCGCTATATTAAAGATTTTGGAAATGCTGAAAGTGCCTATATGTATTACTTTAATAAAATTAATAATCAAATATATTTACTGAAAATGAATGTTGCAGGTTAAGATTTAAGATTCGTAAATTCTTTGTATTATTAAAAAAATGTATCAAAGCTAAAATGGATTAATTAAAGAAAAATGAAAAACATATACCGACAGTTTTCAAAAAACCATTGCATGACGCAAACAATAAGGACAATTTTATTTGTATTAGTTCCGACTTAATCTGACAAAGAGCTTGAAAAAGAGAGCGTTACCAGT
>CALYPG010000017.1 GCA_945271295.1 uncultured Gilliamella sp. | reverse complement strand
CAATCACTTCAAGTTATCGTTATCGTCGTCGTTATGGTCATTTTGGTGATCGTGCGATGTTTGTACCATTCCCATATCCATTCCGTCGACCAAAAGGCATGACCGCTGAAGAGTATGGTGAACATTTAGTTGCTGAATTTGCACGTTTGTTTGAAACAGAATATCACGGTGTTTGGGATCCAAAAGTTGGACAGGCTGAATATGCAGCATTTTATGCAGAACCTTTACAAGCAACAGGTGGTTATATTGTTCCGCCACGTAATTATTTCAAAGGACTTAAAAAAGTCTTGGATCAATATGGAATTTTATTAGTAGTTGATGAAATTCAAATGGGCTTTTATCGTACTGGTAAACTTTGGTCAATTGAACATTTCGATGTAAAACCTGATGTGGTAGTGTTTGCCAAAGCATTAACTAACGGATTAAATCCATTAGGTGGTTTATGGGCGCGTGAAGAGTTAATTAATCCACAAGTATTCCCAGTTGGATCTACTCACTCAACATTTGCTTCAAACCCACTCGGTACGGCTGTTGGTCTAGAAGTATTAAAAATGACCTCAGAAACTGATTATGAAAAAATGGTGATGGATAGTGGTGCTTATTTCCTTGAAGGATTAAAAACGCTAGAGAAAAAACATAAAGAAATCGGTGAAGTTGACGGTTTAGGTTTAGCGCTTAGAGCAGAAATTTGTACTGAGGATGGCTTCACCGCTAATAAAGCATTAGTGGATAAAATGGTTGATATTGGTATGTCAGGTGATCTTGATTGGAAAGGCACTAAAATGGGCTTAGTACTTGATATTGGTGGTTATTATAAAAATGTAATCACATTTGCACCGTCATTACATATTTCTCGTCAAGAAATAGATCAAGGTATTGAACTACTAGATCAATTAATCACTCGTGCGAAAAAAGAACTTTAATACTCAATTTCTAATCTTCCCGCCGACTTTATGTTGGCGGGCTTGCTATAGCAAAGTTACTCATTATAAAGACTTATGAAATATATCAATCAGTTAGAACCTACTGAACTAATAGATATTTTTTTAACTCATCCACCTAAGCACTTTTGTGCATGGCTAAGTGAAGATGGTGTACCTGCATTTTCGGCTAAATTTGATTTATTAACAACGGCTGCTGAAGATTTTAAAAATAAAATTCAGCAACTTCCTTTTTTTAAAAAATGGCAACATTGGCTACAACCAAATACCTGTTTTATTGGTACTACTGTTTCAGAATATACTTTACTCAATCATCACATTAATGTAGAGCAGTTAGCTGATAATCTAAAAGCGACTTATGCCAAACAATATCCTTTTTTAATTGTTAAAGATTTACCTTTAGCTTCTCCATTACTTAATGAAAAAGATAATCAATATTCTCAACAACTTATTTCGTCGCTAAAAAAACGAGGCTTTATTGAAGTTGAAGGACAAGCATTAGCTTGGGTACCGATTAATTTTACTAGTATTGATGATTTATTTACTCGTTTTTCATATAGTCGTCGTAAAAACTTTAGACGAAAATTAAAAGCTCGTGAAAAATTAGCAATCGATATATTACAAAGCGGTGATGATTGTTTTTTTGACGATACAATATTAGATAAATATTATCAGCTGTATCTAAATGTTTATCAGCAAAGTGAAGTACATTTTGATTTATTAACTAAACCTTTTTTTATTCAATTATTACAAAACAAAGCCGCTCAAGCTCGTATTTTTACTTACCACTACAATGGTGAATTGATTGGTTTTAATATCTGTTTTGTGGTTAATAACATGTTGATTGATAAATATATTGGGTTAGTTTATCCTCAAGCAAGAGACTTAAATCTCTATTATATAAGTTGGTTTATTAATCTTGAATATGCGTTACAACAAGGATTTAGTCACTACATTGCAGGTTGGACCGATCCTGAAGTTAAAGCATCGTTAGGCGCAAGTTTTACCTTAACCAAGCATTTAGTTTATATTCGCAATCCATTATTAAGAATAGCATTGCGTAGCATGATTGGTCATTTTGAAAATGATAAGGAGAAAGTGGCATGACATTTCCTGTTATACTCAATTTCGATCAGAGTGTAGGTGAGATTAAGCATGCAAATATGATCAATGTTACTCATTGGCAAGATAGTATTCGCTTTGGTTGTTCAGAGAAGAAATTTCGGCAATTTAGTCACTCACTACAACAATTGTTACCCGAAAATCATGGTACAGTGCTAATGGGTAGTGGTGATTACCACCATGTTTCTTTGTTACTTATCGAGCGTCTGGCTAAGCAATATTCAGCAGAGAATCCTATCCAAGTGGTAATTTTTGATAATCATCCAGATAACATGCGTTATTTGTTTGGCATTCATTGTGGTTCATGGGTAAGTTATGCTGCAAGCTTACCATTTGTTAGTCATGTGCATGTATTAGGAATTACCTCACATGATATTGGACTTTCTCATTTTTGGGAGAATAGGTGGTCGCCACTTTTCCATAAAAAACTCACTTATTGGAGTTTAGATGTCAATGTTTCATGGGCAAAAAAAATAGGTCTGAGTCATGCTTTCCGTCATTTTGTTACGCCAGATGAGTTGATTGCAAGTTTTTTATCAGAACAATATCATAGTACTCAACCCGTTTATTTATCTATTGATAAAGATGTATTGAGCGAAGAGGTTATTCATACTAATTGGGATCAAGGTAAGCTACAAACTTATCATATACTCGACACGATTACCTCAATAAAACAACGTATTATAGGTAGTGATATTACTGGTGAACTGTCAATATGGCAATCATCCAATTGGTTTAAACGTTTGTTAAGTTCATTAGATAAACAACCCACTATTTCACCTGATAACCTGATTAACTGGCAACAAGAACAACACCAACTGAATTTGACGTTATTAAAAGCATTAATATAGATTGATAGAAATATTGTAAAAAAGTTTCAGGAAAGATAGATGTTTCAGTATAAAACTGACTATCTAACTTGATTAGTTAGTGAGCTAAATCAAAGTTGTTTATTGGAATTTTGTTTGGTTAACTTATTTTCAGCAAAAGCTAAACATAAAATACCTGAAATAATTAATATAGCGCCAATTAATTTATATGACGTAATTGGTTCATGAAATAACCAAACTGAAACAATCATTACCGTTACTACTTCAAAATGTGAAGCAGCAAAAGCAGGTCCAACAGGCGCTTTTTTTAACAGCGTCATCCAAGTAAAAAAAGTTAAAATATAACCAGCAATTGAAATATAAATCCAAGGATTAGTAAATACTCGAATTAACCACTCAATACTCATTGCTAAAGGTTGGGCATGAATTGCGGCCAGTTTGAAGCTACATTGAGCAATAGTATCGAAAATCAGTAATACAGTAAAACCGATTAAATAGAATCTTGCCATATTAACTCATCCCTACAAAAATTACGCCAAGAGTGATTAACAGCATACCGATAATACGATATATTGTAAGTAACTCTTTAAAAATAATGCGCCCCATCAGCATAATGGTAATAATATTAAATGAAGCAAGCAATACTCCTTGTGATAGGGGGACTAAGGTTAAGAATGCTAGCCATAATAAAAATTCTGCAATATAGGCAATAATCCCTATCCAAATCCAGACATTTTTAGATAGATCTAACCAATAATACCAACCATTACGGTTATTGGCCGAAGTAGCCGCAAATTTAAAAGCAATTTGCCCTAATGTATCAAAACAGATATTGCTGACCCAAAGCAAAATAACTAATGGTGACATGGTGCTTTCATCCCATCTTCTGCAATTTTATTGAAAAAGGCCACTGATTCTTTAATCACTTCTCGCCTTTGACTATCAATGGTGACTAGATGATAGCTGTCATGTAATATAATAAGTTTAGTTGGGGCAGAAACGTGTTTTTCGACCAATTTAGCATTCGTTTCAATGTTGGCAATATCATCATTACCTGAATGAATAATTAAACAAGGTGAAGTGACTTTAGGTAACTGCTTACGCACATTCTTAGCTAATAACTGCATTTCAGCCAGAGCGGGAAATGGGTTACCGGCTAGTCCAGCTGCGCCACTATCACCACTAAGCATACTTTCCGATACTACCGCGCGAATGCGTTCATCTTTTAGCCCATAAGGTGGTTTTTCAATAAAAGAAACTTTTTGGAAAATACCCAGCTTTTTAAAATAAACTAACAAGAAGAAAAACCTTTTAGCCCAAAAAGGCATACTCCAACCATCATAATAAAATGTTGGGGCATAAACACCAACACCTTTGACTTGCTCTGGTCTATCGGCAGCAAGCTGTAATGCAAGTAGGGCTCCCATTGATAGTCCAGCAACAAAAAGATTATCAACATGCTGAGCTAAATAATCCGCGCCATCCCGCACACTTTGATACCAATCTTGCCATGTTGTTTTACAAAGATCGGCTTCTGTACCACAATGACCCGCTAATTGCACGGCATAGACAGTAAATCCTGCTTTATGTAGCCCATTGGCTAATATTCGCATCTCATTTGGCGTACCGGTTAATCCATGAATCAAGAGCACGCCATTTTTATTGCCAGGTAAAAAATAAGATAAATCTTGAATTGTATCCATTATAATTCCTTATTTACTTTACCATCATGACAGGAATTGCCATTTGTTGTGCGTGTTTTAAGGCTTTGGTTACATCAGTAAAACAATTTATAGCACGGTGTTCGATTTTATTTTTTTCACAATAATGGATCAGCTTATCTTTTGCAAAAACAAAATCCACATTATGTGACACACAGTAATCTGAAGTTCCATCACCTACATATAGTATTTGATTAAAATGTTGCTGTTTTTTTACATGGTTACATTTACAATTACCACTTTGCTTAATACAATCTTTATTAGCATAAGGAAATTCGAGCCGCCAGCTGCGATTATTGTCATGCATTAGTTTATTAGCAAAAATAGGTAAATGCTCCATCCCATGACGCTTTAATATAAACTCAATGGCATAATCTAATCCATCACTGACAATATGCACAGGAATGTGATTTTTTTCGGTATAATCAATAAATGCTTTAAATGTTGGATCAATTTCAATTTGTGATAAAACATGATTGAGTTCATTTAAATTTGCATCCATTAAGGCAATCTGTTTACTCATGCATTCTTGAGAGCCAATTTTACCGTTAACCCATAATTCTTCAAGTTCATCACAACCATCTTGACCGAAATGACTCAATAAGGTATCAGTTACATCCTTCACGCTAATGGTGCCATCAAAGTCACACAACACAATTGGTTTTTGTTGTTGTGAATGAGATAGATAAAACAGATGATTTGCAATAGATGAAAAAGTGTTCATTTCTTAATAAAGATAGCCAATTTATATATAAATGCGCAAATTCTCTCATAGAGTGCTTTTAAACTTTGTAGACTCTTTGTATATATTTTGTAACGGGGTTGAAATTGTCTGTATAATGGGGCATCCCTAATTACACATCATAGTAATAAGCAGGAAAAATGAGTGAACGAATATTAATTATCGAAGATGATGAGCGATTAGCTAACCTAATTCAAGTATACCTTATCCGACAAGGCTATAATGTTCAATGGCATAATAGTGGTGATGGGGCTGAAGAAAAAATTCAACAACTTAATCCTGATCTTGTTATTTTAGATGTTATGTTACCAGAAAAATCGGGATTTGATATCTGCCGCGATATACGCACATGGTTCAATAATTTTATTCTTATTATGACAGCTAGCGAAGATAATATTGATGAGATTGTCGGACTAGAGTTAGGGGCAGATGATTATTTAGCCAAGCCAGTTGAACCTAGATTACTTCTTGCTCGTATCCGTGCTTTATTACGCCGAAAACAGATAGAATTAGATAAAGAAGGGGCTAAGGATTTAATTATACCATCTAATGGCAAAACCATAGTTTTTGATAATCTGGTAATTGATGGTGAAAATCGTAAAGTATTATTACAAGACCTAGAAATTGATTTAACTACAGCTGAGTTTGATCTTTTATGGTTACTTGCTAATAATGCAGGCAAAATCTTATCTCGAGATGATATTTTTTCGCAGGTTAGAGGGATTGATTTTGATGGTAGTGATCGTTCGATTGATGCTCGCATTTCACGGCTCCGTCGTAAATTACTTGATGATCCGGATAATCCATCAAGAATCAAAACAGTGCGGGGGAAAGGCTATTTATTTTTACGCGAAGGGGATAACCATTGAGTCATTTACTCGCTAAACCACTATTTTTTAATCGTCGTATTATATTCTACCTTGTTATTTTACTTTCATTGCAGTGTATTATTGCTTATGGCGCTTTATTGGTTTTTGACTCTTTACCTTCTTCATTAACCGATATGCCTGATGATCATATTGTGTTCCGAGAATCTCAACGTGGAACAGTCAATTTAATTCGCATGCAAATTAATGAAAATAAAGATCGTCCACTGCAAGAAGTCGTTAAGGAATTACAACCTTATTTTGGTTATCCAATTGAGATAATGCCAATTAATACATCACTACCTCATTCTGTACACAACGAATTAGTCAAACTTGGATTTTCATATGATGGTGATAAGGAAGTTGTCTATGTTGATTTAAAAGATGGTAATTTGTTGCAATTAGGTCCGATTATAATGCGAGATATTTTGGAATCTAACACTATGTCTTTAAGTGTTTTCTTGCTTATTTGGGCACTATTTAGTGCTATTATCTTTTTTATTCTGATCTATTTTGCCTTTAGTGCTGTTTGGAAAGATCTCGTTAATATTCGGCAAACGGCTGAACAACTAGGGCAAGGAAACTTGCATGCACGCACAGAAAATGTAAAAGGTTGGTTATTTAAGCCATTAGCAAATGTCCTGAATAATATGGGTACTCACATTGAACATTTAGTTAGTACTAATCAAACTATTTCACATGCTATGGCGCATGAATTACGAACGCCTCTTGCTAGAATGCGTTTTGAGCTCAGTATGCTTGAAGAGTCGATCGATGAACAAGAAAGATTACTGTTACAAAAAGGCATGAGTGATGATATTAATGAACTAGAAACACTGATTAATGCTAGTTTAAATTACTTTAAAATGCAGCAAAGCAATATTGAGTTAAATCTAACCCGGGTATCGTTAAAAGAGTGGGGAGATAAAATCTGTCAGTCCCTTGAATTATTTAAACCTAAAGAATTTGAATTGATATGTAATTGCCAAAATGTTGAAGCATTAATTGACACCAATTTAATGGAAACCATAGTCAAAAATTTATTACTTAATGCTTTCAAATATGCAGCACATAAGGCCGTCTTAAATCTGAGAAAACAGCAAAATAGTGTGGTTATTGAGATTGATGATGATGGTGCTGGTATCCCTTTTGATGCCCGCGATAAGATTTTTATGCCTTTTTCCAGACTTGATACCAGTCGAACTCGTTCAACCGGAGGTTATGGTTTAGGTTTAGCTTATGTCAAATTAATGGCTGAATTTCATAATGGTAAAGCTTTTGTTGTAACCAGCCCATTAGGTGGTGCAAGATTTGTGGTATCACTGAAATCAGGTAATGAATAAATAATGATTAATAATCCAATCTTGTGAAAATGTTTCAGATTAACTATGCGTTTTAGTATAAATTTGCTTTTGGCGATTTAAATACCTAGTTTTATCATTTCGAAAAAATAAAAAATTTGTTATATTCTTCGACTAAAATAATAACAGTGACAAAGCTGATTTTAAATTTGTCATGAGTAAATATATATTCAGAGGTTTGTTATGAGCGGTTCATTACCGACAGAGACTCGTCCAACTAATTTTATTCGCCAGATTATTGATACCGATCTTGCGGCAGGGAAATATAAAACCATCCATACTCGCTTTCCACCTGAGCCTAATGGTTATTTGCATATTGGCCATGCTAAGTCAATTTGTTTAAATTTTGGTATTGCTAAAGACTATCAAGGTAAATGCAATTTGCGTTTTGATGATACCAATCCGGCCAAAGAAGATGTTGAATACGTTGAATCGATCAAAGAAGATGTGCGTTGGTTAGGTTTCGAGTGGGATGGTAAGATATGTCACTCCTCTGATTATTTTGAGAAGCTTTATGGCTATGCTATTGAATTAATTACTAAAGGATTAGCATATGTTGATGAACTTTCGGCTGACGAAATCCGTGAATACCGTGGCACCTTAACTCAAGCGGGCAAAAATAGTCCTTATCGAGATCGCAGTGTGGATGAAAATTTAGCCCTATTTAAGCAGATGAAGGAAGGTAAATTTGCCGAAGGTAAGGCTTGTTTACGCGCTAAAATTGACATGACATCACCTTTTATTGTGATGCGTGATCCGGTCTTATATCGGATTAAGTTTGCAGAACATCATCAAACGGGTAATAAATGGTGTATTTACCCAATGTATGACTTTACTCACTGCATTTCTGATGCGATTGAAAATATTACTCACTCGTTATGTACACTTGAATTTCAGGATAATCGCCGTTTATATGATTGGGTATTAGATAATATTACTATTAGCGCGCGACCACATCAGTATGAATTTTCAAGATTAAATTTAGAATATGCAATTACGTCAAAACGTAAACTCAATTTATTAGTATCAGAAAAAATAGTTGATGGCTGGAACGATCCTCGCATGCCAACCATTTCAGGCTTACGTCGCCGTGGCTATACGCCAGCATCTATTCGTGATTTTTGTCAGCGAATTGGTATTACTAAACAAGAAAATACCGTTGAAATGAGTACACTTGAGTTTTGTATTCGCGAAGATCTTAACGAAAACGCACCTCGAGCTATGGCGGTACTTGATCCGGTTAAAGTGGTTATTGAGAACTTTTCTGACACACTTGATGAAGTGCTCAGTATGCCAAATCATCCTAATCGTCCTGAATTAGGTCATCGGGAAGTGACTTTTACCCGTGAGATTTATATTGATCGTGCTGATTTTCGAGAGGAAGCGAATAAAAACTATAAACGACTGGTATTAGGTAAAGAAGTGCGGTTGCGTAATGCCTATGTTATTCGTGCAGATAAAGTTGAAAAAGATGTACATGGTAATATTCAAACTATTTATTGTACTTATGATCCAGCAACACTAAATAAAAATCCTGAAGATGGTCGCAAAATTAAAGGGGTTATTCATTGGGTTTCGGCTAAGTTTGCTAAACCAGCTGAAATTCGCTTATATGATCGCTTATTTAATACACCAAATCCAGGCGCAGCCGAAGACTTTTTAGCAACGATTAATCCCACTTCATTAGTTATTAAGCAAGGTTTTGTGGAACCAAGTTTACAAAACGCTAAAGCTGGACAAGCTTATCAGTTTGAACGTGAAGGTTATTTTTGTTTAGATAGTAAATATGCAACTGAAGATAATTTAGTGTTTAATCGAACTGTGGGCTTAAGAGATAGCTGGAATGAATCCTCATCAAAATAGTCACAATCGCCGACTGTAGTCGGCGAATTTTTCTACTTAATTTATCAATTATTGATTTTTTTAATCTCTTTAATAAGCTTCAACGCTAAAATAATTAAGAAGGCGGCTCCTGCTATTAAACAAATCCAAATTATCCATTTAGGAAAATGAGAAGGTTCCGTAGTGGTTTGAATTAATGCACTTTCCCCAGCAAGCTCTACTCTATCACCAAGATAAGCTTGTGGCAAATCAATTGCCGATTGTACATTTGAAAGCAATGCTTGCTCGGTCAACGAAGCCGAAGTTGCTTTGATCGATCCCCACGCTAAAATAAAAGGTCCATTATTGCTACTATTAAAAATAATACTCATGCGATCACGATAGGCGGTAATTTTTGGGGCTTCATCAAAGCTAGCATTGATAGCTCTAATCTGTAATTGTTGGACATTTAAATTGGCATAATCTAATTTAATGCGCTGTGGTTGATCATCGCTATTAACTCGACGAATAATATAATCACTGAGTTTATGCCAGATTTTATCATCATCACTTGTTTTATAGTACATGCTAAGTGGTAACACAGATCGGGTACTAGCTAATTGAATCGATAGCTCTTTAACTGGCTGTGGTGAAGGTAATATGTAGGTTGCTTCTTGATGATTAGAACTTGTTAGTACAGAATCGATTGGAAACAATGCTACTTCAGTACGATTATTTTTTGAAGTAAATTCAACTGTTTTGAAATTAGGTATGGCATTTTGTTTTGCTGTTAATACGATAATCCAATAGTGAGCTTTAAAATTATATTGCGGTGGAATATCAATGGTATTGAGCTTAAGAGATTGGTTATTATTGTTATCAGTAAGTGACATAATCGGAATATTATCCATCACTGATCGCCAATTTTTTAAATCATAACTACACATTAATCTAGCTGTGGCTTGCCAATTTTGAGTTATAGTGGTATCAAAATCAATCGATAAACTCGTTATTGATTTTTCTAGTTTAATATTGTCAGGAATTTGTAGTAAATAAGTTGCACTGTTACTATCTTTATCAGTGGTTTTATCAAGATTAATTTGAATATCTTTGCTATTGATATTGATGTTGTATCGTTCAAGATCTTGGTTGCTGCTATCATCTGAATTAATTTTGCGGCTGTTATCTAATGAATAAATCGTGGCCGGGAAAGTTTGGCTCTCATTATTTTGTTGGTAGATATTAACTAATGAATAAGGCACCGGTTGTCCCTTTTGATTAAATACCCTCACATCATCTAAATAGCTAGAAACAGTTTGGGTATAGACATCATTAGTAAGATCAATTCGATTATACATGCTAGCTTCATCAGTTAGCTTAATTGTGGCGCCATAGGCATAATCGAGAGTTGTTTCGGTTGCATGACTTAGTCCACTGATTAACAATAGCAAGTATAATAATGGTTTTTTCATAATTTATTCATCCATAAGAGAAATCTATATTATTTTTCATACCTAAAGGTATAACTGTTATTCCTGTTGTTTATCTATATTTACTGGGATTTTGGGTGGCAATGGTGCTAAATAACCAATTAATAGCATTAATAATGCGACACCGATAAACACAAATGCTCGTAATAATCCATCGAGTTCCACACTGTCTACAAAGACTAATTTGGCTACAATAACGCTTTGTAAAATAACGCCGGCATACCATACTTTACGCAGTAAGTAACGGTGGGCAATCCCCACTAGTATAACTGCGGTTAATGTCCAAATTAACGATAATACCACTTGAATAATGTTAGTATGCCATAAGGAATAGAATGACCAGTTAAGATTAAACCATTGGCTTAGGCTTCTTAATACCATACTATTTGCCCATAAAAAAGCCAGTGCAATTAATAAAGTAATAACAATATTGGTTAATGGTTTTTGAATGTTAGTGATATCGATGATTGCGGAGTGATCTTTTAAAACAGGTGTAGCTAATTTCAACCATAGACCAAGCATAATCCAAGCGAAGATTGCACTTTCTTCCAGAGGGTTAAGCAATGGCATATAGTACCAATAAATAATTTGTCCACTTAGAGTAATGCCGATGATTAATGAATAAGTCAAATAAATGGCAATTGGTAATAACCCAACTAACCAGTACGATTTAATTAAAGAAGAGGTAACCAGTATTCGTCGTTTAATTAAATAATAACACAGTAATATAATGCTACTTGCAACAATTGTAAGTAAGCTAAACTCAACTATTTCGAATCCCCATGGCAGTGTATTTAATAATGATCTAATTTCATTAAATAGCCAAATTAGCATTATCCAAAACAAGCTAATATGTAATATATAAAATAGCTGTTTTTGTAGTTGGTTAATTAGTTTTTTTGCTTTATGTAAATAAACATAAGCACTGATAAAAGCAACCGGCCAAACTATGCTCCAAAAACCAATATTCTTGATGCTGTAATGTAAAGTAACGCCATTATTTAAAATGGCTAATAACAGCACGGGCCAGAGCGTAAGGGTGGCATAACATAGCAGATCCCATTTTAATTTCCTACCAATGAAGTACCATAACCACACGGAGATAATAAAACACAGGATAATAGGTTGGGTTTTAGGAACACTCCCCATGGTTTGCATTATGCTAATTAAAATCCAAATTGCCCATATAATACTGGCTATTATAATAAATACGATTTTTAACACATTTGCTGAGGTATTATGCACATTACGATAATAGTGCCATAGACAAGCATTAAATAGCAAAACAGCACTCATCATACCAAAAAGAGTAATAAACTCAGTTGTGGATAAATAATATAGTGGTATAGAAATAATACCAGACATCATCCCTAATAACGTAATTAAGGCACCAAACCAAGCAAAACGATATTGTTTTTGTGTGAGCATTACCCAACTTAATGTTGTACCTTCGAATAGCCAGATTAATGCAGTCCAGTTAGCACTAAAGGCTAATGGAATGGCTAAATTACTGAACCCAATACCAATTGCCAGTCCAAATAACGAAGTTGTTTTAGCGGTAGTTCGCCAGGCATGCAATGTAATATATGCACCAATTAAGTAAAACAGTCCAAATCCTAAGGATGAAAATGCAGGACCAAATTCCCACTGGCGTGTAATTGCATATTGCAAAGCAAAACCTGATATTGGTACCCCAAAGAGTAAAATTAAGTCGATTGGATATTGATAATGTTCTTTTTTTATACTACGAATTGAAAGTAATACAGCTAATATACCGTAAATTAACATATTAGCGAGAATAAAAAATTGACACTCAGTATAAAATTCTGGTTGGTAAGATTTCATGCCCCATAATAACGACACAATAAAGGTAAATAAGAATCCTATCAGATTAAGTATGCGCCAAGATTGCCAGTTACTAATTACTAAAATAGCACTTGATAGCATTAAATAATAACTAAATAGTGCAATATGATTACCCGAACCGGTGGATAATAAAATCGGGGCTAAATAACCACCGACACTGGCAATAATCGCCATAATCATAGTACGTTGTAATATGGCAAATAAAATACTTGTACCACAAATAACAATTAATAAAGCAAAAGCTAATAGCACTGGTACTAGATCATAAAGTTTGAATGCCGCAAATATGGTTAAATATAAAATACCAATGGCACCACCTTGTAATATTAACGCATAAAGCTGTTTTTTATGACGTAGCCGCCAACCGATAGTTAATAATGCAATACCTAAAACTAAAGCTCCTAACACCCGAATTTCTGGTGATAATAAGCCATGTTCAATACTATATTTAAACAGATACGAGAGACCGAAAAACAGAATAATAATAGCGACTTTAGCCACAAGATTGCCTTTAAGTAACCAACTAATAAAATGATTAGCTACATCAGTCGACTGGTCTGACGATATTTTTTGTGGAGCAGTAATGAACAAATCGTCTGATTGTTGTAATTGAGAGGGGCGTGCAAGTGGTTCGGTATTAACATCAGGTTCAGTTATTGAAGGATTCTGCGAATCCGGTGCTATTGACGTTATTTCATTAGTTAGTGAGCTATTTTCATTCTGAGATTGTTCTTGATTTGGAATTCCATGAGTAATTTCACCATTTATTTCTGATTTAATCGGGGTGTTAATCTCGCTTAATTCAAACTGTTGAACTTTTTTTTGTAATTCAGTTAGCTGAATTTGCAAACCCGTAATATGATCTTTCATGTTGGATAAAACTATAATTACCACAACAAACATGATGATTATCATAATCAGCAAAAGAAAAGTCATTGTTTTTCTCGTATCGTTTTATTAATTGTTTTTGTTCATCAATTACGATTCTAATATATAACTAATAAATATACCTAAGTATATTTTTATTTTTTATTCAACCGTAAAAACTAACTATTTCGATCAATTATGTATGGAACTTACATTTATAGTTAAATTATTTTCAAATCAGTTTTTGTTTAATATTTAATCGTGGCATACTTAAACGTTAGTATGTCCTGAAACTTTTTTACAAAAAACTAGCATACAGATGAGCTTTTTTCCGTTAAAATCTATCAGAATTGCTTAGTAATGTCTGTCGGAGAAAAAATGAAAATAGCAAAAGATACAGTGGTAAGTTTGGCATATCAAGTTCGAACTAAAGATGGCGTTCTTGTTGACGAAGCAACAGTTACCGCACCTTTAGAATATTTGCATGGTGCTGGAAATCTATTACAGGACCTTGAAAAGGCATTAGAAGGTCATCAAGTTGGCGATAAATTTGATGTTGAACTGATTAACGCTTATGGTGATTTTAATGATGCACTTGTACAAAATGTACCTCGTGACGTGTTTGTTGGTGTTAATGAACTTGAGGTAGGAATGCGTTTTTTTGCTGATACTGAACACGGCTCTTTACCCGTTGAAATTACCGCCATCAATGGAGATACCATTACTATTGATGGTAATCATATGTTAGCAGGACAAGATCTATATTTTAATGTCGAGGTATTAGCGATTCGCGCGGCAACTGAAGAAGAAATTTCTCACGGACATATCCATGGATCTGATGCTCACAATCATAGTCATGGTGATTGTGGTTGCGGTGGACATAGTCATGGTGAAGACGAAGATGAAAACAGTGGTTGCTGTGGTGGTAATCATGGCGGATGTGGTTGTCATTAGTGTAAAAAAACAAACAACTAATAATAAAGCGCTTAATTGCGCTTTTATTTTTTAATAATGTAAAATGTTTAATCTTTCTGTGAAATAATTCACAAAATCTGAAAACTACCATTTTCCATCTTAATCATTTCATCAATAATCATCTTTTTCTATAAAGAGAATAAAGTAGTTATGCCTTCACAAACTACAAGATTAATGCCACGAGAGAAGCTTTTACAATTTGGAGTTGAAACTTTAAGTGATGCAGAATTACTTGCGCTATTTTTACGCACAGGCACGCGCAAATTACCAGTCATGGAGCTATCGCAAAAATTACTCTATCAGTTTGGTTCTTTGTATCATTTAATAAATGCAAGTCATAGTGATTTTTGTAAGATACATGGGCTTGGCACAGCTAAATATACACAATTAAAAGCCGTTGTTGAACTTTCTCACCGTTATTTAAATGTGAAAATGATAAAAGAAAATTCACTTACTTCCCCATCATTAACACATCACTATTTAGCAAGCCGTTTAGCAAACAAAGAACGGGAAATTTTTATGGTTCTTTTTTTAGATAATCAAAATCATGTAATTACCTCTGAAGAGATGTTCACCGGTACTTATAATTGTGTGGAAGTTCATCCTCGTGAAGTTGCCAGACGAGCATTACAACATAACGCTGCCGCTTTGATTTTAGCACACAATCATCCTTCAGGTGTGGCTGAACCTAGTCAAGCAGATCGTAATCTTACTAGAAAAATCGAACAAGTTTGTGAATTAATTGATATACAAATTATTGATCATATCGTAATTGGTAAAGGCGAATATGTTTCTTTTGCGGAACGAGGATGGATTTTATAGCTAATTTTACCTACAATAGAGCTTGTTAAAGTAACTCATTAATGAAGATATTTCTATGAACCAACAACTAGAATTTTTAGAAACAAAAGTCGCTTTTCAAGAAATCACGATTGAAGAACTAAATCAATCGGTAACGAATCTACAAGCTGATGTGAGTAAATTAAAAGAACAATTAATTCTACTATCACAAAAATTACAAGCAAGCCAGGTATCCAATATTGCGAACCTATCAGAAGAAACACCACCACCACATTATTAGTTTAGCTTTAATAATATTTTTTGATTAATCAAATTAAATATTTCAAATACAGTTAACTGTTACGAATGAATATTTTCATTCTCAACTTTAAATAAAATCATATGTCTTATTCGTATAAAAATCTATCGACAATAAGTTAACGAAAAAGTTAAATTAATAAGCTCTTACTCCATTTTTTTCAAAGCCTAGGTTTCTATAATAATCACATCACGAGAGATTTTGAAAATGAGCTGTAATCTATTGTTGAATAGAGTAAATATTTTATTTATAAATATTTTATAAAAATAAAATGTAATTGATAAAAATAGTGATGTTCATGAAATTCTACAGCTATGGCTGTGTTGCAGTACAATAATAATTATGAATAAAAAACCGGCACATTAGCCGGTTTTAATACACAATGGTTTGATAATATAATTATTCAGCTGCGACTTCTGCTTCCACTGCTGGACGATCAACTAATTCAATATAAGCCATTGGAGCATTATCTCCATCACGAAAGCCACATTTTAAAATACGTACATAACCACCTGGGCGCGTAGCAAAACGTGGACCTAAATCTGAAAATAATTTTTTTACTGTATCTTTATCACGGATACGAGCAAAAGCCAAACGGCGATTAGCTACGCTATCGCTTTTAGCTAGCGTAATTAACGGTTCAACGACACGACGCAACTCTTTTGCTTTTGGCAATGTAGTTTTGATGATTTCATGTTCAACAAGTGAACTAGTCATGTTACGAAACATTGCTTGGCGATGGCTGCTATTTCGGTTCAGTTGACGACCACTTTTACGATGGCGCATAACTTTATCCTTCTTATATAAATTTTATCTTAGTCTTCAACAATACTTGCTGGTGGCCAGTTCTCAAGACGCATGCCTAAAGATAAACCACGAGATGCGAGCACATCCTTAATTTCAGTAAGAGATTTTTTACCAAGATTAGGGGTTTTAAGTAACTCGACTTCAGTACGTTGCACTAAATCACCAATATAATGAACTGCTTCTGCTTTTAAGCAATTAGCAGACCGAACAGTTAATTCCAAATCATCTACTGGTCGTAGAAGAATCGGATCAAATTCCGGTTTATCTTCTTTCACTTCAGGTTGACGTACATCACGTAAATCAACAAAAGCTTCAAGTTGTTCAGCCAAAATAGTTGATGCGCGACGAATAGACTCCTCAGGATCGATAGTACCATTAGTTTCCATATCGATAACTAGTTTATCTAAATCGGTACGTTGCTCCACACGAGCAGCATCGACAGAATAAGCGATACGCTCAACAGGGCTATAACATGCATCAACTAATAGACGACCAATTGGTCGTTCTTCATCTTCTGACTTAACGCGAGCAGAAGCAGGGACATAACCACGTCCTCGTTGTACACGAATACGCATACTAATTGAAGCATTTGCATCAGTAAGATGACAAATTACTAAATCAGGATTAACAATTTCAACATCACCATCGTGAGTAATATCCGATGCAGTTACCGCACCAATACCTGATTTATTTAAAGTCAGCATTACATCATCTTTGGTATGTACTCGTACAGCTAATTTTTTCAAATTAAGCAAAATATCAAGTACATCTTCTTGAACACCTTCTTTAGTACTATACTCATGCAGAACACCGTCAATTTCAACTTCGGTTACTGCATATCCTGGCATTGAAGATAATAGAATGCGGCGTAGTGCATTACCTAAAGTATGACCAAAACCACGCTCTAGTGGCTCTAAAGTCACTTTAGCATGAGTTTGACTGTATTGAACAACATCAACTAGGTGAGGTTTTAAAAACTCTGTTACAGAACCCTGCATTATGTCCTCTCTTAAGTGCTAAACTTTACTTAGAGTAAAGTTCGACGATCAAATGTTCGTTGATGTCAGCAGATAAATCTGAACGCTCTGGTAAGCGTCTAAATACGCCTTCCATTTTCCCCGCATCAACTTCTAACCAAGTTGGTTTTTCACGTTGTTCAGCTAGTTCTAAAGCAGCTTTAATACGCGCTTGTTTTTTCGATTTTTCGCGAACACTAATTACATCTTCTGGTGAAACTTGATAAGATGCAATATTAACTACGCGTCCATTAACAAGAACAGCTTTATGACTAACTAATTGACGAGCTTCAGCACGAGTTGCACCGAATCCCATGCGATAAACAACGTTATCTAAGCGACGTTCTAAAAGGTTTAATAAGTTTTCACCTGTATTACCTTTAATACGCGCAGCATTTTTATAGTAATTACGGAACTGACGTTCAAGAATTCCATAAATACGTCTAACTTTTTGTTTTTCACGTAACTGAACACCATAATCGGATAAACGCGGTTTACGCGCACCATGTTGTCCAGGAGCTTGTTCTAATTTACATTTACTATCAACCGCTCGGACACCAGATTTAAGGAATAAATCTGTACCTTCACGACGACTTAATTTGAGCTTAGGTCCCAAATATCTTGCCATTTTATTTCTCCAATAATCCTAAACATTCAATGTTTAATAAAATTAAACACGACGTTTCTTTGGTGGACGACAACCGTTATGAGGAATCGGAGTAACATCAGTAATATTAGTGATGCGATAACCCGCTGCATTTAATGCACGAATTGTTGACTCACGACCAGGACCAGGTCCTTTTACCATAACTTCTAGATTCTTAATCCCGTAATCTTTTACGGCTTCAGCGCAACGTTCTGCTGCTACTTGAGCGGCAAAAGGAGTTGACTTACGAGAGCCACGGAATCCTGAACCACCAGCGGTTGCCCAACCCAACGCATTACCTTGACGATCGGTAATAGTTACGATTGTATTGTTAAATGATGCATGAATATGAGCTACACCATCAGAAACTTGTTTTTTTACACGTTTACGTGCACGAACAGGTGTCTTTGCCATTTATTTATCACCTCAATTATTTCTTGATTGGCTTACGCGGTCCCTTACGGGTACGAGCATTAGTCTTAGTGCGTTGACCACGGACCGGAAGTCCACGACGATGACGCATGCCACGATAACAACCAAGGTCTAATAAACGCTTGATACTCATAGTTACTTCACGACGTAAATCACCTTCAACAGTAAATTTAGCGACTTGTTCACGTAACTTTTCAATCTGATCTTCAGATAGTTCTCTGATCTTAACATGTTCAGGAATACCTGCTTCAGCACAAATTGTCTTAGCACGAGTATTTCCAATACCATAAATTGCTTGCAAAGCAATCACAGCATGTTGCTGATCAGGAATGTTAATGCCTGCTATACGGGCCACTATGCACTCCTTTATTATTAATGTTTAGTAAAATCACTATACTGAAAAGCCCGTTTTCAGGATACTCAAACAGCGAGTTTACAAATAAATTTAGGCTGGCTATTCTAGCCAGCTTTACTATACTTTGGCAAGTAAAATATGCAAAAGTTCACAACATTATGGTTAAATAAATTAACCTTGACGTTGTTTATGTTTACCTTCAACGCAAATAACACGAACAATGCCATTACGTTTAATGATTTTACAATTTCTGCATAGTTTCTTGACTGAAGCACGAACTTTCATGTTTTTCTCCGTAACTTCTTGCTAACTTATCGGCCATAGCCTTTAAGGTTCGCTTTCTTTAACACTGACTCATAACGATTTGGCATCATTAAAGTCTGTACTTGTGCCATAAAATCCATGATTACCACAACCACAATTAGTAAAGAAGTCCCACCAAATTGAACTGGAACTTTCATTGCACTTGTCATAAACATTGGTACCAAACATACAAAAGTAATATATATCGCGCCAACTAACGTTAAACGAGTCATTACTTTATCAATATACTTAGATGTTTGTTCACCTGGACGGATACCTGGAATAAACGCACCAGATTTTTTAAGTTGATCTGCTGTTTCTCTTGGGTTGAAAACCAACGCCGTATAAAAGAAACAAAAGAAAATAATCGCAGCCGCAAAAAAGATTATATATAACGGTTGATCATGCGAGAAGTATTGTCCAATAAGAACAATAATATATCTCCAACCTTCGCCATTTCCCTGAAACCAAGAAGCCATCATAGATGGTAACATAACAATGGTTGAGGCAAATATTGCAGGAATAACACCTGCCATATTAATCTTTAATGGTAAATGTGTACTTTGTGCTGCATAAACACGACGACCTTGTTGCCTTTGTGCGTAGTTAACGACAATGCGTCGCTGACCTCGTTCAACAAATACAACAAAATAGGTTACACCAATTACTAACGCTGCTACAACTAATAATAAAATCGGATGCAATGAACCAGAACGAGCTTGTTCAATTGTTTCATATATTGCATGAGGAAGACCAGCCACAATACCAGCAAAGATAATAATAGAAATACCATTACCTACACCTCGCTCTGTGATCTGTTCACCTAACCACATAAGAAACATAGTGCCAGTGACTAAACTAACCGATGCGATAAAATAGAAAGAAAAACCTGGGTTAATTACTACATGACCATATTCAGGGATATTTGGTAAACCGGTCGCTATACCAACCGCTTGAACAACAGCTATAGCTAAAGTTCCATAACGCGTATATTGGTTGATTTTTTTTCGACCCGATTCGCCTTCTTTCTTTAATTCTGCTAATTTAGGATTAATTGCTGTTAATAACTGCACAATAATTGATGAAGAAATGTAAGGCATTATTCCTAAAGCAAAAATTGAAGCACGGCTTAAAGCACCACCAGAGAACATATTGAACATACCAACAATACCATCGGATGAGGCTTTTGTTAGTAAATCCGATAACGCTTTAGTATCAATACCAGGAACGGGAATATAAGAACCAAGACGAAAAACAACAAGCGCTAAAAGCACAAACATTAACCGTCTTTTAAGCTCACCACTTCCGCCTCGTGTACTTTGAAAATCTAATCCTGGTTGCTTTGCCATCTTTCTAATTATTCCTCAATTTTTCCGCCAGCAGCTTCAATTGCAACTTTAGCACCTTTAGTTACTCGAATACCTCGAACTGTTACTGGTTTAGTTACTTCACCAGATAACATAATCTTAGCATATTCGATTTGTGAATTAATCACATTTGCAACTTTCAAGCTATTTAGATCAACAACATCACCTTCAACTTTCATCAGATCTGAAAGGCGAACTTGTGCTGTAACTAATGCTTTACGTGAAGTAAAACCAAATTTAGGCAAACGACGATATAAAGGCATTTGACCACCTTCAAAGCCGCGACGAACGCCGCCACCTGAACGAGATTTTTGACCTTTAACACCACGAGTACCAGTTTTACCCAATCCAGAACCGATTCCTCGACCTAGACGTTTTGGTGCATGCTTTGAACCCTCAGCAGGAGATAAAGTATTTAAACGCATTACTATTACTCCTCTACTTTAACCATGTAATAAACTTGGTTTACCATACCGCGAATCGCAGGTGTATCCTCACGTTCTACAGTATGACCAATACGACGTAATCCTAGTCCTACTAACGTTGCTTTATGCTTTGGTAGACGACCAATAGAACTACGAGTTTGTGTAATTTTAATTGTCTTTGCCATGGCTTAATTACCCCAAAATTTCTTCGACGGTTTTACCACGCTTAGCAGCAACCATTTCTGGTGATTTCATATTTTCTAAGCCATCAATAGTTGCACGAACCACATTAATTGGGTTAGTTGAACCATAAGCTTTAGCTAGAACGTTACGAACTCCAGCAACTTCTAACACAGCACGCATAGCACCACCGGCAATAATACCAGTACCTTCTGATGCTGGTTGCATATAAACACGCGAACCAGTATGAGCACCTTTAACAGGATGCTGTAATGTATCATTATTTAAAGCAACGTTAATCATATTTCGACGTGCTTTTTCCATTGCTTTTTGGATTGCTGCTGGTACTTCACGTGCTTTACCATATCCAAAACCAACGCGACCATTACCATCACCAACCACGGTTAGTGCAGAAAAACTAAAAATACGGCCACCTTTAACGGTTTTAGAAACACGGTTAACTGCGATTAATTTTTCCTGCAGTTCACCAGCTTGTTTTTCGATGTTTGACATCTTTAACTCCTACCTTAGAACTGTAGGCCAGCTTCGCGAGCAGCATCTGCCAGCGCCTGAACTCGACCATGATATTGGAAACCCGAACGATCAAAAGAAACTTCTTTAATATCTTTCGCTAATGCACGTTCTGCAATTGCTTTACCAACTGCTGCTGCTGCATCTTTGTTTCCTGTGTATTTTAAACTTTCACTGATAGCTTTTTCTAATGTAGAAGCTGCTGCCAGTACTTCTGATCCGTTTGGTGCGATAATCTGCGCATAAATATGACGCGGAGTACGGTGAACCACTAAGCGAGTAGCAAGTAGTTCATGCATCTTGCGACGCGCTTTAGTTGCACGACGGATACGAGCTGATTTCTTATCCATAGTGTTACCTTACTTTTTCTTAGCTTCTTTAGTACGCACAACTTCATCTGCGTAACGAACACCTTTACCTTTATAAGGTTCAGGACGACGATAAGCACGGATATCTGCTGCAACTTGTCCAATTAACTGTTTATCAGCACTTTTTAGTACGATTTCAGTTTGAGAAGGACACTCAGCCGTTACACCTTTAGGCAATTGATGTTCAATTGGATGAGAATACCCAAGTGATAAACCAATTGTTGACCCCTTAACTTGTGCACGATAACCGACACCAACTAGCTGAAGTTTTTTAGTAAACCCTTCAGTAACACCAATCACCATTGCATTAATCAGTGCACGTGCAGTACCTGCTTGAGCCCAAGCATCTGCATGACCGTCACGAGGAGCAAATTTAATATTATTCTCTTCTTGATTAATAACAACCGCATTGTTAATTGAACGAGTTAACTCGCCATTTTTACCTTTAATCGTAATTACCTGACCACTGAGTTTTACCTCTACGCCAGCAGGAATAACGACATGTGCTTTTGCAACACGAGACATTCTTTTCTCCCTTACGCTACGTAGCAGATAATTTCACCACCAAGTCCTGCTTGGCGTGCTGCTCGATCAGTCATAACACCTTTAGAAGTAGAAATAACCGCGATACCCAAACCTGCCATTACTTTTGGCAATTCATCTTTACGCTTATAAATACGTAAACCTGGACGACTAACACGTTTAATACTTTCTACAACCGCCTTACCTTGGAAATATTTTAAAGTAATTTCCAATTCTGGCTTAGTGTCACCAACAACTTTAAAGTCCCCGATATACCCTTCTTCTTTTAGCACATTGGCAATTGCCACTTTTAGCTTAGAGGAAGGCATGGTGACTGCAACTTTATTCGCAGATTGACCGTTACGAATACGGGTCAACATATCTGCAATAGGATCTTGCATGCTCATCTATAACACTCCCCTGATTACCAACTTGCCTTTTTAAGACCAGGAATCTCACCACGCATGGCTGACTCACGAACCTTAATACGGCTTAAACCAAACTTACGAAGGACGCCATGCGGACGACCAGTTTGACGACAACGACGACGTTGACGTGATGGACTAGAATCACGAGGAAGCGTTTGCAATTTCAGCACTGCATTCCAACGATCTTCATCTGATGCATTAAGATCAGAGATAATCGCTTTTAATTCTTGACGCTTTGCAAAATATTTTTCTGCTAGCTTTACGCGTTTCTTATCGCGTTCAATCATTGATTGTTTAGCCATTATGCCCTACCTTACTTACGAAATGGGAAGTTAAAGGCAGATAATAACGCTCGGCCTTCTTCATC
This sequence comes from uncultured Gilliamella sp., assembly GCA_945271295.1. Lineage (GTDB taxonomy): Bacteria > Pseudomonadota > Gammaproteobacteria > Enterobacterales > Orbaceae > Gilliamella. Next base: position 32,655 of record CALYPG010000017.1, on the reverse strand, counting down.
TGATTGTGCAGAAGTGGTGATAGTAATATCTAAACCACGAACACGATCAACTTTATCATAATCGATTTCAGGGAAAACGATTTGTTCACGAACACCCATGCTATAGTTACCACGACCATCGAAAGATTTTGCGCTTAACCCACGAAAATCTCGAGTACGAGGAAGAGCAATATAAACAAGACGTTCGAAAAATTCCCACATACGTTCGCCACGTAAAGTCACTTTACAACCAATAGGATACCCTTGACGGATTTTAAAACCAGCAACTGACTTGCGTGCTTTGGTGACTAGTGGTTTTTGTCCACTAATTGCTGCTAAATCAGCAACCGCATTATCTAATAATTTCTTATCAGTAATTGCTTCACCCACACCCATATTCAAGGTGATCTTTTCGATCCGAGGGACTTGCATGACAGATTTGTAGCCAAACTGTTCTTGCAGTTTATTTACTACCTGTGCTTTGTAGTAATCATGCAGTTTCGCCATCGTACACTCCAAATTACTTATTTGATTAATTCATTAGTAGACTTATAAAAACGAACTTTTTTGCCGTCTTCAATACGAAAGCCTACGCGATCTGCTTTGCCTGTAGCTGGGTTGAAAATTGCTACATTAGAAACATTAATAGCTGCTTCTTTCTCAACAATTCCACCATCTTGATTTAATGCAGGTACAGGTTTTTGATGTTTTTTCACCAAATTAATACCTTCAACAATCACTTTGCCAGTAGACAAAACGCTTCTAACTTTACCGCGTTTACCTTTATCTTTACCAGTTAACACGATAACTTCATCTTCTCGACGGATCTTCGCTGCCATTACCCGCTCCTTACAGTACTTCTGGTGCTAATGAAATGATCTTCATAAACTTCTCAGAACGAAGTTCACGAGTGACCGGTCCAAAAATACGCGTACCAATCGGTTGCTCACTGTTATTATTTAAAATAACACAAGCATTGCGATCGAAACGAATGACAGATCCATCAGGACGACGAACACCTTTTCGAGTGCGCACCACAACAGCTTTAAGTACATCACCTTTTTTAACTTTACCACGTGGAATTGCTTCTTTGATGGTAACTTTAATGATATCACCTACTGCTGCATAACGACGGTGCGATCCACCGAGAACCTTGATACACATTACGCTACGTGCGCCTGAGTTATCGGCAACATCTAGCCTAGTCTGTTCTTGGATCATTTTAATGCTCCGTATAAATAAATTATTGTCTAATCTACCTTCATCCACCTCAACTACCATGGATAAGAATAGACAACCAAAACCCACTTATGTGAGGGCGCATAGTATAACACCACTCAAATAAAATGGATAGCATAAAATAAACGGCTACGTTCAGCCGTTTATTATATTGTGTGCAGTTTTTAATCAACTAGATTAGCTAACTGCCTTTTCAACGATGCGAACAAGCGTCCAAGATTTGGTTTTTGATAAAGGACGACACTCTTTAATTTCAACAGTATCACCAATACCACACTCGTTGTTTTCATCATGTACATGCAATTTAGTCGTACGTTTAATGAACTTACCATATAACGGATGCTTCACTTTACGTTCAATAGCTACAGTAATAGATTTATCCATTTTGTCGCTAATAACACGACCTTGCTGAGTACGAATTTTTACTTCAGTAGTCATATTACGCACCCGCCTTCTCAGTTAATAACGTTTTAACTCGTGCGATATTTCGACGCACTTGTTTTAACATATGAGTTTGATTTAACTGGCCTCCAGCTAATTGCATACGTAAGTTAAATTGCTCACGTAATAAATTAAGAAGTTCAGTATTTAACTCTTCAACGCTTTTTTCGCGTAGCTCTTTTGCTTTCATTTACATCACCGTCTTAATCACAAAGGTGGTTTTAATTGGCAGTTTTGCAGCTGCCAACGCAAATGCTTCACGAGCAACTTCTTCCGGTACTCCGTCCATTTCATAAAGGACTTTACCTGGTTGAATCTGTGCAACCCAGTATTCAACGTTACCCTTACCTTTACCCATACGCACTTCAAGTGGTTTTTCAGTAATTGGTTTATCAGGAAAAACTCGAATCCAGATTTTACCTTGACGCTTAACTGCACGAGTCATTGCACGACGTGCTGCTTCGATCTGGCGCGCAGTCAAACGACCACGTCCTACAGCCTTAAGACCGAATGTACCGAAACTAATATCAGTACTTACAGCAAGACCACGATTGCGGCCCTTGTGCACTTTACGGAATTTTGTACGCTTTGGTTGTAACATCAGCGACGCTCCTTATTGTTTTCGGCCTTTGCGCTGCTTTTTAGGTTGAGCAGCAGGTTGTTTTTCTGCTTGTTCAACGGCAGCCATACCACCAAGGATCTCACCTTTGAAGATCCACACTTTAACACCAATAATACCATAGGTAGTTAATGCTTCAGATAATCCATAGTCGATATCCGCTCGTAATGTATGTAAAGGTACTCGACCTTCACGATACCATTCACTGCGAGCAATTTCAGCGCCACCTAAACGACCACTTACTTCAACTTTGATACCTTTCGCACCCGCTTTCATTGCATTTTGTACCGCACGTTTCATTGCACGGCGGAACATAACTCGGCGTTCTAATTGAGAAGTAATGCTATCAGCAACTAATTTTGCGTCAAGTTCTGGTTTACGAACTTCAGCAATATTAATTTGTACTGCAACATCACGTTTTTCTCTTTTGTCTTTATATTTATTGACAATAGAAGCTACGGCATTACGTAATTTTTCAACGTCCTCGCCTTTTTTACCAATCACAATACCCGGACGAGCAGTATGAATAGTAATTCGAACGTTAGTTTCTGCTGAACGATCGATCACAATCTTAGAGATTGATGCTTGCGCTAATTCTTTATTTAAAAATTCACGCACTCTAAAATCACTTTCTAAATTATCAGCGAATGTCTTTGTACCCGAATACCATGTAGATGTCCAAGGCTTGACAATACCTAATCGGATACCATTTGGATTTACTTTTTGACCCATTGCTATTCTCCAGACTAGCGATCTGAGACGATCACGGTGATGTGACTCGTACGCTTCAAAATTCGATCTGCACGACCTTTTGCACGAGGCATAATACGCTTCATGGTTGGGCCTTCGTCAACGAAAATTTTCGCAACTTTTAGATCATCAATATCAGCACCATCGTTATGCTCTGCGTTAGCAATAGCAGACTCTAATACTTTTTTAACCAGTACAGCCGCTTTTTTATTGGTGTACGTTAAAATATCTAGTGCCTGAGACACATTCTTACCGCGAACAAGATCTGCTACTAAGCGAACTTTTTGTGCAGAAGAACGAGCGTGGCGATATTTTGCAATTGTTTCCATCTCTTTCTCCTACTTATTTCTTCTTAGCTTTCTTATCAGCCGCGTGGCCGCGATAAGTACGAGTCGGCGCGAATTCACCCAATTTATGCCCAACCATTTCATCGGAAACATAAACTGGAACGTGCTGACGACCATTATGGACAGCGATGGTCAAACCGATCATATTAGGAAAGATCGTTGAACGACGGGACCAAGTACGAATTGGTTTCTTGTCCCCGCTTTCCACCGCTTTCTCTACCTTCTTCAGCAAGTGTAGGTCAATAAAAGGACCCTTCTTGAGAGAACGTGGCATAGCTAATCCTCTATATTAATTATTTCTTATTACGACGGCGAACAATATACTTATCAGTACGTTTGTTGCTGCGCGTTTTCAATCCTTTGGCTTTTTGACCCCATGGAGACACAGGATGTTTACCAAAGTTACGACCTTCACCACCACCATGTGGATGGTCTACCGGGTTCATTGCTGTACCGCGAACAGTAGGACGAACACCACGCCAACGCGTTGCACCCGCTTTACCTAATACGCGAAGCATATGTTCTGAATTACCGACTTCACCAATAGTGGCACGGCAATCTGATAATACTTTACGCATTTCACCTGAACGCAAACGCAATGTTACATATGCACCTTCACGTGCAACAATTTGCACATAGCTACCAGCTGAGCGAGCAAGTTGTCCGCCTTTACCTGGTTTCATTTCAATATTATGTACGGTAGAACCGACTGGGATATTGCGCATTGGTAAACAGTTACCTGTTTTAATTGATGCATCAACACCAGACTGGATCTGATCACCTGTTTTTAAGCCTTTAGGCGCTAAAATATAACGACGTTCACCATCTTTATATAAAACCAATGCAATATTTGCACTACGGTTTGGATCATATTCCAATCGTTCTACAACTGCTGGAATACCATCTTTATTGCGCTTAAAATCGACAATACGATAATGCTGTTTGTGACCACCACCAATATGACGGGTAGTGATTCGACCATTATTATTGCGACCACCAGTTTTGCTTTTTGAATCAAGCAACGGTGCATAAGGCTTACCTTTATGCAACTCTGGGTTAACCACTTTAACAACGTGGCGACGACCCGGAGATGTAGGTTTACACTTAACAACTGCCATTGTTCTTACTCCTCCGAATTACTCAGCGACGCCAGCAAGGTCTAAGTTTTGACCTTCTGCTAAAGTAACGTAAGCTTTTTTCCAGTCGCTACGGCGACCGATTTGTTGACCACGACGTTTTACTTTGCCTTTAACAACAAGAGTATTAACGTCATCTACTTTAACTTCAAATAGTTGTTCAACTGCGGCTTTAATCTCTCTCTTAGTAGCATCTTTAGCAACTTTCAATACTAATGTATTAGTTTTTTCCATTGAAATAGATGCTTTTTCAGAAACATGTGGTGCTCGCAGGACTTTAAGCAGACGCTCTTCACGAATCATGCTAATTTCTCCTCTACTTGTTTAACTGCATCAACAGTGATAACCACTTTGTCAAATGCAATCAAACTAACTGGATCAATCCCTGCTACATCACGCACATCAACTTTATATAAATTACGTGCTGCTAAGAAAAGATTTTCGTCAACTTCAGAAGTAATAATAAGAACATCATTGAGGTTCATTTCATTTAATTTCTGAGTTAATAATTTAGTCTTAGGTGCTTCAACAGTAAAATTTTCAACCACAATTAAACGTTCCTGACGCACTAATTCAGAGAAAATACTCTTTAATGCACCACGATACATTTTGCGGTTAACTTTTTGGCTATGATCTTGTGGTTTTGCTGCAAATGTTACACCACCACTACGCCAAATAGGACTCTTAATTGAACCTGAACGAGCACGACCAGTGCCTTTTTGACGCCATGGTTTTTTGCCTGAACCAGCGATTTCTGCACGAGTTTTTTGCGCACGCGTACCTTGACGAGCAGCAGCTGCATAAGCAACAACCACTTGGTGAACTAGCGCTTCATTAAACTCACGTCCGAAGGTAGTTTCGGAAACAGAAAGCGCTTGCGCGTCTTTTACTACTAATTCCATCTCTATCTCCTCGACGTTAAGCCTTGATTGCCGGTTTAACAATTACGTCACTATTGATTGCGCCTGGAACAGCACCCTTAATTAATAAAAGGTTACGTTCTGCATCAACACGTACAATATCTAAGTTTTGAACTGTTACACGTTCATTACCTAAGTGACCTGCCATTTTACGACCTTTGAACACTTTACCTGGAGTTTGGTTTTGACCAATAGAACCATGACCACGGTGTGCCAAAGAGTTACCATGCGTTGCATCTTGAGTACGGAAGTTCCAACGTTTTGTTACGCCAGCAAAACCCTTACCTTTAGATGTTCCAGTAACATCAACTTTTTTAACGTCAGCAAAAATATCAACGTTAATGCTTTGACCTACAGTAAATTCACCTTCTTCGAAACGGAATTCCCATAGACCTCGACCAGCTTCAACGCCAGCCTTAGCGAAATGACCTGCTTCAGGCTTATTTACACGGCTTGCTTTTTTGCTACCTGTAGTAACCTGAATTGCTTGATAACCATCATTCTCAAGCGTTTTAACTTGAGTAATACGGTTGCTTTGAACTTCAACTACGGTGACAGGAATAGAAACACCTTCTTCGGTAAAGATTCGTGTCATTCCTACTTTACGACCGATTAAACCAATCATTGTTTAGACCTCTCAATCATTCAGTCTAGGATTAACCTAAACTGATCTGCACATCAACACCAGCAGCAAGATCTAGACGCATTAATGCATCAACTGTTTTTTCAGTTGGTTCAACAATATCAACTAGACGTTTATGAGTACGAATCTCATACTGATCACGCGCGTCTTTATTAACGTGCGGAGAAATCAATACGGTGAAACGTTCTTTGCGTGTCGGTAATGGAATAGGACCACGAACCTGCGCACCAGTGCGCTTCGCAGTTTCTACAATTTCAGCAGTTGATTGATCAATTAATCGATGATCAAACGCTTTTAACCGAATACGGATTCTTTGGTTCGACATGAGACCAGAGCTCCACTATTAAAAAGTTATAACAAAAGATCACTCCTCTTATCCTGTTTCGATTGACAGGAGAGTGTAATCCGTTCTTTTTCGTAACCCCCAAATCGGGAGTATTGTTGATATAATTCAATGTGTTCAGTTATTGTTTATATCTTTATATGCATTTGCTTATAGGAAAACCAATAAGCAAAGTGGAGCTAATTATACGGAAATTATTCACTTTTGCAAGGAGTAATTAACAAAACTAGCTGATACGATATATTATTCTATTTTACAATTCATGTAATAAGCTTAATCAACTTTTCAATTGTTCATATAATCATAACTTAATTTATTCTATTATCTAAAAAGTATATTCTTCTTGATAAAGGTTTTAGATTAAACCATCATTTACCTTTATAACTGGTTGTAACTTATTTGATAATTAAATTGACACTTGATATTTTTCATCTAATCATCTGTTTTAACTAGAAGTCGCAAAAAATGCAAATTTAATAGTTAAACAGCAAAACCTATAAATATGCCAGCAATAGTTGCACTCATCAAATTAGATAATGTTGCTGCCAATAACGCTCTTAACCCTAGTTTGGCAATTTCAGAAATTCGTTCCGGACATATTGCGCCAAAAGCGCCAACAATAACACCAATTGAACCAAAATTAGCAAAACCACATAATGCAAATGAAATAATTGCAATGGATTTTGCATCCATTGAAGCAAGATGATGAGATAAATCTGCATAAGCAACAAATTCATTAATTGCTAATTTTTCACCGATCAAGCCACCAGCCAAAGTTGCTTCATGCCAACCAATTCCCATTACATAAGCTATTGGAGAAAAAACATAACCCAAAATATCTTGCAGATTTAATGATTGCCAGCCGAACCAACTGCCAATACCACCAAGAAGACCATTAATTAGCGCAATTAACGCAACAAACGTCATAGCGACAGTTGCCACACCAACACCAATCTTTAAACCAACCATTGCTCCAGTTGCAACAGCTTCAATGATACTTGTTGCTTTTTTTTCGCCAAATGACATTTCTTTAAATTCAACTTTCGACTCTTCTGTTGCCGGGCTTAAAATACGAGCAAATAATATACCACCAGGAATTGCCATTAATGATGCAGCAAGTAGATATTCTAACGGAACACCAACTCCCGCATAAGCAATCAGCATTGAACCGGCAATAGATGCCATTCCACTACACATAGTGGTAAAAAGTTCATTAGTATTCATCTTATTAACAAAGGGTTTAACCGCGGCTGGAATTTCATTTTGACCAAGAATCATTGTCATTACAGCAACAAAGGCTTCAATTCTACTTATACCTAGTAATTTTTGGAATAAAGAGCCTAAAATATAAATAAACCAATTCATAAATCCAATATAGTATAAAAGAGAAATCAAAGCCGTAACAAAGATAATCGATGGAATAACATTTAGCGCAAACACAAAACCACCATCACCAAAAAGTTCCCCCATTTTTGGACCAACTAAACCACCAAAAACAAACGAGGCTCCAGCATTAGCAAATGAAACTAAATCAGTTATACCTTTAGCCGCAACTTCAACACACTGGCGACCTGCGGGAACAAATAGCATCAATCCCCCAAGTACAAATTGAAGTAATAATGCTGAACTAACAGTCCGCACATTTATTTTTCGACGATTTTTAGAAAAAATACATGCAACTAAAAGCAAGACTGCAATAGCAACAAATCCCCTAAATGCGTTCATAAACCCACCTTATAAATACTGCGCGAACACTCAACAGTGATGCCCGCATTTTTAACGGAGCGAATTTATAATACAACTTATTAGATATTGCAATAAGGAAGAGCTATTTATGAAACTAATTTGGCAGGTTGAATCATTTATTTTATGACAATGGAATTAAAAAACAGGTAATAACATTGGCAAAGAAATATAATTATCAATACTATAAGATTCTTACTAAAATAAAAGATGAATAAAATAGATAGTTAAATTGTAAACAACGATAAATCGCCGTTAAGGCGACTTGTTAATGATCTTCTTTAGCGTGATTTAGACTATATCGTGGAATTTCGACTTCGAGATCTTCATCAGTCACTCGAGCTTGACAGCTTAAACGACTTTGCGGTTCAACACCCCATGCTTTATCAAGCATGTCATCCTCTTGTTCATCGCTTTCTTCTAAAGAATCAAAACCTTTACGGACAATACAATGACATGTTGAACAAGCACAAGACATTTCACAAGCATGTTCTATTTCAATATCGTTGCGTAAAGCAACCTCTAAAATAGACTCTCCTTCTTCTGCTTCAACCGTTTTTCCTTCAGGACAAAGATCAGCATTAGGTAAAAAAGTAATTTTTGGCATAATTATCTCATCAATTAGATATCATCAACATTATGACCTGTTAACGCATGGCGAATAGATCTATCCATACGTTTAGCAGCAAAATCTTGAGTAAGGTTATCAATAACTTTAATGTATTTTTCGATCTCGTAACTGTCGCTAGCTTGACTTGCGACTTCTAACTGATGCTTAGCAGTTAAAATTAGATTGAGTTGATGTTCACTTAATAAATCAATATCTTTATCTAAAGCAGTTTGTAAACTTTCAAGTACTCTTGCCGCTTCAACTTTTTGTTCTGCTAACATTCTCGTTTGCTTATCTTGTTCAGCATAACTTATTGAGTCTTGAATCATACTCGCAATTTCATTATCGGTAAGTCCATAAGACGGTTTAACCTGAATTGCAGCTTCAACCCCAGTTGATTTTTCTAAAGCGGTAACACTTAATAAACCATCGGCATCAACTTGAAATGTAACCCTAATATGAGCGCCACCAGCAGGCATAGGCGGAATTCCGCGTAAAGTAAATTTAGCCAACGAGCGACAATCAGCAACACGTTCTCGTTCTCCTTGCAAAACATGAATCATCATGGCTGTTTGACCATCTTTAAAGGTGGTAAATTCTTGAGCACGAGCACAGGGAATAGTACTATTGCGTGGAATAATTTTTTCAACCAGTTCACCCATAGTTTCAATCCCTAAAGACAGCGGGATAACATCAAGCAATAACATATCAGAATCGGGTTTATTTCCGACTAAGATATCAGCTTGAATGGCAGCGCCAAGAGCAACAACCTGATCTGGATCAATAGAAGTAAGAGGATCTTTGTTAAAATAATTACTTACTAACTGGCGAACTAATGGTACACGCGTAGAACCACCCACCATAACAACTTCAACTACTTCATTAATACTAATATCAGCATCTTTTATTGCTCGTCGGCACACAGCTAAAGTTTTTTTCACCAATGGTTCAATTAGTTTTTCAAATTGCTTTCGAGTGATTGTCAACGATTGATTATCAAGCGTAAATGAAATTGATTCTTGATGACTTAAGGCAATTTTCATATTCACAGCTTGATTTATAATCTCTTGGTTAATATAAGGATCTATATTATTAAGACCTAATTCGGCTTTTATATAATCAACAAGCAACTGATCAAAGTCATCACCACCGAGAGCAGAATCGCCACTAGTTGCTAAAACTTCAAATACACCTTTATGTAACCGCAGAATAGAAATATCAAATGTACCACCGCCTAAATCATAAACGGCAATTATGCCTTCTTTGCCAGAATCTAAACCATAAGCAATAGCGGCTGCCGTTGGTTCGTTTAAAAGACGTAACACATGTAAACCGGCTAATTTAGCCGCATCTTTAGTTGCTTGCCGTTGAGCATCATCAAAATAAGCAGGAACTGTAATCACAGCACCATCAATTTCATTATTAAATGTTTCTCTGGCTCGATTTGCTAATGCTGTTAAAATTTCAGCCGAAACTTGTACCGGATTAACTTGACCATTTGGTAAATTAAGTAATGGCACACCATTTTCACTTTGCGAAAATGAATAAGGGAAATGAGATTGATCAATATCAGATAAACTTCTTCCCATAAGCCGTTTAATTGAACTCACGGTATTTTGTGGATCATTAGCAGAATTAGCTTTGGCATTTTTTCCAACAGTTACAATTGGATTATCATCATGATCAAGTCCATAATGCACTACTGAAGGCAACAATGGCTCCCCTGCCAAATCAGCTAAGACTTCAAATTGTCCACTACGTACAGTGGCAACTAATGAGTTAGTTGTACCAAGATCGATACCTACTGCAAAACGGCGTTGATGAGGTGCTGGTGTTTGTCCAGGTTCACTGATCTGTAAAAGTACCATGTAATATATCTCTAATTGACGTTTATTTACCTAAAATTATAAAGGAAATTGCATTTCTTGTATCTTTTCGACTTGTTCAAGCAATCGGTTGAGATAACGAATTTTATAGATATGATTAAGTGCTGTATGCCAATCTTGCTCTTTGATATATTGCAATAATTGGTCATAAACATTTTTTCTACGCTCAACAATTTCAGTATGAAAACCATCTAATAATTCAACATTATGTTGATTTTCAATATTATCAAGCCGTTCACGTAAGGAAAATTGCTCCATCAAAAAATCAGCATCATGAATAATATTCTGTTCTGTGGCAATGTCAAAACCTTGAAGAGATAATAAGTGTTCCGCCGCTGTAATAGGATTCTTTAAAGTTTGATAACCATCATTAATCATAGATGATTTTTGGATAATTGAAACTTTTTCACTATCTACAGCAGCAGTAAAATTATCTGGGTGATATTTTTTTTGTAACTGTTGATAATGTGTTGTAAGTAATGCAGTATCAATAGGTAACTGAACGGGTAACTGAAATAACTCAAAGTAATTAACCACTATAATTGCTCCAATTAAACATTAAAGCTTTCGCCACAACCACATTCATTCTTTGCATTGGGATTATTAAATTTAAAGCCTTCGTTTAATCCTTCTTTAACAAAATCAAGTTCTGTTCCATCAATATAGACCAAACTTTTTTTATCAACGATAACTTTAACATTTTTATCTTCAAATACACTATCATCATTATTAATGGTATCAGCAAATTCTAATACATAAGCCATACCAGAACACCCCGATGTTTTAACGCCTAATCGAAGTCCAACACCTTTACCTCGATTTGCCAAAAAAGATTGGACTCGATCAGCAGCACTCGTTGTTAGTGTAATTGCCATTAACGCTGTCCTTTTTTGGTTTTATAATCTTCAATTGCGGCTTTAATTGCATCTTCAGCCAAAATTGAACAATGAATTTTAACTGGGGGTAAAGCTAGTTCTTTAGCAATATCAGTGTTTTTTATCGCTTCGGCTTCATCTAATGATTTACCTTTTATCCACTCAGTAACCAAAGAACTCGAAGCAATCGCGCTACCGCAACCATAAGTTTTAAACTTGGCATCTTCAATAATCCCATCATCATTCACTTTGATTTGTAAACGCATAACATCACCACATGCTGGTGCGCCAACCATACCACTACCAACATTAGGATCATTTTGATCAAAAGAACCCACATTACGAGGGTTTTCATAATGATCAACAACTTTTTCACTGTATGCCATAATTTGCTCCTAATTTTAATGCGCTGACCATTTGATTTTAGTTAAATCAACGCCTTGTTTAAACATTTCCCAAAGTGGTGATAAATCCCTTAATTTACCAATAGAGTCTTTAATCAACTTAATCACATAGTCAACTTCTTCTTCCGTACTAAAACGACCAAATGAAAAACGAATTGAACTATGTGCCAACTCGTCATTAAGCCCTAAAGCACGCAAAACATAAGAAGGTTCTAAGCTAGCTGACGTACAAGCAGAGCCTGATGATACCGCTAAATCTTTTAACGCCATCATAAGTGATTCACCTTCAATATATGCAAAGCTAACATTTAAGATATTGGGCGCACTATGTTCCAAAGAACCATTAAGATAAACTTCTTCAATATCTTTTAAACCATTCCATAAACGATTTTTTAGTGCTAATAAACGAGGCATTTCCGTTGCCATCTCTTCTTTAGCAATATGGTATGCCTCACCCATACCAACAATTTGGTGAACAGGTAAAGTACCAGAGCGCATACCGCGTTCATGACCACCACCATGCATTTGAGCTTCAATCCTTACCCGAGGTTTACGCCTTACATAAAGTCCCCCAATACCTTTTGGTCCATAGATTTTATGGCCTGAAAATGACATTAAATCCACTTTCAGTTTAGTTAGATCAATTGGTAATTTACCAACGCTTTGGGTCGCATCAACGTGAAAAATAATGCCTCTTTCCCGACACATTTCACCAATTTTTTCGATATCTTGTACTACACCTGTTTCGTTATTTACATGCATAATTGATACAACTGTTGTATCTGGGCGCATTACTGCTGCTAATTTATTGAGATCAACTATTCCGTCAGATTCAGGAGCTAAATAAGTGACCTCATACCCTTCTCGTTCTAATTGACGGCAAGTATCAAGCACCGCTTTATGTTCGGTTTTACAAGTAATAATATGTTTACCTTTTGCTTGATTAAAATGTGCAGATCCTTTAATAGCCAGATTATCTGCTTCCGTGGCACCTGAGGTAAACACAATTTCACGCGAATCAGCCCCAATAAGATCGGCTATTTGATTGCGTGCAATATCAACCGCTTCTTCAGCTTGCCAACCAAATCGATGCGAACGTGAGGCAGGATTACCAAAAATCCCATCTTGAGTCAAAAATTGCATCATTTTATCGGCAACCCTAGGATCCACAGGGGTAGTTGCTGCATAATCCATATAAATCGGTAGTTTCATTTATTACTCCCAAATGTAAATGCTATATTCTATTTTTTATTAATTGATTCTTGCATGTTGTATATTGCTTTGACGATTAGCCACAGCTCTAACTTCTTTATTGTTGACTAATTCACTTAACGTAATACTGGTTAGGAAATCATCAATTCGTTCACTTAAATCATTCCACAGGGTATGAGTTAAACATTTAACTCCACCTTGACAGCCCGTTTCACCATGACATTTGGTAGCATGAACTGTTTCATCAACCGCTTTAACAATTGAACTGATGGCAATCTCATCCATACCACGGCTAAGTACATAGCCGCCTCCTGGACCTCTAACACTCATTACCAAGCCATGTTTGCGTAACCTCGCAAACAATTGTTCAAGATAAGATAGTGAGATTTCCTGACGTAATGAGATATCTGCAAGTGATACCGGACCGGAATTAGAATGCAATGCAACATCTAACATTGCAGTTACTGCATAGCGCCCTTTTGATGTCAATTTCATTAATCAATTCCCCCCTGTATAATTAGGGCTATTGTATATTTCCTTTCAATTTAGTCAAGTATTTAGTTGAGTATTTTAGTCGGAATTAAGCTTAATTTCTTCATCGACGAATAATTGCATTATATGCTAAGCTAATAAGTCAATTTGATATAGGGGTTAAAGAATGAAATTAGCTTTTCGTTGTTTATTGATAATAGGATTATTTTTTTCTCAAAGCATTGTTGCAGATAATTCGCCAAAAAATTTAAGGGTAAATTATCAAAAATGGCTTAATTCCAATCAATCTTTAAACTATGACGAACAAAAGACGTTAGTCAATTCTTTACAAGATTATTCCTTATACCCTTATGTTGCAGTTCAATTTTTTCAAAAAAATCTTAAAATTATTTCACCGCAAATGGTTAGCGATTTTGTAAAAAAATATAATGATTTCCCTTTAACTTCTTCATTAATTCAATCCTATTTAACTGAATTAACTAATCGTCACGATTGGGATTCAATTGTTTCGTTGCCAAAAGACAATTCAATATTATCAAATTGTCGATATCAATATGCATTATTACAACAAGGAAACAATAAATCTGTATTTAATACTGTTGAGAAGTTATGGAAAACAGGGAAAGAACTTCCTTCTGCATGTGACCCACTACTCAATGCATGGGCACAAGCTGGTAAACGAACCTCTAATTTAATCTTATTACGCATCGAACTTGCTATAGAAGCAAACAACTTAAAATTAGCTCGCCATTTAGCAAATTTATTAGAAAATGACTACAAAACAACCAAAGCCAATTTATTAGCTTTACTTGATAATCCTCGAAAATTGGCTGATTTTTCCAAAAATATAAAAGCCAGTCCATTTACTAAACACATTGTATTAGCCTTTTTTCCCCGCTTAGTTAAAACAGATACAAATTTAGCCATTTCGCTATTACCTGATCTGATTAAACAACAAACATTAAACGAAACAGAACAGATCTTATTACAAAAAAGTCTAGCTAATAGTTACTTTAATGATTCGGCAACCAGTGAACAAATCAAATGGCGTGATAATTTTATCGCTAAAAATCGTGATGCATTACTCATTGAAAAACGTATTCGTCTTGCAATTAATGACAATAATTATAAAGATATTGCTTATTGGTTAGCACTATTACCTTCTGAGGCTCAATCAAAAGAAGATTGGCAATATTGGCAAGCACGAGTATTATTAAAAAATAATAAAAAAAAGGAAGCAAATACTATTTTACAAGTATTATCAAAAAATCGTGGTTTTTATGGCATGATTAGTGCTCAAACACTTAAAAAAACCTACTTACTTAATAATCGTTCAACTAAAATGTCCAAAACTGAATCAACCACATTAGCAACCAAGTATAATAATCAGCCGGCTATTCAAAGAATTAATGAATTACGTTATTGGGGTATGTTATCCGAATCAAACCGTGAATGGCGCTATCTGCTAAATAATCATGCAGCAGATAACGAGTACTTAAATTTAGCTAAGTATGCCTATCAAAAAGGTTGGGGCGATCTGAGTATTCAAGCAACAATTGCCGGTAAGCTTTGGGATAATTGGACTGAACGTTTACCTATTATGTATAAAAGCCTGTATACAGAGGCGTTAAAAAATAAAGCAATTCCTTTATCTTATACACTAGCCATTTCTCGTCAAGAAAGCGCCCTAGATACTACAGTACAATCACCTGCTGGAGCTAAAGGTTTAATGCAATTAATGCCTGGTACAGCAAAAGAAACAGCTAAAAAAGTAAATACTGTGACGTATTATTCATCCAATCAGTTGTTTGATCCGAAGATAAACATACAATTAGGTACTTACTTTTTAAATACTATGTACCTAACTAATGATAATAATCGTATTTTATCTTCCGCCGCTTATAATGCAGGACCAAATCGAGTAAAACGTTGGCTTAACAAGAGTAATGGAAAGCTTGATGTGATCGCTTTCATTGAAAGTATTCCATTTACTGAAACCCGTAATTATGTCAAGAATGTATTAGTCTATGATTATGTTTATCAATTAATTTTAAGACAACCAAACGCTAATATTCTTACTGCAAATGAATTTAATAGACAATATTAATGGTGCATAAAATGAAAACTAAACAATGGCAACAAACAGTTGAAATCTTACACCAAGCATTTAATGATGGTTATGCAATTGATATATTAAAACTACTCATGACCGCTGATGAACGAGATGCTTTAATCACACGAGTAAAAATTATTCACTCACTGCTCGATGGTTCAATTAACCAACGCCAACTCAAAGAGCAGTTAGGAATAGGTATTGCAACTGTAACACGTGGTTCAAATAGCTTAAAAGAAGCTACACCAGAGTTTAAAAAATGGCTAGAAAAAACTTTATTAAATTAATGACAATTAAATTAGTTATGTATATCAATACTTTTAGTATTTAATAAATTTTATAGTTATCATTATGAGATTTGCTGAATATTAACTTCGTTTTCGGTTACTACAGGTACACAATAATCACATTCCATGTTTTTAATATCTCTAATTGATTCAACAGTATCATCATGGCGATTATGGTGAATTTCAATTAAGCACCCTGGCCGTAAACGAACTTTTAATGCTGGCATGGCAGCTAAATGTACTTGTGAAATAAAATCACTAAAATTATCTGGGGAACCTATATATTTAAAACAAAGATAAAGACCACCTTCACTCACAAACTGCTCTATATGTTCAAGATGATTATTATGATCTAAAGCAATTGTGTAAAGAAGCTCTTGTTCATTGGCATTATCTTTACTTTTTAATATCCGACTAAAAGCATATATTTTATCGGGTAAATTTTCATCTTTATGAGGATATCGAGATAAATAGTTATAAAAGAATTGCGCTCTTAGCTTGTATTTTTCATCCAATAATTTACCTAAATTACAATTATTTTTATAAGTAATACCCCAAAAAGTTTGACTCGGCATATTAACAAACTCTGGTTCGGGTAAAGTAAGTTGACTCTTATTTAACTCAATCGCTGGCGTTAATCCAGTCGGATCCCAAAACTCTCCACGCCGATAGCTTGCCGGTGTTTCATTAAATTGCTTTTTAAATGAACGGGTGAATGTCTGTTGTGAATCAAACCGATATTGCATGGCTATATCTAAAATCGGTTTACTGGTCATTCGTAATGACAGTGCCGCATAAGTTAACCGTCGATGGCGAATATATGTCCCCAAAACTTGACCCGTTACTTCTTTAAACATCCGTTGTAAATGCCATTTCGAATAACCCGACTTTTGCGCAACATGATCAATAGATAATGGTTGCTCGAGATTTTTTTCAATCCAAACGATAAGAGCTGAAATAATGCTAACTTGATTCATAACACCCCATCATAATATTAACTGGCAGACATCTTGCGATTATGACTTAATCACAGTAATAAGCAAGGTTTAAATAAAATTATTTCAGTAATAAGAATGAGTTCCTGCCTGATGTTCAGTGATATCTTTTACTCCGGCAAGTTCAGGAAATTCGGCTAATAGCTGCTTTTCTATTCCTTCTTTCAAGGTATAATCAACCATAGAACAACCATTACATCCACCACCGAATTGTAAAATCACATAATTATCTTCAGTTATTTCAATTAAGCTTACATGCCCACCATGACTGGCAAGTTGTGGATTGACTTGAGCTTGGATTGCATAATTAACGCGCTCAATTAATGGTGCATCATCCGCAACTTTTTTCATTTTAGAGTTCGGTGCTTTTAATGTTAATTGAGAACCTAGCTCATCAGTAACATAGTCAATAACAGTTTCTTCTAAAAATGGCGCGCTCATCTCATCAATATAAACCGAAAAGCCTGTCTGTTTTTCTTCTATGTCACTATCTTCTATAGTATCAGCCGGACAATATGAAACCCCACACTCTGCTGAAGGTGTGCCTGGGTTAATCACAAATACGCGAATTTGTGTTCCATCAGCTTGATTAGCAAGTAATTTTTTAAAATGCTGTTGTGCTGATTCAGAAATGGTAATAATGGACATAACCCCTCTCTTTCGCTTCGACGCTACTGGTTGGCATAACCAGTGATATCATCGATAATAGTTGACTTTGTTTCTTGGTTATTATAGGGATTGTTTAATATTTTACAACATAGTGCGGCATAAACAAATAACTTGAATGTTAACCGCACCACATTTTTTTAATTGTTGACTGATAACATTAATCGTATTACCCGTAGTGACAATATCATCAACAAGCAAAATTGATTTACCCGAAAGATTCTCTTCACATATAAATAATGACGCAACATTTTTGGTACGTTCATTAAGCGATAGACTTTTTTGATCCATTGCCACCTGCTTTCGCTGTAATAAATAAGGATTAAAATCTCTAGCCAACCATCTGGCTATTGGTTTAGCAAGTTGTTGTGCTTGATTAAAGCCACGAGACCAATAACGAATATGATGTAGTGGCACACAGGTAATTAAATCTGGTTTTAAAATACCATACCTTTCTCTGCGTTTATACCAGGCTAAAAACATTAACCTCGCAAGCGCATTAGTTAATTCAATCTTTTGATAAAACTTTAGATGATGAATCAATTTTTTTAATGGATCTATATAATTAGCAACCGCAATAAGTTCATCCCAGCAGGGTTTTTGCTCACGACATCGATAACAAATATGAGTTGACCAGGAATGAGGCAAAGCACATTGAGGGCAAACTTTATTTAAAGCGGGTAAATTTTTTAAACACTGACAACAAATACCATGCTGAGATAAAAATAAAGGCATATTACATAAAATACAGCGCATATAGATCACCTTAGTTGTAAAGATGTTTCAGGAGTAGCGTGCGTTTTAGTATAAAAATCAGTTTTATTTCTACTAAAATTAATATATTGCAACTAAACCAACTTATAATACGGCTTATTAAAAATAAATTTGCCAACAAACCAATCAAGTTTTGATCTGTTTCACATTGTTTCATTTAATTTTGCATATTTAATATTTCAATAAATGTGATTTTAGGTATAATTTGCCCAACGAATTAAATAAGGAAGGTTATATATGAAAAAAATCAAAATGTTATTTATATTGTTATGGTTAACGCTTTTTTCCACCGTCGTTTTAGCTGATACCAAAGTGTTATTACAAACCAGTATGGGGGACATTGAAATTGAATTGGACAGCGAACATGCTCCAATTACCACTAAAAATTTTATCAATTATGTCAACAATGGTTTTTACGAAAATTTAACTTTCCATCGCGTTATTCCCGGTTTTATGATTCAAGGTGGGGGGGCTGACGATCAATTAAAATTTAAAGATAATAATGCCCCAATCAAAAATGAAGCCAATAATGGTCTAAAAAATGACCGAGGCACAATAGCAATGGCAAGAACCAGCGCAATAGATAGTGCCACTAGCCAATTCTTCATTAATGTTGTAAATAACGATTATCTTAACTACCAATCTCCAGAACAATACGGTTATGCAGTATTTGGTAAAGTAATCAAAGGAATGGATGTTGTTGATAAAATTGTTAATGTTCCAACCAAACGAATGGGGCCGCACCAAAATGTTCCTGTTGATCCCATTTATATCAAAAAAGCTATCATTCTTGACAGCCAATAATTTAATTAACGTTTGTCTGTATTCACTTGGAAAACCACTTTTAAAAGTGGTTTTTATTTCAATTGACTCAGTAAGTTAGCAATTGTTCTAATTCCTGTCCCTGTGGCACCGGTTGCCCATAAAGCTGTACCACTTTTGCGAAATGTGGCTGAGCAATCAATATGTAACCAATTGCGTTTATAATTCTTAATAAAATAAGACAAGAATGCTGCCGCTGTACTAGCGCCGGCAGTATTAGGCAATCCAGAATTGGCGATATCAGCAAAAGATGATGGAAACTGAGAACGATGAAATTCGGCTAATGGTAAACGCCAAAACGCTTCATGTTCAATTTCACTACATGCTAACAATTGGTTAGCTAATTTATCATCAAAGGATAATAATGACTGATAATCATTACCAACCGCTATTTTAGCGGCGCCCGTTAGTGTTGCGCAGTCAATAATATAATGCGGTTTGTCATTATCGGCACAAATTAAACCATCGGCTAACACTAAACGCCCTTCCGCATCTGTATTATCAACTTCGACAGTTTTACCATTACGGTAATGAATAATGTCACCTAACTTAAAAGCATTGCCGCTGACTAAATTATCAGCACAGCATAAATATAGTTTAATTCGATGATTAACACCTCTGGCTATCGCAAGTGCCAATGCCCCCGTGACTAATGCAGCACCCCCCATATCAGCACGCATCGACTCCATAAAACTACTTGGTTTTAAACTGTAGCCACCCGAATCAAAAGTAATTCCTTTGCCAACTAAGCAAGTAGTAACCGGGGCTTTTGGATTGTTAGTTGGATTAAAATCAAGTTCAAGTAAAGCCGCAGGTCTATCAGAACCTTTACCGACCGTATAAATTCCCATATAGTCATGTTCTTTTAATGCCTCGCCTGAAATGATGTTATAACTAACATCCGCACTATAGGAGCTAATCAATTTCGCACTTTGCGTAGCAAGCTCTAGGGGTGATAATGTTTCAGCTTGTTGGTTAACAATATCGCGACACCAATCAATAATAGCTAAACGGTAGTTAAGTTCTTGCTTCTCTTTACTGTTAAGTGTTGGCCACGTTACTTTCGTGCTTTTTTTAGCATTCCGGTAACCTAACCAAAAATGCCAGCAGGCTTCTAAATCCCAATTCTCACCACTTAATTTGACGGAATTAATGCCTTGGTTATCTAATTTGCGTCCAGCTCGCTGAATCGCCCCTAAACGATGTTCTGGTTTGTAGTGAATAGTAATTGTGCCATCCGAAAAACTCAGCAAAGCATCTTTTCCCCATTGTGATGGAGCGGGTTTATCAGAAAGCAAAATAGATAACATCGACATAGCAAGAACCTCAATAATGATAAACAATGAATTAAATTTAATCAGAAACATGTTAATATAGCAAGCGAAGTTAAGAATTATTAAGGATAAGCAATGACAGTGGTACCAATAAAAAATGGAATCAATTTCCGGGATTTGGGTGGAATCGCAACAATGGATGGTCGCCAAATTCGACCGGGCATGTTATACAGAGCTGGTAACTTTGCGCATATTACACCTAGCGAAGGTGAATTTTTAGCTAATCAATTAAAACTACATTATGTGATCGATTATCGAGATCAAAAAGAAATTGAACATTTTCCTGATAGGCTATGGCATAACGCCAATTATATTAATGTTCCTGCCAACCCTTTGAATAATGAGGTTACCGCTAGTTTAACCAGTGACTTGGAAGATGATAATAAAATTCTAAAAAACCGTTCCCCATTCGATTTTATGATAAAACTGTATCAAAAGTTACCATTTAATAATCCCGCTTATCAAAAACTCACCTCTATTTTACTTAATGCTGATGGCAAACCTTTAGTACAACATTGTGCCGTGGGTAAAGATCGTACCGGAGTTGGCGTGGCGTTAATCCTATTTGCATTAGGCGTGAGTGAAGATAATATTATGCAAGATTATTTACTTACCGAACAGCTATTAACCGACTATCGGGAATGGTTATTAAACCAATATAAAGAAAAAGAAAAATATAAATTAAATCCTGATAAACTAGAAAATCGTAGACTAATTTTTGCTGCTAAAAAAGACTATTTATTAGCTGCTATTACTGCAATAAAAGAGCATTATGACACAATTGATAATTGGTTAGCTAAAGAATATCAGTTAGATGAAAAGAACAAAAAAATTCTACAACAAATATATCTCATTTAATTACTTGAACAATATTAAAATGCGCCAATCCAATGTACCTATTTGAATAGGTACAAACAAATAATTTAGAGTAATTCGAGTAATTAAAAAATAATAAATTACCTTCAATTATACCAGCAATTCACATTTACTTATTGGAATATTACTGTTAACCGCAAGGTGGACATGTTTAATTTGTTTATATTGATAAAAAAAATGTTCGGCAAAAGGCGCACTAATTATGCCGTTATCTATATCAACACTAACTGACTTAATTTGCCAAACACCTTTGGCGTATAATTTTAGTGCAGACTCTTTTAAGGTCCACAATTGCCAAAAAGCCTTTAAACAATCAGCTTGTTTAATCATCCATTGATATTCATCTTCAGCAAAAAAATTTTTGGCTACATTAAGATAATTTTTGCGCGCACGTGCAACTTCAATATCTAATCCAACTTTTCCTGTCAACGAAACCGCGACAGCTACCATATTTTGACTATGGCTGATATTAAAATCCGGTAAATTTCGGTCTAAAAAGCAAGGGCGACTATTATCCCCAATAATAATATCGGGTAATATTGAGATAGCACAATAACGGTGCAGTAACCTTGCCAATACTGATCGACAAACTAAAAATTGTGTTTTGCGGTGAGCATTTAATTTATTAGCTTGTTCAAGAATTTGCGGAGACAAAAGAGAAAAATCCACGCTAGCATCATTTAGATCAGCAAGTTGTATGATTAGCATTGTCGACAAACCATTATTAATAAAATTTATTTTTTCTATTTTAACAGCATGCTATGCTAACTGTTATTAAAAATTACTAAGTAGCCAAAGGACACATCATGTCGTTACCAACCCAATTAGTTAATGCCGGACGTAAAAAGCGTTACACCCAAGGCGCTGTTAATTCAGTAATTCAACGAGCCTCTTCATTGGTTTTTGATACTGTTGAAGCCAAAAAAGAAGCAGCTGAAAATCGTACCAAAGGAGCACTATTTTATGGACGCCGTGGTACACTAACGCATTTTGCACTACAAGATGCCATGGTTGAAATTGAAGGTGGCGCGGGTTGCTATCTCTACCCGTGTGGCGCTGCTGCTATTGCTAATGCGATGTTAGCATTCGTAAAATCAGGTGATCATATTCTTGTTTCCGAAGCAGCTTATGAGCCTACCCAAGAATTTTGCCAACATATTTTAAAAGATTTTGGCGTGCAAACAGATTACTTTTCGCCCTTAATCGGACGCTATATTAGTCAGCAGATTAAACCAAATACTAAAGTAGTCTTCCTTGAATCACCAAGTTCAATTACGATGGAAGTTCATGATGTCCCTGCTATTGTTAAAGCCATTCGCAGTGTTAACCCTGAGATCATCATTATGATGGATAATACCTGGGGAGCGGGTGTATTATTTAAAGCACTCGAACATGATATTGATATATCAATCCAAGCTGGCACCAAATATTTAGTTGGTCATTCTGATGCCATGATAGGCACAGCAGTAGCAAATGAACGCTGTTGGGATACACTGCGGGAACGTAGTTATTTAATGGGGCAAATGTGTGATGCTGACACTGCTTATATGGCTGCACGCGGTTTACGTACCCTAGCAATAAGATTGAAGCAACATCATGAAAGTGGCATAAAAGTCGCTAAATGGTTAGCTGAGCATCCAAAAGTTGCCATTGTCAATCATCCCGCATTAGAAAGCTGTAAAGGTCATGAGTTTTTTAAACGTGATTTTACTGGGGCTAGCGGTCTATTTTCTTTTGTGCTCAAAGAACATCTGAGCGACGTTCAATTATCGGATTTTTTAGATAATCTCACTTACTTTTCTATGGCTTATTCTTGGGGCGGATTCGAATCATTAATTCTGGCCAATCAACCGGAAGAACTCGCTAAAATTAGACCGGTATCGGGCGTGAATTTTAGCGGAACGTTAATTCGACTACATATTGGTCTTGAAGATCCCGATGATTTAATAGCTGATCTAGAAGCTGGTCTCAATCGTATAAAATTACATAAAAATAAAGTCAATGCCTTACAAACATTAGTATAGTCGGACTAATAATGATAAACCAACAAGATCAAATTATCGATGAAACAATTATACAAACAATATTGCATAGTCTTAAAGGTAGACAATCGCTGTTAATTGCTTTTAGTGGTGGTGTAGATTCATCGGTACTCTTGCATGGGCTGGTACAACTCAAGCAGTATTCCATGCCTGACTTACAACTAAGAGCTATTTATATTCACCATGGCTTAAGTCAAAATGCAGACTATTGGGCTGAGCATTGTCATCAACAGTGCCAAACATGGCAGGTGCCATTAATTATTGAAAAGGTAAAACTTAACGCTAAAGCGGGTAATATTGAAGAGCAAGCTAGAAAGGCTCGTTACCAAGCTATCTTTAAACATCTACACCATAATGAAACATTATGTACCGCTCAACATTTAGACGACCAATGTGAGACCTTTTTTTTAGCCTTAAAACGCGGCAGTGGTCCTGCCGGCCTTGCGGCTATGCCACAAGAAAATAAACAACATCTTCGTCCTTTATTAACCATCACTCGCCAACAAATTGAGCATTATGCTACCAAATATAAATTAACTTGGATTGAAGATGAAAGTAACCAAGATGATCATTATGACCGCAATTTTTTAAGATTAAATGTCCTGCCCATTCTTAACCATCGTTGGCCACATTTTTCACAAATGGTGGCGCGCAGCGCTGAACTATGTCAGCAACAACAAGATCTTATTGAAGAACTTTTACAAGCAGATTTCAGTCAAATAATTGGTAAACAAGGGCAACTATCAATAACGCCACTACTCGATTATGCTGAATATAAACGCAATGCAATTTTGCGCATGTGGTTTAAATCACAACAAATTAACATGCCAACACGTCAGCAAATTGCCTTAATTTGGCAAACTGTCGCTTTAGCCAAAGAAGATGCTAATCCCAAATTTTTGTTACATAATCGGCAAATCCGCCGCTATCAAAACCAACTTTATTTACTGCCGATATATCAAGAAATTGAACATGAAATACTGAATTGGGATTTGCATTCTCCGCTAGTCTTGCCAGATAATTTAGGGCAACTACAAGTTGATTATCATATGGATTTAGCGTGTCGCTTACCTCTTGCTAATGAACAAATTACAGTTCGATTTCATACCCAAGGTCAATTCCAGATTGTTAATCGGCACGGTTCTCGTTCCATAAAAAAACTTTGGCAAGAGCATCGTATTCCATCTTGGCAACGAACCCGTATTCCTTTGATTTATTATAATGAACAACTGATCACCGCTGTGGGTATATTTGTGACAGAACAAGGTAAAGGTACTGAAATTAGCTTTATTCAAAAATAATCATTAAACCAAATTATTAGATTGACTAAAAATCAAACGATAAAGGAGGCACTAGCGCCTCCTTTTTTTGAGAAATTATATTCCACTAGATATTTAAGACCTGGCTTGCCAACGTTTTAGTAATAGCGCATTTGTCACCACACTCACACTACTTAATGCCATTGCCGCACCGGCAATCATCGGATTTAAGAAACCTAATGCCGCTAGTGGGATCCCAATTAGATTATAGAAAAATGCCCAAAATAAATTTTGTTTAATTTTATTATAGGTTCTACGAGAAATATCAATCGCATCAGCAATTAAAAATAAATTACCGCGCATTAAAGTGATACTTGAGGCATGCATGGCCACATCCGTGCCCGTTCCCATTGCAATCCCAATATCAGCTGCTGCTAATGCTGGCGCATCATTAATACCATCACCGACCATGGCAACTTTATAAGCGTTATTGTGCTCATTATTTTTTTGCAGTTGATAAATATAATTAGCTTTATCTTGCGGTAAAACCTCTGCAATAACATCATCAAGCCCTAACTGCTGTCCAACATAATTAGCAGCAATTTGATTATCGCCCGTTAACATTACCGTTTTTACCTGTAGTTGATGTAAAGCTTGGATAGCGGTTTTTGCTTCATCTTTTATTACATCAGCAAAACCAAATAGGGCTAAGATTACTACGTTATCTTCTGATTGCTGTTTAGCTAACAATGAAATGGTATAGCCCTTTTGTGTAAATTCGTTGATTTTATCATCCATATCCACAAAGTAAGCATTGAGTGATTTCATCCAACGTAAACTTCCTAAGTAATATTCACTATTATCAAGTGTCGCCATCACGCCCGAGCCAGCGACCGAAGTTATATTTTGTGCATAACTATATTGTTTAGCTTTAGCTAAAATAGCTTTGGCTAATGGATGTTCACTACCGGCTTGCATTGACGCCGCAATGGATAAGATTTGTTCTGGCGTATCACTGCCAACAATATCCATTTCAACCAATTCTGGCTTACCCATAGTTAATGTACCAGTTTTATCAAATGCAACAGTATTTATATTATGTAACGTTTCTAGCGCTTCGGCATCTTTAATTAAAATACCATGACGAGCAGCAACGCCAGTGCCAACCATTATCGCCGTTGGTGTTGCCAAACCCAATGCACACGGACAAGCAATCACTAGCACCGCCACGGCATGTAATAATGCCTGTTGCCAATCTTGGGTTAACACCCCCCAACTGACTAACGTAATAAGTGCAATCAACAAAATTACTGGTACAAAAATAGCAGATATACGATCAACAATTCTTTGGATTGGTGCTTTCTTGGCTTGGGCTGACTCAACCATTTCAATAATCTTAGATAAGGTTGAATCAGCTAAAATGGCCGTGGTTTTAACGATAATCAATCCTTCACCATTGATGGCACCACCGGTGACTTTATCATTAACTGTTTTGTTAACTGGAAAGCTCTCACCGGTTAACATCGATTCATCACTACTTGATGAACCTTCAATAACCACACCATCAACAGGTATCCTTTCACCTGGTTTAATCACGACAATATCATCAACTTGTACTTGATTAATTGGTATAGTTATCTCGTGTTCATTGCGCCTGACTAAAGCCATTTCCGGTCGTAAGGCAGAAAGTGCTTCAATTGCTTGGGTAGTTTGATGTTTAGCCCTTGATTCTAACCACTTACCGATCAAAATCAAAGTAATAATAACTACGGATGACTCAAAATAAAGGTGGTTATAATCACCCTTAATCAGTTGATAAACCGATAATCCATAAGCGGCGCTCGTGCCAATTGCCACCAATAAATCCATATTACCGGATAGTGCTATAGCAGATTTTAAACCACTACGATAAAATTTTGCCCCTAAGCCAAATTGCACGGTTGAGGCTAAAATAAGTTGTAGCCAAGCTGGCATCATTAAATGCAAACCAAATGGTTCTAATAACATAGGAAAGACAAAAGGTATAGCAAGGATTACTGAGGTAACAATTGGCCAAAGTGATGCTTGTTTATCAGTATCTTTGGCGTGGGTTTCTTGGTCAGAAATTTTAACTGCATGATAACCAGCTTTATCAACTGCTGCCATTAAGGATTCTAACTTAACATTTGCGTTAGCAGCTACCGTTGCTTTTTCTGTAGCAAGATTAACACTAACATCAATCACACCATCAATTTTTTTTAGTGCTTTTTCAACACGGCTAACGCATGATGCGCAGCTCATATCTTCAACAAAAAAATTATATTCAACTGTTTTCATTTAACGCATCCCTTAATTGGTGTTGTTAGGTTTAATATATCCTACATGATAAGAAATCATTTGCTAGCAATGTGCACTATTATTTTAATAGATAGAATTGATGCTACTTACATTTATTAAATATTACAGAGAATGAGCGGTTTACTTTATCTTAATAATATAACTAACAAACATTTTAATACTAATTATTGTATTAACAAGAATGCACTTTTTTGATATATACTTACCAAAAAGATACTGTCGAGACATCTATATGAATAGTAATTTGTTTACCGCTGTTGAACAAAATCAGCGTGATCCTTCTATTACCCATTGCCCGGTTGAAACAACAATAAACATGATTGGGGGGAAATATAAATCCTTAATTTTATGGAAACTGATGACGACAACAACGTTAAGATTTTCTCAATTACATAGAGAAATTCCATGTGCTACACCTAAAATGCTAACCCATCAATTACGTGAACTTGAAGCCAATGGTTTGATTATCCGAAAAGTTTTCCCGGTGGTACCACCAAAAGTTGAATATTCATTAACCGATTTTGGCAGAAGTATTAAACCAGTATTAGAAGCAATGTATAAATGGGGAAGCCATTGCTTGAAAAAACAAGGGTTGGAAGTTAATTGTTCAATGGTAGCAATAACTGACCAATTTTAACCATATTCACTTAAATCACTAATATGTTATGCTCACTTCTCTTATACCAATTATGAAGAAAAACACACATAAAAAGCAGGAAAGAAACAACAGGGCTGGTTAACCCTGTGTTTTAACAATGTAAATTAATTACGTAATTTTTCAGGCCATTCATTTTGAGTCGCAATCAGCAGTTCTTTTACCACTTTAGGATTACCAGCTACAACATTACCTGAAACCATGTAATTATTGCCGCCTGCGAAATCAGTAATCACCCCACCGGCTTCACGTAAAATAAGTTCACCACCGGCAATATCCCATGGTTTTAAACCAATTTCAAAAAAACCATCTAATCGACCGGCAGCAACATAAGCTAGATCTAAAGCCCCTGAGCCAGCCCGACGAAAATCACCACATTTAGTAAATAATTTTTGTAATACTAAAAAGTAGCTATCACTATACTGTTTTGCTCTAAAAGGGAAAGCAGTTGCCAAAACACAACCTTCTAAATCTTTAGCATGACTAACACGAATTCGGTAGCCATTAAGTTGCGCTCCTTGTCCCCTCACTGCCGTGAAAAGCTCATTACTCATTGGATTATATACTACCGCAACTTCAGTTTTACCTTTTACTCGCACGGCAATTGAAACAGCAAAATGGGGAATATTTTTGATAAAGTTAGTTGTACCATCGATTGGATCAATTATCCATTGTGTATCACTATCATTACCTTTAGCCAAACCACTCTCTTCAGCAATAATAGTATGATCTGGATAAGCTTTTTTGATTGTTTCAATAATTAATGCTTCAGCCGCTCGGTCAACATTAGTAGCAAAATCATTCGGACTTTTGGTATCAACTTCTATTGATCCCGGATTTTCATAAGCCTTAATGGCCACATTACCTGCTTTACGAGCAGCACGAATAGCAATATTCAGCATCGGATGCATAATTTTTTTCCAATTGATGATGTTAAAGAACGGGTTGATTTAATATGCACTTACCATATTAAAACGTGGCGCTAGTATAAAGCTTTTACAGTCTTTTTGCTAGTTTATGTTGTATAGAGATGACACAATTATGCGATTGAGTGATAAGCGTTATATGAAAAAAAACCATCAGCTAAAGCTGATGGCAAAAGTCGGAATTTATAATTAATGTTAGGAGTAATTTAAAAACAATACCATAAGCCAATAACCTTATACCGCAATGATCAAAGGTGCTTGAGTTGCATTAATAACATCTTCAACCGTATACTCTGGATTGATTTCTGTTAGTTTTAATCCATTTGGTGTAACTTCAATAACGCCCATCTCGGTAATAATTAAGTCCACAGCATTAACTGCGGTTAATGGTAAATTACATTCATTCAAGATTTTTGGGGCGCCTTTGGCAGTATGTTCCATCGCAACAATCACTTTTCTTGCGCCAGTAACCAGATCCATTGCGCCACCCATACCTGGTACCATTTTTCCAGGGATCATATAATTCGCAATGTTACCATGCTGATCAACTTGTAGGGCGCCGAGCACTGAAACATCAACATGCCCACCACGGATAATACCAAATGAAGTTGCACTATCAAAAAAACATCCACCCGGTAGAATAGTAACGGGTTGGCCACCAGCATTAACAATACTTTCATCAAAATTTTCAGTAGAAGGGCTTGGACCTAAGCCTAAAAAACCATTTTCAGATTGGAAAATAATTTCGATGTCATCGGGAATAAAGTTAGCTACTCTGGTTGGTAAACCAATGCCAAGGTTAACAATATCACCATCGGCTAACTCTTTTGCAACACGACTAGCAATATAATTTTGCAATTGTTCCTTATCCATTAGCAACGACTCCCTTTCACAATATAATCAATAAAAATCCCTGGCGTTGCAATCTCTTGAGGGTCTAACTGGCCAACCTCAACAATCTCACCCGCTTCAACAATAGTAATTTTTGCTGCACTCGCCATGACATTATTAAAATTATTCATTGAACCTTTGTAAACCATATTGCCGGCTCGATCAACTTTATCTGCATATAATAAAGCGACATCTGCCGGTAATGGTTCTTCCAGCAAATAATCTTTGCCACCAACCATGAGTTTTTGTTTACCTTGTTCAACTAAGGTACCAATACCTGTTGGTGTCAAAATACCACCTAAACCATAACCAGCGCAACGAATTCGTTCTGCTAAGGTTCCTTGTGGAATCAACTCAACTTCAGTTTCACCTGCTGTCATTTGTCTACCTGTTTCTTTATTCAACCCAATATGTGAAGCAATGATTTTTTTAAACTGCTTTAATACCACCATTTTACCGACACCTTTGTCAATTAAACCTGAGTCATTGCAAATCAAAGTCAAATCTTTAACATTTTTTTGACATAAATAATCGATAAGCATTATTGGTGATCCATTAGCCATAAAACCACCAACCATCATTACCGTGCCATCTTTAACACAAGACAAGGCTTTCTCGATATCAACTACTTTATCCATACATCCTCCTTATCGAGAAACAATCATTGCTATACCTTGCCCACCACCAATACAGAGCGTAGCTAAGCCATTTTTAGCATCACGTTTCTTCATCTCATAAATAAGTGAAATTAAAATTCTTGCACCACTAGCACCAATTGGATGACCTAATGCAATTGCTCCACCATTGACATTTACCTTTTCAGTCGGCAGTTTTAAGCTATTACAAACAGCTAGGGCCTGAGCAGCAAAGGCTTCATTAGCTTCAAATAAATCAATATCATTAACCGTTAAACCGGCTTTTTGTAAGGCTTTTTCTGAAGCTGGTATTGGCCCTATTCCCATAAGTTCTGGAGCAACCCCTGCTGATGCACAGCTAGTAATTGTTACCAGTGGTTTTAGACCTAATTTTTTAGCTTTATCGCCGCTCATCAAAATTAAAATCGCTGCACCATCATTAATACCAGATGCATTTCCCGCGGTGACCGTTCCATCTTTTTTAAATGCTGGACGTAAACCGGCTAATTTTTCTAAAGTAGTACCAATTTTTGGATACTCATCAGTATCAACAACTGTCGCTTCACCTTTTTTATTTGCTATTGATACCGGTACAATTTCATCTTTAAAACGACCAGTTTGGAGTGCTATTGCGGCTTTTTGTTGGCTGGCTAAAGCCATTTCATCTTGAGCCTGACGAGAAATCCCATATTTTTCTGCTACATTTTCCGCAGTGATCCCCATATGATAATGATTAAATGCATCGGTTAAACCATCACAAATCATAGTATCTATCATCTGCACATTGCCCATTTTAAAGCCAAAGCGTGCATTAGGTACCACGTAAGGAGATAAACTCATACTTTCAGCACCACCCGCCACAACAACATCAGCTTCACCTGCTGCAATAGCTTGAGCTGCAAGTTGAACCGTTTTTAATCCAGAACCACAAACTTTATTCACCGTAAAACTTGGAACAACATCTGGAATACCCGCTTTGATAGCAATTTGTCTTGCTACATTTTGACCAAGTCCGGCTTGTAATACATTACCTAAAATAACTTCATCTATTTCATTTGGATTAAGTGAAATTCTATCCATAGCTTCTTTAACGGCAATAACACCTAAATCTACAGCAGGGACATTTTTAAATACTCCGCCAAAACTACCAATTGGTGTTCTAACTGCCGATACAATGACAACATCTTTCATAAGCTCATCCTTTAACGTAAATGATAAATTTAACTTATGCTAGATGAAGGATTTACCTTTGTCCAAGTCTTGTTTATTATAGTATCTATAAGTTTATCTTATAGATTAATTTATGTACTTAGTTTAAGTTAACTATTGCAAAACGTGGAAACATATGGATATTAGACACCTTCAATATTTTGTCGCGGTAGTAAAAGCGGATTTTAATTTATCATTAGCCGCCAAAAGGCTTTATATTTCACAACCCGCTTTAAGCCAATTCATTAAATCATTTGAAGAGTCAGAAAAAATTTATTTATTTGAAAGGTATAAAGGGCGCTTACAAGGATTAACGCCAACAGGGGAACTGTTTTATGAACAGGTAAAACAGCTGTTATCACAATACAATTCCATGTTAACTGCTATTCGCGAAGATGCAGGTCAGCTAAAAGGAAAAGTTAGAATCGGTATTCCGCCATTAATATTAGGTGTTGTCTTTTCAGATATTATTGCTGATTTAATTATTAATCATCCCAATATTGAAGTCGAAATTATTGAAAAAGGTGCTTATGAATTGAGCAGAATGTTTATAGTGGATGAACTAGATTTTGCTATCTTACTTGATCCGACCAATATAAATTCAACTATTATTGATGAACACCTTATACAGCAAAGTGAATTATCCGTTTTTTTTAATCATGATCACCCGTTAGCAAAAAAACAAAAACTAGAGTGGTCAGATCTTCATGATCAAATGCTAGCCGTTTTTGAACCCAGCTTTATGATTCATCACAAACTAATGAAAAAATTCGGCGAATACAATATACAACCACAAAAATATACCATGTCAGCATCATGGGACTTTTTGCTTCAAATCGCTACTAATTCAAAATTCCTGACCATTCTACCTTCACCAATTCTTGATATTTATTCCAATCATCATATTGTTGAACGTCGCTTCAATGATCCCATTGATTGGAAAGTGTTATTATGTCGTCCCCGAAAAGAACATTATTCTAGACTAAATCAATATGTATTTGATTATATGCTATCTTTTTTTAAAAACAAACATGATAACCAATCGTAAATTGTAATGATTACTGTTTGTAAAAAAGTTTCAGGAAAGGCATACGTTTTAGTAGAAAATAATTCCTACATTCAACATCTAAGTGCGAATCTAGTCAGTAAAAGGCTTCATAAGGTGTTTTATACTTAAGCCGTTTTCTTGGACGAT
>CALYPG010000016.1 GCA_945271295.1 uncultured Gilliamella sp. | reverse complement strand
CTTGTTTTTGCTTTAACCCAAGCACTTCGCTCTGTTCCTTCTTCAAAAAGACCTAGTTCACCAAGAAATTGACCTTGGTTCAAATAAGATAAAATCATCTCATTGCCTTCATCATCCTTAATTAATACTGCAACAGAACCTTTAACTATATAATAGAGAGTTTCGGCTTTTTCACCTTGATGAATAAGGGTACTTTTAGCTGGATATTTATGAATATGGCAATGAGATAAAAACCACTCTAATGTCGTATCTGATTGCTGTTTACCAATCATCATTCCTTTTCTCTCCATTAATTTATAACTTATAACTTATAACTTATACACTATAACAAAGTTATACAATAAATTATACACTCAAGGTCGATGATTTTAATCATCAATTAATTGGTTTAATATCAATAGTGTCATGTAGTTCAGACCAAAAAATGGCTACCGAGCCATTAATTAATTGAGCTTTGACATCATTAACTTTCTCTTGTAATGATTTTTCTTGTAATCCATAATCCGTGCCTTCGCGTAGCACAAAATATTCTATTAAATTATTTAGTGTTTCAGGGTCTAGATCTTGCCAAGGTATGTACATGTTAGATTAAAGTAAATTAAAATTTTTATATTATTTTAATGCAGTAATTCTCAAATAAAAAGCATGATTTTAATTTTGACATGACGTTATTGAAGTGAAATATGATAATTATAGTGTTATTCATTTTTATAGATCAAAAGGCTTTATTTATACTAAGTTAACTATGTTCAAGTTGATACATTTTCCGCATACAGTATAATTATATTTGCTTTGCTAGATTGGTTGTAATAAAAGAATCTAACCATACAACCATAATTTCGACTAACTATTATTTAGTTCATATTTTGTAATACTCTTTCCATTTTAAAAAATCCAAATCCCGTAATTATCTTAATATTTCTATATTAGTTAGCATGTTCTTTTTCAGCTACGCACATTATGCGAAGCCTTATGCTGTTAAAACCCGATATTATTACTCTCTTTAATTTAGCGACATCAAGCAGGTTTGCCACTATAATTGTGGATTTAAATCAAATCATTAAAAGTAGACTTAATTATACATAGTTATTATGCGACATTGAGAGAGTTATGAATCGAGAAAATAACGATAAAAATCCAGCCAATCATTATCAAGATAATGGTAATGATATTAGCCATATTCAACCAAAATCAAAGCGTACATTACTATTTTCAATCATCCATAAATTAATACCTTTTTCAATGCTTTGGGTGAGTTTGATATTAATGTATGGAGTAATTTGTATGTATACTAATGCCGTTGGCCAAGATGAGTTTTATCGATTTATCTTTTTTTTGCGTCATCCAATAGTTGTTGCTATAAATAGTTTAGTACTATTTGTTGCTCTATTACACTCTATACTATGGTTCAATTCTACTACTAAAATATTACCTTTAAATCAGGGTAATCAAAAATCACGGGCATGGTTAATGTCTGCTGGTTTGTGGATCGTGACAATAGCAATATCAATTTTTTTACTTCTATTGGTATTGAAATAAGTGGTATTTAAATAATGAAAAATCAACAATCAGAAAATAAACAATCAAATAGTAAAGTTGCTAAGGGATTATTCATACTTGGTGGGACCTGGGCAGCAATTTTTTCACCAATTGTAATTGCTATCATGGCGTTTATTATCCCATATGGAAATGCTCCAACCCGTTCTTATATTCTTAAATTAGTTAACACTGAACTGGGTAAAGTGTTTTTATTACTAATGATTACATTGCCAATTTGGTTTGGATTACCAAGAATATTAACCATATTGCATGAATTTAAAATTTATCCAAAACGCGAAAAGTTACTTATTTATACATTAGCACTCGCCTGGACAACGCATGCAATTTACATTTTATTTATTCGAGCCTAATAGGCTTAGTTGAGATATAAACACCTACAATAGTGTTATAAGAATAATACAACTAGTTTAATCAATTAATAATAGGTCAGTTCTCTAACAATATTAATGTGTTTATTTTCTTGATTCGCCCTGACTTTACTAGCTGTAAGCCAATCATGTTTATCATTAAAAGTTAAAAATTGCGTAATATATTCTGTCTTGTCATTATTACCAAAGAGATTTACAGAATGTATCGCCGTTAATTGTTTATTTTCATCATAGTGATATAAAAAGGTACTTTCATTTTTTGTATTATTACTAAAATTATACAATACGCGACCT
Organism: uncultured Gilliamella sp.; assembly: GCA_945271295.1. GTDB lineage: Bacteria > Pseudomonadota > Gammaproteobacteria > Enterobacterales > Orbaceae > Gilliamella. The sequence continues at coordinate 56,258 of CALYPG010000016.1, read as the reverse complement.
AATTGGTTATTCTGGTATTCAAAATTATAAGTTGATGATCCCTTTTGATTTGTTCCAGTAAATTTGCCATGTGTATCAATTTCTTTAAGTTGCCATTGAACATTTTTGTTAATAAGGCAATTATTATCATTATAATTATATGTATCTGTTTCAACAAAAACGAAATCTACAGACCTTTTTGCTTGTTGTGACTCAATAATCTTGCCTTGAGTATCTGTCTTAAATTGGATAAGACTAGTGGTTTTATCTTCGACATCTTCAATGAAATTTTCCCAACCTAAATTATTTTTTCGCAGATTTTCAGAATAAAGCTTCTTATTTTCTTCTGAATAAATATCATATTTACTTTTGATAATCTGCCCATAGCGATCATATTCAAGCTTTTGTATAACTGTTGAATTTGGCACATTATTCGCTAAGGTTGTCGTTGTAGTTCTAACCTCTTGTTTAATTCCTTTAGCGGGTGAGTCGATATAATCAACTATTTGAAAAATATAATTATTCGCTGAGACGATATTTTGGCTTATATCATCACCACAGGTTAACGCCATTACCTTAATTGAAAACAAGGATAGACAAATCAATATTAAAAAGGGAAATATTCGTTTTTGCATAATTGACCTACTCAGTAGATTAATATATTTACTCATAAAAATAACTCATTTACTATGCTGTATTAATAGTTACTTAAATTACTATTGTATTTATTCCTTGCGCATTAATAAGGCATCCTCCCAATTGATATTTCTTGTCTGTTTTTGATCCTCTTTTAAATCAATTTTATCCTGATATATCAGCGATTCAGTTGTAACTTTAGATCGGCGTGGTTTATCTAAAAATGACAGCAAAGTCTTGGTATACTCATTTTCAGGTGAATAAAAGATCTTTTTACGCGAACCCTGTTCAATAATTTTGCCATCTTTCATAACAACAACTTGATGACACATGGAATAAATTACTGACAAATCATGGCTAATAAACAGATAACTAAATTGGTACTTCTTCTGCAATGATTTTAACAAGTTAATTATTTGTCGTTGAATAGTGTGATCTAACGATGATGTTGGTTCATCTAAAATGAGTAATTCCGGTTGTAAAATAAGTGCTCTGGCGATCGCTATTCGTTGACGTTGCCCTCCTGAAAATTCAGTAGGGTAACGAAATCGCATATCAGGATCTAGACCAACTTCTTGCATAATATCAACAACAGCTTTTTCGCGTTCGGCTTTACTGAGTTTTTTATGGGTAACTAATCCTTCACTAATTATTTGTTCAACATTAAAACGAGGGTTAAGTGAAGAAAAAGGATCTTGAAACACAACTTGCATACGTCTACGAAATGGTAATAGTTTTTTTCCTTTTAGATTTTGTATTGGATGGCTATCAAATAAAATATCTCCTCGGGATTTAATCAAACGTAAGATTGCTAATGCTGTAGTACTTTTCCCCGATCCAGATTCACCAACAATACCCACTGTTTCGCCTTGATGTATAGCAAAACCAATATTATCAACAATTTTTTTCTTTTCACTGCTAAATAAACGTTTTTTGCTAATTACTTCTACATTAAGATGATTAACATTCAGCAGTATTCCTGGGGTATCAGGTAATGGCACGGGATCACCGGTTGGTTCAGAATTTAATAGTGTTTTAGTATAATCATGTTTAGGACGCAAAAATATGCGTTGCCGATTATTATACTCAACAATTTGCCCTTGTTGCATTACTGCCACTTTATCAGCTAACTTTTTAACAATGCCTAAATTATGCGAAATAAACAACATACTCATGTTGAGTTCATTTTTTAATTCCTTAAGCAACTGGATAATTTGTGCTTGTACCGAAACATCTAGTGCGGTAGTGGGTTCATCAGCAATCAATAATTTTGGATGAGTTAAAATTGCCATTGCAATCATCACTCGCTGCCTTTCACCACCAGATAATTGATGTGGATAAGCAGATAATTTATTTTTAGGCTGTTTAATCCCAACACGATCTAGATACAGTAAAATCTCGCCTCGTGCAGCATTACGCCGCATACCACGATGTAATGACAAAACTTCATAAAGCTGTTTTTCAACTGTATGTAAGGGATTAAGTGATACCATAGGTTCTTGAAAGATCATACTTATATGGTTACCACGTACTTTACGTAGTTCTTCCTCTGGTGCATTAAGTAGCGATTTTCCTTCAAACAAAATATCACCGGTTGGATAAATAACTCTTCCTTTAGGCAATAAGCGCAATATTGAAAGTGCAGTGACACTTTTACCTGAACCAGATTCACCAACCAATGCAAGTGTTTCTTGCTCATATAAATCAAAACTAACATTAGTCACAACTTGTGATTGTTCTTTTGCATTTTTGCTAAACGCAATACTCAAATTCTGAACAGACAATAAAGGAGAACTCATTGATATACTCCTTTGTTTGGATCAAAAGCATCTCTTACTGCTTCACCAATAAAAATAAGAAGTGATAGCAATGTGGCTATAATTAAAAAAGAACTAATGCCAAGCCATGGGGCTTGCAAATTATTTTTGCCTTGGAGTAATAAACGACCAAGCGAAGGTGAATCAATTGGTAGACCATAACCTAAAAAGTCTAAAGAAGTCAAAGCGGTAATTGAACCACATAAAATAAATGGTAAAAAAGTTAGTGTTGCCACCATTGCATTAGGTAACATATGACGGAACATAATTTTACTATCACTCACTCCCATAGCTTTTGCAGCACGAACATAATCAAAGTTACGGGTGCGTAAGAATTCAGCACGCACAATACCCACTAAGGCCATCCAACCAAAAAGAACGGTGATACCAAGTAGCCACCAAAAATTAAGCGGTAAAATACTAGCCAGTAAAATAATCACAAATAATTCAGGTAAGCCACTCCAGATTTCAATCAGTCTCTGACCAATTAAATCAACTTTACCACCATAATAACCTTGAATAGCTCCAATTATCACTCCAATAATAGAGGTTATGAATGTTAGGAAAATAGCAAAAAACATTGAAATACGAAAACCATACAAAATATTAGCTAACACATCAAAACCAGCATCGGTGGTCCCTAGCCAGTGAGTTGTAGATGGAGGGGTTGGAAAAGTACTTGAAGCATCAGTAATTAACGTATTATAACTATAGCGAAATGGTGCCCATAAAATCCAACCATTCGCTTCTATTTTACTTTGGATTGCCGGATCTAAAAAATTGGTTTGGGTTTCAAGTTGCCCTCCAAATTCTGTCTCAGGATAAAAATGAAAAATAGGCGAATAATAATTATTCTGATATTTAATAAATATCGGTCTATCGTTAACAATAAAATCGGATAACAAACTAATTACAAATAAAATAGAAAATAGCCATAAAGAATAATAACCACGGCGATTATATTTAAATCGTTGCCAACGTTGCTGGTTAATAGAATAGTTTGTGGTCATCAATTGCGAGCCTCAAAGTCAATTCGTGGATCTATCAACATATAAGATAAATCTGATAATAACTTAGTGATAAGACCAATTAAGGTAAAAATATACAGTGAACCAAAAATTACCGGATAATCACGTTGAATAATAGCTTCATAGCCTAATAACCCGAGTCCATTGAGTGAAAAAATAATTTCAATCAATAATGAACCTGTAAATAAAATTCCAACAAATGCTGCAGGGAAGCCAGACACAATCAATAATGTGGCATTACGAAACACATGTTTATACAAAATTTTCCGTTCACTTAATCCTTTGGCGCGTGCAGTAATAACATATTGTTTGCGAATTTCATCTAAAAATGAGTTTTTAGTCAACATTGTTAGTGATGCAAAACCACCAATAACCATAGCTATAGTAGGCAAACAGATATGCCAGGCATAATCTTTTACCTTCCCCCAAAAATCAAGATGTTCAAAATGGCTGGAAATCAGTCCACGTAATGGAAATACATCCCAATAGCTACCTCCAGCAAATAATACGATTAACAAAACAGCTAGTAAGAAAGGCGGTACAGCATAACCAATAATGATTAAAGTACTTGACCAAAAATCAAAAGCTGAACCGTCTTTTATCGCTTTACGAATACCTAAAGGAATTGAAATTAAATAAACAATGATAGTACTCCAAAGTCCTAATGAAATTGAAACGGGTAAGCTTTTAGCAATTAACCCAAGTACCGATTCATTTTTAAAAAAGCTATTTCCAAAATCAAAAAGCACATACTTTTTAAGTGTTTCAATATAACGTTCAATAATTGGTTTATCAAAACCATATTGTTTTTCTATCATTGCCACAATTTGCGGATCAAGACCGCGAGAACCACGATAATTAGATTCGTTTTTAGGTTGCTGTAATGGTACCGCTGAACTATCCCCTCCGAGTAATAATCCCTGACCAGTTTGCGGGCCGTTCTCAATCATGGATAATGCTTGGTCAACCGGTCCGCCAGGTGCTACTTGCACAATAAAAAAGTTGATCGTTAAAATCACAAATAAAGTAGGAATAATCAATAATAAGCGACGAATAAGATAATTTAGCATATTAATGTTCCCGATTCTTTGACAGGTTGGCTGCTTTATCAAAATCATACCACCAACTATCGATGCCAATACCATAAGTCGGTTTTATAGTAGGTTGACCAAATTTGTTCCAAAATGCGTAATAAGTTTTACTGTTATACCACATCGGGATCATTGGATATTCTTGAGTTAATATTCTATCTAATGCCCGCCCAAGCGGAATTAATTCTTCTTGGTTATCCAAATTCTTAATAATTTCTGTAATGATGTTATCAATAGCTTCATTGTGTAAACCTGAACCATTCCAAGATGAATTAAGGTATTGGCTACCCCAACTGATCATTAAGTTTGAAGTTGGGTAATTCACCGCATAATAATTACGTGGCGCCATATCATAATCTCGTTCACGCAAGCGACGAATAAATTGCGCATGATCCAAGGTTGTAATTTTCATGGTGATCCCTAAACGAGCCAAATTTTGCTGAAAAGGAATAGCATATTTAATGTCATCACCAAGATCAGCAATTAATTCAAACTCAAAAGGCTGCTGTGTTTTAGCATCGATAAGTTTCCCCCCTTTAATAATCCACCCAGCTTGTTTTAATAGTTCACTGGCTTTCAGTAAATTGTCGCGGTTAAACCCCTTGCCATCACTTTTGGGTACATAATAAGCATTACCAAACACGCGCTCAGGAATAATATGCTTATAAGGCATTAACCATTTGAGTTCTTGTTCAGTTGGTTTACCGATTGCGGCATATATAGTATTTTCAAAAAAGCTGTAAGGCCTTTTATAGCTTTCATAATAAAAAGCCCGGTTTAGCCATTCAAAATCAAAAGCTAAAGTTATTGCTTCGCGAATTTTGATATCTTTAAATAGATCTTTTTGCAAATTGAAAGCTAACCACCGACTATCTATAGCTGTTTCAACGGGTTTTTCTTGTTTTATAATCTCGTTGGCATCAAAATATTTACCTTGATATTGAGTAAACCAATTTTTAGGTTGACTTTCACCACGGAAATCATATTCACCTACTTTAAACGCTTCCAAAGCAATACTATTATCCATATAGTACTCAATACGTTTTTCATCAAAATTATTTAAGCCTTTATTAATCGGTAAATCAGTAGCCCAGTAATTAGGATTACGTTTATAAACTACGTATTGCCCCATTTTATAATCACTAATATAGTAAGGACCACTACCAATTGGTGGAGTGCTAATTGGTTCCGAAAAATCATGATTTTGCCAAAAATGTTTGGGAATAACCCACAGATTACCAACAAAGGAGAGTAATTTTTCTCGGTCTGTTATCGGCAAATCAATACGAACCCGATAAGTATCAATCGCTTTAACTGTAATACCCTGATTATAAACACGATACTGTGAAACCCCCTCAGTCATAAATTTATGAAAAGTAAAAGCCACATCTTCAGCAGTAATTGGTTTACCATCTTGAAAACGCGCATCGGGGTTAATAGTAACTTCCGCCCATCGATAACTATCTGAATATGTTATCGATGTGGCTATAAGTGGATAAAAGCTAGTAATATCGTCGGCAGTATTGGTAAAAAGACTATCGTACAAAGAGGCCGAATTTCGTTCAGGAACACCTCGACTAGCAAATCGATTAAAATTATCAAAATTACCTATTTCAGCTAGTTTAATGATTCCACCTTTGGGTGCATTGGGGTTAGCATACTCTAGGTGCTCAAAATTATCAGCATATTTAGGTTTACCTAGTAGTGAAAAAACTTTTTGATGATAAATTTTCTCTGTTGTTTGGTGTAAACCCGTGTTTGCAGATGATAAAGTTGGTTCCGTTGTATCTATTACTGGTTCTAATTCAGATGAAATGGGTGGTTCTTGATCAGCATAAACTGGCACAGAAAAAATGACTAATCCACTCATACTACTCAATATGAGCAATGCTTGCATTATTTGTTTAATTTGACTAATCACCCTAAATTTAATTCCTGTTTTGATCAATAATGAAATGTTTGTTTTATTATTCAGATTTTATCAATAATTATTGAAAACGATAGTACCAACACCCAATAATTTATCTATTTTGCCAAACTTCAATCGAATGAGCAAAAACAAATTGCTTAGTTTGACAATTAGCGGGGATGATACACCTGTGGTAACGTTGGTTTATTAAAACCCCAATAGCTTAGCTCAACTGAACGTTAATTTATGTAAAGATGTTTCAGGTTAAGCATACGTTTAAGTATAAAATCAATGCTGAATTCAACATCTAAGTATGAATCCAAGCTCGATGGTTTTTGTTACATTTCAGTTCCCGATAATTGGTTAATTCATACCTTTTAAATATTTAAGCAATGACTTTTTTCTTAAAACCCTACTCTTTTTAGGCAAATAATCTGGTATCCTTCTTTACCAATAAGTTGTTTATATTCCATGATGCTATCTCAACTTTGAGCAGTGACAGATTAATCATCATAAATGTTTTAATTTTTTATTATCACCATGATTTTTTTTATCAAGATTCGCTTTTGATATTAGAATTTAAGAAATAAAATTGAACAAAATCTTTTAAGATAAATTTAATATTTCTTTTTATCTTAGAACAGATTATATTAATTCATAAAAAATTTATACCTATTAACCATAAATTTGCAATTTGACGGATAAAATCAAATTAGAGGTGATAACATGATCAAAATTGTTCCTTTTCAAGCATGCTATCAAGCGCAGTTTAGAGCATTAAATGAAGAATGGATAAAAAACTATTTTGAAATGGAAGAATCAGACTATAAAGCACTAGATAATCCACAAGAATATATTTTGGATAATGGTGGTTATATCTTTATTGCTTTATTAGAAAATATACCTGTTGGTAGCTGCGCTTTAATCAAAATGCACAATGATAATTACGATTATGAGCTAGCTAAAATGGCGGTATCACCTAAAGCCCAAGGTAAACAAATTGGCTTTCTTTTAGGACAAGCCGCATTAAACCAGGCCAAAAAACTTGGAGCTAAAAAAATTTATTTAGAAAGCAATACCAAATTAAAACCAGCAATAGGCCTCTATCGAAAATTAGGATTTAAAGAAATTATTGGCTTACCATCACCTTATCAACGTTGTGATATTCAAATGGAGTATGTGTTGTAAAAAACGTTTTGCTTAAAAAGTAGTAAAAAGTGAAATTTTACTGACTAACTTAAATAATACTATAAAACCTAAGATTACGACTGTTTAACTAAAGTTAATATATTCAATATTGCTGTTTTCGCCTGATGACTGTTTTTCCAACAACTAGATCCTGTTAGTAATGCGCCTTTGTTAAGAATTTCTTCTAATGAAGAGTTGCGTAATTTAGCAAAGGAATCGAGTTCCATTTGTTCAAGGCGCTCGATTATTTTGGCTCCAACAAACTTTAATGCCACCAGTTGATTATATTCCTGTTTTGAAAAAGCCATAATTTCCCTCTTCAACAATGTTGAATTAAACTGTCTAACATTATCTCAAATTGCGGTATTTAATTTTTTCCATTTCCTAATTTTGGTTCTAAATGATTTAAACGGTGCGACTGAATTAATATGAATAAACTTTGCAACAGTCCATGCTTCAGGATAGGGTTTAGTCCAATTGCGTTCATCTTTGATAAAGAGCGTTGCTTCACTTAAAGATTCAATCCAATCATTCCATATGTTAATTTGTTGTTTAAATGACAGGATTAATTCTTGTAAGGAGAACCCTTGATAGGTTTTATAAAATTCTTGATAGAGATCACCTAAGCGATTCCATTTATAACCGGGAGCTGGTAATACCGGAGAATTGCCAGCAAGCTCCTGATCATCCCAAGATTTAACTAAATTTAACCAGCCGAGTTGATAAGCAAGCATTTGTGAAGGTGTTCGATCGACGCCGTCAACTAAAACATCTTTTTGCGACTCAGGGATCGAACTAAATTCATCGATAAATAATTGTGCTGTTTTATTAATTTCATTTAATAATTGCTGTTTATTAATATATTCCATGTTCAAACTCTATTTATTGTTCTTTATCATTAAAATATTTTAATTCTTCATTAATAAAATATCTAACCAAATCGGCATAAAGGTCTTTAATAATATCACCATTTAATCCTAACTCTATAGCCCACTGTTTGCGCTGTTCTAGCATGCTATTAAAGCGCTCTTTTGCTTGAACTTCGGTAGTATTTTTTTTGAATTTACTTGCAGCTTTCACATAGGTAAATCAAGTAGCCAATAGTTGGATAACACTATGATCAATGTTATCGATTTCAGTACGAATCTCCGTCATATCAAGGCATTGTTCTGGTGTTTTCATAATATTGTATTTCCTAGTAATGACCTGTAATTGTGTCTAAATTAATTAGCAAAACTAGTTTTGACACAATTATTTACATTAATGAATATTATTCACAAAACAGTTTTTTAAATTCCTCATCGGAAAGCATTTCACCTTTTAAGCAAGCTGACGGATTATTTTTCCAGTAAGGGAGCAACGTCATGTTTTTTCTAACGACTTTTTCAGCATATTCTTTAGAGAAATTTTCTTCATTAATAAAATACTGTACACCACCTTTAAAAATATCCTCACATGACTTTACTTGTTTTTGGTCATCAACACAATAAATGCAAAAATCGCCATCCGTATTATGGAGTGCTATAAATTCCTCTTTTTCAAGAGGCATTGAACAAGCTGCACAAAATTTCATCTTCATTCCCTTTTTAGTAATTAGCTATAAACTTGATTTATGGTTATACAAAATTATATAAATAATAACACTATTGCTTATATAACAAAATTCATTATTTTAATTAAAATATTTAGATTTTTATTAAAAATATATATCACGCTATTTTTGTATATATTTATTGTGAATGTATAATTATTAAAGTTGTAACAGTATTTTCTGATTTCACAATTAAATATCGTTTCAAGTATCCCAAAAACGCAATTTAGCGATTTTTTTATCAATAAACAAAATGTTGATGAGCTAACTATTTAGCAAGTAGAGGAGCGATAAGTGGCTGTTAATGATGTTTACCGAGAAGTATATAAAGGATTGAATGATAGGATATATGCGGATTTTGATAATGAGCGAGTTATAGACTTAGATATTGTTGGTTTAACCCAGACAGATGAAGTAATCAACTTTCTTGGCGATACTGTTTTTTTAAAAGACGGTGACTATATATATTTATATATGCCAATTGATGAAACTTTGCCAGAATATGTTTTCTCTGAAGGATATGTTATTCCTAATCCCTATAAATTTAAACCCTATAAATGGTGTTGTAAGTTGACATCAAAACTTGAATATATTGAAGATTATGAATTTTCATGGTTTCGAAAAACCGATGATTACCCTTGGTGAATTAGCGAACAGGCAATTTGATAAGTGGTTGTCATTTGCAAAATCTAGAGGTTGGCAAATAGTTTAGCAAAGAGACTTATAATCATTATTTAGAAGTAATAGCAAGTCATTTAATTATTTTCAATCCGAGAACATATATTCTACTGGTTATATTTTATTGGTTGTTTTGCAATCAACACAAATTTTGCATTAACAAGCATGCTCTCAACTTTTAAGGTATCTAGTAAGTGTAAAAAAGCGATTATTTTGCCTGATAACAGGAAAATTATATTATGTATCAAGAATGGAGTTTTATTAATTTGCCAGATATGAATTGGATCTATCAACAAATATTTGTTGAGGATAATCGATTATATGTTGTTTTTGGCGTTATTGGCGATCAAGATTTTGAACTATCTTTTTACAAAGACTATAATTCTTATAATGCTATGGAGAAATCATTTTTAGCGTTTAGAGCCTTTACCGATAAAAAAGAAATCAAAGAAACTCCGCCTTTATTTAGAAATATTCGAAGGGCCTCAGACAAAGCACAATGCGAAGCTCGGTTAAATTTAATTGAAAAAGCGATAGATGGTCAGCTAGATTTACCCGACGAAGGCATAGGGTTTTACATGGTAGAAAACGTTGATCTTGAAGCTTGTCGTAATTCATGCCTTAAAGATTTAAAAGATTTAGAATGGAGTTTTTTAAACTTGTCAGATATGCCAAACATTGATCAACTAATATATGTTAGAGGCTATAGATTATTTGTGGAGTTTGGTGTAATTGGAAATAATGATTTCGAAATTTCTTATCAAAAAGATTATGACAGTTATGATGCAATGAAAAAGTCATTTTTAGAATTTATATCCCATATAGATAAAAAAGCAATTCAGCCTCCCCATTCTCTATTAAAAGATTCGAACACTAAAACAGTGAAAGTACAATTAAAAGCACAGTTAGATTTAATTGAAAAAGCAATAAATGGTCAATTAGATTTACCGGATCATGGTAATGGTTTTTATTTAATGAATAATGATCTGGAATATCGCCGTAAATGGTGCCGTGAAGATTTAGAAAAATTAGCTTAGCAATAAATTGCGGTTACAAGATATGGTGTGGTTTTTCTAGCCATAATTAGAATCTTTTAGGTATACGGTATATAGATATACCATATCAATATAACTAATCATATAACTAAAAAATATGAATGTAAATGTATCTTACTGATACTTACGGAATACTAAAATAACCTTTAAAGCTTGTTATTACTGGGTTTGGTGTGCTTTAGTGGGTTTAAAAGAATCTTGCGAAATAGTTAATTGGTGGTCCAATATTAACCGCATAGAACATAATTTCATTAATGCGCTGACAAAGTCTTTTGATTGTTTCTAACTTGCCGTTAGCCCTCAATGGCTCCATTGTTTTCATAAAGTCTTTGGCTTTTAATTTAAAAATAGACTTGTCACCAATATAAGGGAATAGATGTAGTTCTAATGATTCCCACGTTCTTTTTAGTGTACTTTCTGTTAACCCTTTACCACTTTTGACCTGAAACCAATCAGTGGAAATCTTTCTAAAGGTGCTACTTATTTCTTCTTGTTTTCGCTGTTTCTGCTCGGCTTTATGCTCTTGTGGGTCTATGCCTTGCATAATTAACTCGCGTGCTTCGTCGCGTTGTTTTCGCGCTTGCTGTAGTGAAACTTCGGGATAACTACCAAAACTGACCGTATTCCTATTATTCGTTATAGGACGATAATATCTAAATTGCCATATTTTTGTCCCTGTTGACTTGATAAGCAAAAGCAAACCATTTCCATCATAAATAGGATAATCCTTACTTTGTGGCTTGGCGTTCTTAATTTGTGTATCAGTCATTGGAGCTATTTTTTAGGCATACTTTCACCTTTTAGGACTATGAAATTATAGGACTATGTCCGCGTAGTCCTTAATATAGTCCTAAAAAATATGAATGTAAATGTATCTTACTGATACTTACGGAATACTAAAATAACCTTTAAAGCTTGTTATTACTGGGTTTGGTGTGCTTTAGTGGGTTTAAAAGAATCTTGCGAAATAGTTAATTGGTGGAGCCAAGGGGGATCGAACCCCTGACCTCAACGCTGCCAGCGTTGCGCTCTCCCAGCTGAGCTATGGCCCCAATAAGAAAGGAACAAAAACTGCGACTAATAATATGCAACAAGATGAAATGTGTCAATCTATTTGATTTTATTTGTTTAAAATGCAATCAAATAACACTCTGCCAACTAAAATGGCAGAGCATAAAAAATTAACGCAAAATAGAAGGTTGATCAGCGCCTTCTGCTTCAATTTTTGGTGGCATAAAGTGTTCGCGCTTGACACCTAATTTAAGTGACATGTATGCAGCTACATAAATTGAAGAGATGGTACCAAGTAAAATCCCAACGCCTAATGTCTCAGAAAACCCTTTTAACATAGAACCACCAAAAATATAAAGAATAATAACTACAGCAAGTGTTGTTCCTGAGGTCATTAATGTTCGATGTAATGTTTGGGTTAATGAAATATTAATTACATCATAAGGTGAAGCTCGACGAATTTTTCTAAAGTTTTCACGAATACGATCAAATACCACAATAGTATCATTAAGTGAGTAACCAATTATTGATAACATTGCAGCAATAATAGTAAGATCTAACTCTCGACCAAACAGAGACAAATAACCGGCAGTGATAACTACGTCATGCGCTAACGCAACTACAGCACCAGTACCAAATCGCCATTCAAAACGGAAGGCTATATAGATCAAGATACATACTAACGCAGCACAAATCGCCAAAATACCGTCTTGAGCAAGTTCGGCCCCAACTGTTGGCCCTACAAATTCAATGCGTTTAATTTGGGCATTAGCATCAATATCTTTATGTATCAAATTGGAAATTTTAGTACCTAAAGCATTATCAATTGTTGATGATACCGTTCCGCCTTCTTGTTTGTCTGTAGCTAAACGAATAATGACATCTTTGCTGCTACCATAATATTGAACAACAGGCTCATGATAACCTGCTTCACGTAGACTTTTACGAAGGTCATCAAGGTCAATTGATTTTGTCACTGTCAATTCGACAGTTGTACCACCTGTAAAATCTTGGCCTAAATTAAAACCTTTGATAAAAATCACAACAAACGATGCCACAACTAATAACATTGAAATAACAAACGCAATGAAACCAAATTTTAAAAAATCGAGGACTCTGCGACCATGATTTAAATCTCTAACATCATGATTTTCTTTTTTATTAATAACCACAATAAACCTCTAAATTGATAACTTATTAACGCGACGACCGCCATAAATAAGATTGGCTAAGGCACGTGTACCAACGATTGATGTAAACATCGATGTTAAAATACCAATACCTAATGTAATTGCGAAGCCTTTTATTGAGCCGGTACCAACAGCATAAAGGATAACAGCAGTAATTAACGTCGTAATATTGGCATCAAAAATACTACTCCACGCGCCAGCATAACCCTCATTGATTGCATGCTGCACACCGCGGCCATTACTTAGTTCCTCTTTGATTCGTTCATTAATTAGTACGTTAGCATCAACCGCCATACCTACTGTTAGTACAATACCTGCAATACCTGGCATACTTAATGTTGCGCCAGGTAATAAAGACATCGCACCTACAATTAAAATTAAGTTAGCTACTAAAGCAAGGCTAGCAAAAACACCAAATAAACGGTACATAACTAACATAAAGATAACAGAAATTAATAGTCCCCAGACACAAGACTCTAAACCTTGGGTTATATTTTCTTGCCCCATAGAAGGCCCTACTGTTCGTTCTTCTATAATTTGAATTGGTGCAATTAAGGCTCCTGCGCGTAATAATAGTGACAAGTTTTTAGCTTCATCAATATTATTAATTCCTGTAACTTGGAAACGATCACTAAAAATACCTTGAATAGTCGCAACATTAATAACTTGCTCTTGTTTTTCTAGTATTGGTTTATCATTTTCGTCACGTTTACCTGTATCTTTGTATTCGACAAATAGCGTTGCCATCGCTTTATGAAGATTTTTTTGAGTAAAGTTAAACATGGTCTTACCACCAGCACTATCAAGCGTAATAGAAACCTCTGGTTGGCTATATTCATTGGCTCTAAATGAAGAGTCAGTTATATGATCGCCTGTTAATACCGTACGTTTATACAATAAAACCGGACGACCATTTGCCATATATTTAATTTCAGAACCATATGGTACACGCATCTCACCATTGATAATGGCAGCTAAATTTGGAGTGTTATCTTCATTTACTTGTCTAAATTCAAGTGTTGCAGTTGCACCTAAAATACGTTTAGCTAAAGCAGTATCTTGAATACCAGGTAACTCAACCACAATTCGATCGGCACCTTGACGTTGCACAATGGGTTCAGCTACACCTAACTGATTGACACGATTACGTAAAATCGTGATATTTTGTTGAACTGCATCACTTTTAGCTTGTTGTAAACGTTGCTCGCTTATAATGAGTACAATGCTATTCTCGCTTTGAGAAGTAACTTTAAAATCCTGTAAACCATTAATCTTTGTAATCGCCTTATTACGATCATCACTGTTATCAAATTGCATGATAATTTGTTGATTAATGTCTTTATTTATTGCCTTATATTTTAATTTACTGTTAGTAAACTCAACTTTTAAATTTTCAATAGATTGTTCTGTGAGTTTATTTAATGCTGTGGTCATATCCACTTCCATTAAAAAGTGAACGCCACCTCGTAAATCTAAACCCAATTTCATTGGTTCTGCACCAAGCATAGTAAGCCATTTCGGGGTTGCTGGGGCTAAGTTTAACGCCACTGTGTATGCATCACCTAATTGTTCTGAGATTAGTTCTTTGGCTTTAAGTTGCGTATCGTTATCGCCAACGCGAATTAAAATAGATTTATTTTCAAAAATAAACGACTTGATTTCAATATGATTATCAGCTAGTAATTTTTTTACTTTATCTTGCGTGGTTACAGTAATTTCGGCACCAGTTGCGCCGGAGATCTGTATAGCGGGATCTTCACCATAAATATTAGGAAGTGCGTAAAGTAGGCCGACGCAAATTACGGCGACCAACATAATGTACTTCCACAAAGGATAGCGGTTTAACACGACATATTCTCTTGTGGGTTTAGGTAATTAATACAATGAACTATAATAGATAACATCTTATTATAGCGATTTCATTGTTCCTTTTGGTAAAACTGAGGTGATAAAGTCACGTTTAATCACAACTTCAGTTGTATCATTTAACTCTAAAGCAATGTAGCCATTTTCATTAACTTTTGAAACTCGTCCAATAAGTCCACCATTAGTTAACACTTCATCACCTTTAGAAATCGCTGCCATCAATTCACGATGTGCTTTAGCGCGTTTTTGTTGTGGACGCATAATCATAAAATAGAAAAATAACCCAAACACTACTAGCATAATAGGTAAGAAATAAGGATTGGTTTCAGATGCTTGACCGGCATCGGCATAAGCTTTAGAGATAAAAAAGTCCATACTTGTCCTCTTAATTCAAATTCATTTTTAAAGTTCGGAATTATAACACAATAAATAAATCTATTATTAACTATTTCTTGTCAAAATGTTTCAGGATAACTATATGTTTAAGTATAAAAATATAATTTAATAAGGATTAATTCGTCGATAATATTAATTAAATTATCCGGATTAAGTTGTTAAATATTGTGCCATACTCACTAAATTAAATAACCATTTAGGATAAATACCACAAAGCATAATTATTAATGCAGATAAAACAATAAACAGTTCACTTAAACCAATAACTCGCCAATTCAATCGCTCAACTTGTTGATCATCTCGACTAACCGGTCTGATATAAAGGTTTATAATTAAACGGGTATAGAAATAAAGACCTAATGCACTACCAATAACAACAGCACCAATCAACCACCATAACTCAGCGGTTACCCCTAATAATACCAGTAAAAAGCGACCAACAAATCCAACAGTTAATGGTGCGCCTGCTAGCGATAACAATCCAATGCCCATTGCTAATGCAAGAATTGGACGACGCCAAAATAATCCAGACAAATCAATTTCATTTTCGTGATCTTGTAATTCTTCTGAATGTGATTCTAGGCTAATTACACCTAAAATACAGATATTGGCCAAAATATATCCAATTAAATACACACCTATTGTTTCTAATGCTAGCACTTGATACTGCACTGCAATTAGAGCAATTAATAAATAACCAAAATGTGCAATTGATGAGTAAGCTAATAACCTTTTCACACTACTTTGCATTAATGCTAATGAATTACCCCATAAAATTGAACAAAATGCCATAATTACTAAAATAATGCGGATGGTTTCATTATTCACTATAGGCGCAAGTAAAAATAACCTTGCTACAGCACAAAATACCGCCACTTTCCCTATTGCCGAAAATAACAGTGCAACCACTGTAGGCGAACCTTGATAGACATCGGGAAGCCAAAGTTGAAAAGGAACTAATGATAATTTAAAACCAATTCCCACTAGCATTAAACAAACGCCCATTAATAGTAATGTGCTTGGATAAGACATGGTCGATAATTGATAACTCAATCCACTAAAAGTAAGCTCACCGGTGCTGGCATAATAAAAAGCAATACCCAATAATAAAAATGCACTGGCAACTGCCGATAAAACCATATATTTAATGGCGGCCTCAAGCGAGTGAGTTTGTATATATTGATAACCAATTAATCCGACAAATGGAATTGATAATAGCTCTATACCAATAAAAAAAGACATCAAATGGCTAGCATACACCAGCGTGACACCACCTAATGTCATAAATAATAAGATGATATAAAATAAACCATGATGGTATTGTTCTTGCTTAAACCAACGATAAGCAAAGCAAGATACTATAATTGAAATCATCAAAATCAAACTAGTATAGAGCAATCCATATTCATCACAGGTAAAAAGTGCCGTAATATGGCTGGCTTTCCAATTAATTGAAAAATGGTCAAGTATTGAAATATTAACTTCGCCATCAAAAATTTGACTCTCTTCGGGTTGTAACGATTCTGTAGGAACGGCATCAATAGCGACAGTTGCTTCACTAGGTGAAGTCGCCTCAATGGGTTGGGTTGGTGTAGTGACAGATATTTGCATATTATCACTACTTATATCATTAATAACTTGAGAATTAACTGAAATTTTATATCCAATTATAAGAGTAAATATCAAAGCACAAATTAAGCTAACTATTGTCAAAATAGCACACCATTTCGTGTCTATTTTAAAAATTAATACTACGAACAATAATACTACAATAGCTAAGGCTAAAATAAACAAAGGCGATAGAGCAACCGCATGTGAGATTAACATTATGATAGCAAAACTTAAAATATACACAGACGATAAAGCAATCATATGTTATTAATCTCCCACTCGTTCTGCAACTATATATTGTTGGGTTTGATTCATAACAGAGTAAGACATATCTAAAACCTCTTGAGGATATAAACCAATAAAGACCAACAAACCTAATATACTGACTAATAAGAAAATATCTTTTTTAGCTAAAGAATGTTTTACGACTAATTCATTATCAGTAACACTGTAAAAAATCGGCTGCATTCTTACAATCAATGAAATGGAAAGCAATAACAAGCCAATAATAAGTAAAATAGTATAATAAGAAAATGAATCGTAACTACCAATTAGCATCATAAAATTACCCACAAAATTGGCAGTACCAGGGATGCCTAAAACAGCTAACATAAAAAACAATGTGAAAGTGGAAAGATATTGTACATGCTCTTTCAGACCAGTAAATTGGCTGATATTACGTGTTGAATAGCACTCAACTAATAATCCACTAATGATAAACATACCTATTATGGCAAGATTAACCGCAATCATCTGTATAACTACACCTTGAAAAGCAACCACAGAACTACTGTAGATTATCGCTGTAACAAATCCCATTAAAGCTATGTGGACATAAGCTATTAATTTTTTAATATCTGTCTGATTAAAGGCAAGTAATGCAGCATAAATAACCGTAAGTACAGCAAGTAATAGCATTACTGGCATGATAATCATTGACGCATTGGGGAAAAGAGGAATAACTATTCTTAATAGGCCATAGGTTGCAGTATTTAGTAATAAACCACTTATCATCATTGAGCCTGTTGTAGAAGATTCTATATGAGCTTGAATAAACCAACCATGAAATGGCACAAATGGAATACGTACGATAAAGGCAGCTAAAAATCCAAGCATCAATAAAAACTCTACATAACTTGAAATAGGCGTTTTAGTCAAAATTTGATAATCAAAAGTCCAATGGCTTGTCAGATTCCAATTAATTAACGCTAACGATACGATTGAAATTAACATTAATAAACTACTAATTTGAGTATAAATTAAAAATTTACTAGCTCCATTAAAACGTAATTGCGAACTTGAATCTCGCCTTCCCCATAGCGATATTAAAAAATAGATTGGAATTGCCACTGCTTCCCAGAAAAAGAACAGCAAAAATAAATCAGTTATCACTAATAGCATTATGACAGCTGATGTCATAAATAATACACAGAGATAAAATAGACCTAAATTACTCAGGTTCTCTTTTGTGGAATAGATAAGTGTTAACAATACTACAAATAGACTTAAAGTAATCATAATAATCGAAAAACCATCTAATACTAGATGGAAACGAATGCCTAATAATGGAATCCATTCGATGTCAAATTGTTGTAACCAACTAGCACCTTGTCGCAAAGCAGCTATTGCATCAACCCATAAAATTATTGCTATTAAAAGCGAAAGCACAATTGTTACAAAAGCAACAACGGTTGGTAATTTATTCCAACGAGTTATGGCGTGAGCAGACAGTTCTATCCGCTGTATATATACATGGCATAACCAAGCCAAAAGTCCGCCTATCACAGGTAAAAATACAAGCAATACCAACATCGATAAATCACACCTTTATTAAATAAAAACGAGTAACATTAAAATTATAATACTACCTATTACAATAGATACCATATACCATCTAAGATGACCATTTTCTAAGCTAACAACACTGGTATTTATTTTCTTAATCCCTTTTAAAATCCAGTTATCCCATATAGCTAGAGGATCTCTTCTGAAAATATTAGCTAAATAAGTATAAGGTTTGACAAATACAGTATGTAATAAAGCATCAAAACACCAATCACTACTACACAAACGCATAAAATATTTGACCATTGGTGTATTTAATATTTCTTGTACTTCACTATTTGGATGGGCATAGAAAGTATAAGCAATTAAAAAACTTAACAAAGTAACTGCTGCTAATAACAACTGAAATGGCAACTGGCCATCAGTTTTTAAATCTGCAATCGGAATAATTCCTTGTATTGGTAAAGGAAAATAGATAAACGTAGCAGTAGTAAATATTATTAATATAATCAAGAATAAATAACTTATCCATTTAGTATCGGATAAATCGCGAACCTTTTGTTTATGGTAAAATACCATAAAAATTAAACGCCAAATACTTAAGCTTGATAATAAAATGCCAAGTAAGCCAATTGTTCCTGCCACTAAACTTTTTTGAGTCATCACGCCCCAAATAATGTCACCTTTAATATAAAATGATGCTGAAAGCCAAGGCATTGAACTTAATGACATCATTATCAATAAAAACACCGCATATAAAAATGGAAAAGTTTTAGCTAAACCACCTAGTTTATTAATATCTCGTTCGCCATTACATTTTTTAATTAAAATCGCAGATGCCAACACCAGCAACGTACTTGTCATAGCATAATTAATCAAGCAATTAAGTGATAAACGCCAACTTTGAGTTGAAAAAGCCAAAAATAGATAACTAATTTGCGCTAAGTTAATATAAGTAACAATGCGTTTGATATCATTTTGCACTAAAGAAATAGTGCTAGCAAATAGTACCGTTAATGATGAAATGGCAGTCATAATAACTAGAGTATCACTCGACATCATAAACAAATTACTTAATCTTAAGATTAAATATACTCCTGCTAGTATAACAGTAGAAGATTGCATTAAGGCAACTGCTGGCATTGGCGCTAAAATTGTTTCAGTAAACCAAGAGTGCATAGGAAAAAGAGCTGATTTACTTATTGCACCTAACAATAACATTAACGTTATCCAAAATATAATTTCAGAATCAATCGCTAAATTATCATGTGCTTGGGTAAGTACATCACGGATATTTAAAGTAGCTAAGGTTTGATAAATTAAGAAAATACCGACAATAAAAAAAACATCAGTTAAATGCATAAGAACAAATGCTTTAACTGCTGCAAAACTATTACGCAGTTGTTTATAGTAAATACCAATCAATAAATAAGTACTTAAACTTACCCCTTCCCAACCAATTAACATAACAAAAAGGTTATCCACTAAGACGATAGTTAATATGCTAGTGATTAATAAATTACTATAAGCATAAAAAGTATAAATATCTTTTTTCGAGGTTAAATAACAAGCAGCAAAAAAATAGATTAACAAACCAAAAAAAACGATCATGACTAAAAAAGCTAATGATAGACCGTCTAGAACAACAGTAATAGGAATAATAAAATCACCAATCGAAAACCAGTGCCACAATGGTCGAGTGTAGATCAAAGTCATATCCGGCACACTATTAACACTATAATCAATACAGGCAAACAGGGTAATTAACGCAACCATCGACATAGTACTGATGCCAATAATAATTACATTAATTGACCGAATATGGCGTCCGAAGCAAACTAATAATAAAAAAGAGAGCAATGGAACAATAATTATTAAATAAAGTAAATTCATCCTTTCATTTCACTCAAAGAATCAATATTGAAGATCTTTCGACGATAGAGTAATTTCATCAACAGAGCAAGTCCAACACAAACCTGACCTAACACAGTAATCATAGCTAAAATAACTAACACTTGACCATCTGATTGTTGCCAATAGCTACCGGCCGAAACTAACGCAATAATTACGCCATTATTCATAATTATCAAGCTAAGTAACAAAAAAAAGAAATTACGGCGAATCATTACACCCAATAGACCTATCACGAATAAAACCGACGCAAAAATAAGACTATGCATAAGTGGAATCATATTACTACTCCGATAAAAGGCGACGCATAAAATGATAAGCAATAACAATTGCACCAAATAATAGAAAAATAGCAAGTTCAACCATCAAGATATATGCATATAAAGACATTTCATGCAGTAATTCATGTGTATCTTTTAGGCTTGTATAGTCAGTACTTACTATACCATAAATAAGGGCAACGAATAGAATAAAGGCTAAGATTAATGGTCCTAACCAAATTTTTGGGCTAATGCCTCGCTTACTATCTTCAACATTATCAACATGGATTTTTAGAATGCTTGCAACAGCCAAAAATAGCGTGGCTGTACCACCAATAAATAAGATAATATACAACAGAGCAGAGATGTAAGTACCAAGAAGAATAAATATTAAGGCTGATGCAAAAAGTGAAATAACAAGGTACAAAATAGCCTTATCGACACGTAAACAACTAATGACTTTTATACTCGAAAAAACTGCAATAATTGACGCGATGTAAAAAACAACGACCATTAAATAACCCAAGTTATATTTCTCATATTGTTAGTATATACTCAAATTACGGCAAGATACAATTTACTTACTACTTATCCATAAAAAAACAATTATAAACAAAATAATACACTAAAAAATTTTAAGTCAATGAGCCGCTTTTAGTATTTGACATATCACTATTAATATAATTAAAACAATTAAAAAAGTTAACAATATAAAATTTTATGATTTAAATTCAATGTAGTATTGTTATAAAGTATCTATCTTAGATACTGTGACATTCTATTATACTCAAACTACGTAAAAAAAAACTGCAATTGTAAGTTAAAAGCTACAAAAGCATACAACTGCGTGACTTTAGTATAATAAAAACAAGAAAGAGAACATAATGAACACCGAATACTCCTCTATGCGAAGCAACGTCAATATGTTAGGTACTTTGCTTGGTGATGCAATCAAACGTGCTACCGGTAATGAAACATTTGAGCTAGTTGAACAAGTCAGGCAATTGTCAAAATCAGCCCAACAAGGAAATAAACAAGCTCATAATGAGTTATTAAATTTAATCGAGAATCTCAATGATGATGATTTGTTACATGTCGCTCGAGCATTTAATCAATTTTTAAATTTAGTTAATATTGCAGCAGAATATTATGGTATTTCCCCGCATGGAGAAGCTTCTAATAGTCCGCAAAAAATGAAGGAACTATTTGCCACCTTAAAAAGCCTTAATTTTTCAAATCAGACCATTTACCAAGCGATTCAAAATTTATCTATTGAACTAGTTTTAACTGCTCATCCAACTGAAATCAATCGCAGAACGATGATTAATACCTATACGGCGATCAATAATTGCCTGTCACAACTTGATCATAACGATTTAGCCGATTATGAAATTGATCGTATTATGCGACGCTTAAAACAGCTTGTCTGCCAAGCATGGTATACCGATGAAATTAGAAAAAAACGACCTACTCCAATTGATGAGGCAAAATGGGGATTCTCAGTTATTGAAGATAGCCTATGGGAGGGTGTCCCATTATTTTTACGAGAATTTAATGATCAATTAGTTGATGCATTTGATGAGCAATTACCCGTTGATCATGTTCCGGTAAAATTTACTTCCTGGATGGGGGGGGATCGCGATGGCAATCCGAACGTAACAGCAAAAGTAACTGGCAAAGTTCTGTTACAAGCCAGATTGAAAGCTATTGAATTATTTTTAGCTGATATTCAAATATTGGTTCGTGAATTATCCATGACAGAATGTAGTCAATCTGTCATCGATTTGTTAGATGAACATAATAAATCAGCCTCTGAACCCTACCGAGCCATAATGAAACAACTTCGAGCTCGCTTGGTTAAAACGCATAGTTATATTGTATCTCTACTTAATAATGAACAAGTATTAGCACCTGCCGATATTTTAATTAAGAACGAACAATTATGGACGCCACTCTATACCTGTTATGAATCATTAATAGATAATGGCATGTCGACTATCGCTCATGGGCCTTTGCTCGATACACTACGACGTATAAAAAGCTTTGGTCTCCAATTAGTAAGACTAGATATTCGCCAAGATAGCTCTGTTCATACTGAAGCCTTAGATGCCTTAACTAAAGAGCTTAATTTAGGTAGCTATGCCAAATGGTCAGAACAAGAAAAACAAGAATTTCTATTAACCGAGCTGCAATCTAATCGCCCTTTATTACCGTATAATTGGCAACCAGATGAATTGGTTCAAGAAGTATTAGACACTTGTCGTGTTATTAAAAAAGCAGGCGAAGAATCCATTGCTTGTTATGTTATCTCAATGGCTAAAGCACCTTCAGATATATTAGCTGTTTATTTATTATTGAAAATTGTCAATTGCGAAAAGAATATTCCCGTTGCTCCATTATTTGAAACATTAGATGATTTAAATAATGCTAAAACTGTGATGCAAAGGCTTTTAGATATTCCTTGGTATCGAGAAAAAATCCAAGGTAAACAAATGGTCATGATCGGTTATTCTGATTCAGCCAAAGATGCAGGAACACTTGCAGCATCTTGGGCACAATATCGATCACAAGAAGAATTAGTAAACTTGTTTGAAAAATATAATATTAATCTTGTATTATTCCATGGTCGTGGCGGCTCAATTGGTCGAGGCGGAGCACCAGCTCACGCGGCCTTACTTTCACAGCCACCAGGTTCATTAAAAGGTGGACTTCGTGTGACTGAGCAAGGTGAAATGATCCGTTTTAAACTTGGCTTACCAGAAGTCACACTGAGTAGTTTAATGCTTTATGCTTCAGCAATTTTACAAGCTAATTTATTGCCACCACCAGAACCAAAACAAACATGGCGCGAAATTATGGATGAAATGTCAGATATTTCATGTCGTTGTTATCGTAGCTATGTGCGTGAACGTGCTGAATTTGTGGATTACTTCAGAGCAGTAACGCCTGAAGCCGAATTAGGAAGATTACCTCTCGGCTCAAGACCGCAAAAACGACGAACTGGTGGAGGTATTGAAAGCTTACGAGCTATCCCATGGATTTTTGCTTGGACGCAAAACCGCTTGATGGTACCATCCTGGCTTGGTGCGGGTAGTGCACTAAAATTGATTATTGATGAAGGTAAAAAAAATCTACTGCAAGAAATGTATCATAAATGGCCTTTTTTTAATGCTCGTTTAGGTATGCTTGAAATGGTATATGCAAAAGCAGCGCCTCACATCCATGAATATTATGAACAACGATTAGTCGATCCAATTATGTGGCCTATCGGCGAAGAGCTTCGTAATTTATTAACCCAAGATATCAATACTGTGTTAAGTATTACTGATGATATTAGTTTGATGGCAGACTTACCGTGGATTGCAGAATCAGTAGCTTTACGTAATACCTATATCGAACCTTTAAATTTACTACAAGCTGAATTATTAAGTCGTTCCCGTCAACATAATTACAATGAAAATACAACGGTAGAACAAGGATTGATGATTACTATATCAGGTATTGCCGCAGGTATGCGTAACTCAGGATAAAATAAAAGGGCATTAGCCCTTTTATTTTATTGTTAATAGTTCATCCAAATAAGCTTTAGCATCTATATCGCCCTGCTCACTGGCTTTGGTAAACCAATAAATGGCACGTCTTTCATTTTTCTCAATACCTTCACCTTCTAAATATTTCACCGCCAAATTATACTGCGCATCAGCACTTCCTTGCTCAGCAGCTTTAATATACCATTCCACCGCTTTTTCAACATCTTTTGGTACGCCACCACCCACATCATACATCACACCTATATTATACTGTGCATCAGGATTGCCTGCTTCGGCAGCTTTAGTAAACCAATGTGCAGCTTGAACATTGTCAGGTTTAGTTCCTGTACCTGTCGCATACATAATACCTAAATTATACATAGCAAGTACATTCCCTCGTTCAGCAGCTTGAGTATAAAAATAGTTGGCAGCGACGTAATCTTGAGTCAAACCATCACCATGTTCAGACATTAATCCTAAATAATATTGAGCTTCAGGATTATTACCCTTCGCGGCTTTGCTAAACCAATCTGCTGCAGTCATACGATCTTGCGTTACCCCATCGCCGAAGAAATACATAATGCCTAAATTAAGATAAGCATCAAAAATTCCTTGATCTCCTGCTTTAATAAAATACTCAATCGCTAGTGTAGTATCTTTTGGAACACCTTCACCATTTTGGTACATCAACGCTAAATTATATTGTGCGAATGCATAATTTTGATCAGCTGATAACTTGAAATATTTGATTGCTTCATTTAAATCAACATGGGTACCTAAACCATTTTGATACATATAAGCTAAATTATTTTGCGCTTTAGCTAAACCTTTTTCAGCTGCTTTTTTAAACCAAAATATTGCTCTGATATCACTAACTTCAACGCCTAACCCTTGTTTATAAATATTTCCTAAGGAGTATTGAGCATCGGCATTACCTTCTTCAGCTGATCTTCGCAAGGAAGGAATCAACGAACTAGGATCGGTAACAAACAACTCTGAATCTGATTGCGTTTTAGTTTCACTAGCCATCACACCATAACAAATGACCAGTAACAAAAACCCAAAAATTTGAAATCTTTTCATATTTTTATATTTATCATGTATTGAGTATTAATTATACATAATTGAGCTAGAAGGGAATAGTTTTGTTTGTTAAAAAATTTAATGTATTACTTGATTAGTATACTCAGATACAAAATACAAGTTATAAGCCAAGTTTATCCCAAATTTCATTGATATGAGCAACTATTTGAGGATCTTTTTTTATAGTCTTTCCCCATTCGCGTGTTGTTTCGCCCGGCCATTTATTAGTAGCATCTAGACCCATTTTTGAACCTAAACCAGATATAGGTGATGCAAAATCTAGATAATCAATTGGCGTATTATCAATAAAAGTTGTATCACGATGAGGATCCATACGGGTTGAAATCGCCCACATAACATCTTTCCAATCGCGAGCATTAATATCATCATCACACACAATCACAAATTTGGTGTACATAAATTGACGCAAATAAGACCAAACTCCCATCATCACGCGCTTAGCGTGACCAGGATATTGCTTTTTAATAGTAACAATAGCAATACGATAAGAACAACCTTCAGGCGGTAAATAAAAATCAACAATTTCAGGAAACTGCTTTTGCAAAATTGGGATAAATACCTCATTTAACGCTAATCCCATAACTGCAGGTTCATCTGGTGGACGTCCTGTATAGGTTGAATGATAAATAGCATCTTTCCGATGAGTTAAATGAGTTACCGTAAAGACCGAAAATTGTTCGACTTCATTATAATAACCAGTATGGTCGCCATATGGGCCTTCTTGAGCGATTTCATTTGGATCAATATAACCTTCAAGAATAATCTCTGCTGTTGCCGGTAAATCTAAATCATTTGATAATGCTTTAACAACTTCTGTTCGTTTGCCGCGTAATAAACCAGCAAAAGCATATTCAGATAATGTATCGGGCACCGGAGTTACCGCAGCTAAAATTGTCGCCGGATCCGCACCAACAGCGACAGCTATTGGGAATTTTTCATTGGGATGGACTTGCTGCCACTCAGCAAAATCAAGGGCTCCACCGCGGTGCGACAACCAACGCATAATTAACTTATTTTTGCCAAGTAATTGCAGACGATAAATACCTATATTTTGCCGATCTTTATAAGGTCCTTTAGTAATAGTCAATCCCCATGACAACAATGGCGCGACATCTTCAGGCCAACAATGCATAATGGGCAAACGGGTTAAATCTACCTTTTCATCTTTATATACTATGTCCTGACATGGTGCAGATGAGCGATGCTTAACCGGCATATTTAAGATCTGTTTGTATTTTGGTAATACGTTAAAAAATTGTCGAATACCTTTCGGGGGATCAGGTTCCCGCAGAAAAGCCAAAAATTCTCCAACTTCACGTAATTGAGAGATATCTTCTCTACCCATTCCCATAGCGACTCGTTTAGCGCTACCAAATAAATTACAAAGAACAGGCATATCGAAACCGATTGGATTTTCGAATAATAAAGCTGGACCTTCACGACGTAATACCCGATCAGCAATTTCAGTCATTTCAAGATAAGGATTAATAGGGTAAGTAATTCTTTTTAACTCACCTTGCTGCTCAAGGTGAGCAAGGAAATCACGGAAATTTGCAAAATTCATCAAAATAACTCCTTACTACCTAGTTAACTTCTTTTAACATAAGACTAAAGTAGTTTTGCTATCCTATCTATTATAGTTTTTAGCCTTACTAACTAATCAGCTTCAAAATTTTCACTGTATATAGGTACTAGTTTATTTCGGTTACATTCAACAATTTTTGGTAATAAAGTTTGAAATTGTTTTTGGTCTATTTGGATAAATTCATTTTGATCTGCTTGATAAAATAAATATTCTTTTTGTTGATCATCGAACTGGAAAGAAGCAAGCCAATAGTTACGATCATCAGCATTCTCATTAGCAAAAATTTTAATGACAGTGTTTTCACGTTCTTCAAGCTGGTCGTGTAATTGGTAATCAATTAATTTTTCGACCAGGTTAGAATCACTTTCATCAAAAAAAATGTAACTACTCTCACTAGCTTGGCATTTTTTTATACTTATATCAGCGCTACTACTATTAATAAAGAACAATAAGCTAGATAGAACGATGGCACATTGACTCATTTTCATTTTTTACCTCCTTACTCATTTTAATCAAGTATTCAATTTTACCAATAGCCTCACTATTATTTGGCGATAAGGTGAGATTGGCTGCATCACCAAACTTCAACCATTGATAAGCTAAATGTTCAGTCAGTGTTGGGGTTATCTCATATAAAAGAGGAAGATAAAACCAATGTTCTTTATTTTTTTTTACATCTGGGGCGTATCTATGCCGGAACTGTGGAAAAATCTCAAATTCAACAATATGATTGGCATCTATTAACGTTAGATCTTGCCTAATAATGTCAATTCCTGTTTCTTCAAAGACTTCACGAATCGCTGTACTATATGGCAATTCATTATCTTCCAAACTCCCTGTAACAGATTGCCAAAAACAAGGGTCATCCTGGCGTTGTAACATAAGACAACGCATTGTTGTTTGGCAAAAAATAACCACCAAAACTGATTCTGGTCTTTTAAATTTTTGCATTAAACCATCACTGTTTTTTGCTAACTTCAATTCCCAGTTCGGATAAGGCGACTGGATTTGCTGGACTTGGAGCATCAGTTAACAAACATGTCGCAGCCGTTGTTTTTGGGAAAGCAATGACGTCGCGAATATTATCAGTTCCAGTTAATAACATGGTTAATCTATCTAAACCAAATGCAAGTCCAGCATGTGGTGGCGCACCATATTTTAACGCATCAAGTAAGAAGCCAAATTTTTCACGCTGATTATGCTCGTCAATACCTAAAATCGAAAAAACCGCCTGCTGCATTTCGGGTTGATAAATACGTACTGAACCGCCTCCAACTTCATAACCATTAATGACCATATCGTAGGCATTAGCCACCGCATTTTCTGGATTTTTGACCAGATCTTCCGGAGTAAAATCCTTCGGCGAAGTAAAGGGATGATGCATAGCACTGAGTCCTTCGTCAGTTTTTTCAAACATCGGGAAGTCCACTACCCAAAGTACTGCCCACTTACTCTCGTCAGTTATACCTAAATCCTTACCAACCTTCAAACGCAAAGCGCCTAACGCGTCACTCACAACTTTATAGCTATCGGCACCAAACAGCAAAATATCGCCATCTTTAGCATTCGCACGATTAAGTAGCGTTTCCATTTGCGATTCATTAAAGAATTTAGCTACAGGGCTTTGAACACCTTCAAGACCTTTGCTACGTTCATTTACTTTGATCCATGCCATACCTTTGGCACCATAAATTGAAATGAACTGAGTATACTCATCGAGTTGTTTACGGGTTAACTGAGCACCATTTGGCACACATAACAACGCAACACGACCATTGGCATCGTTTGCCGGTGTTGAGAACACCTTGAAATCAACATCTTTAACTAAATCAGCAACATCAATGATCTCAAGAGGGTTACGTAAATCAGGCTTATCACTACCAAAACGACGCATTGCCTCAGCATAGGTCATGATAGGGAACTGACCTAAATCAACGTTTTTCACATGTAACCAAAGCTCACGAATCATTTGTTCCATCACTTCACGTACTTGTGCTGCGGTCATAAATGAAGTTTCAACATCGATTTGAGTGAATTCTGGTTGACGATCAGCTCTTAAATCTTCATCACGAAAACATTTAACTATTTGATAATATCGGTCAAAACCCGACATCATGAGTAATTGTTTAAACAGTTGTGGTGATTGTGGCAGCGCATAAAATTCACCTTTATGAATCCTACTAGGTACTAAATAATCTCTTGCCCCTTCTGGTGTAGCTTTGGTTAGCATTGGCGTTTCAATATCTAAAAAACCATGCTCATTCATAAACGAACGTACAAAAGCAGTCACCTTAGCGCGAGTTTTAAAAATTGCTGTCATTTCAGGACGACGTAAATCAATATAGCGGTATTTTAAACGCTGTTCTTCACTGTTATTTTGATTAAAATCAAGTGGTAAGACGTCACTACGGTTAAAAATCATCAATTCTGTCGCCAAAATTTCAACTTCACCTGTCGCCATATCTTTATTAATTTGCTCTTCTGGCCTTGCTCTTACTTTACCTTTAATTTGGATACAAAACTCATTACGTAGTTCACTAGCTAATTGATATGCTTGTTGGTAATCAGGGTCAAAAAAGACTTGTACAATACCCTCACGATCGCGCATATCAATAAAAATCATACCACCTAAATCGCGGCGCTTATTGACCCAACCACATAATGTTACATCTTGATTAATATGAGATGCTTTTAACTGCCCACAATAAATCGAACGCATAAAATATCCTGTTAAATTTAACCCAATAAAAATTGTAGGTATTATAAATCAAATAAAACCCTTATAAAGGCATTTATTGTGATTTATTCACTAATCGTTTGAATAATTTTATTTATAACTTCAATATTGTTACCTGTATTATTAAAACAATTCATCATTATTGACGCTTCTATTCTAGGTTATGTATAGTAATGAGCTTAAAAAATTACTGGTTATAAATCATTTAATCATCAATAGTTTTCCAGCTGAAAATTTAATAAAGGAGTCTTTAAGTATGGAAATTTTAAAAGACTATAGAGTGCACTTACTTGCTCTCATAGTTGTGCTTATCTGTGAGTTTATTGGGCGAACGACAATCTGGATAGTCACGCTTTATCCAATGCTATATGCCATGATTATTGGTGGCATTATTAGCCTTCCAAAATTAAAAATCTTAAAAGAAAAAAATATGCACAATGCCAGTGCCGTGATGATTGTGACTTTAATGCTACTTATTGCCAAACTTGGGGTTGCAGTGGGTCCTAAAATTAATGATATTTTAAACGCCAAATTAGCACTAATTTTTCAAGAAGTTGGACACTTTGCCGGTACTATTTTATTGGGTCTGCCATTTGCTATGCTATTAGGTATGGGACGTGAAGCCGTTGGAGCAACTTATTCAGTAGCGCGTGAACCGAATATTGCTATCGTTGCAGATAAGTATGGCTTAGACTCACCAGAAGGGCGTGGCGTAATGGCAATGTATGTTTGCGGAACTTTATATGGCGCAATTTGGATGAGTATTTTAGCTAGTGTAATAGCAAAATTAGATATCATTCATCCCTATGCTCTAGCGATGGGCGCTGGTGTTGGTAGTGGTAGTATGATGGCAGCTTCACTGGCGCCAATTAGCGATCTTTACCCTACCATGGCTGGTGAAATTAAAGCCTATGCAACGGCCGCCAACTTAATGTCTAGTGTACTTGGTATCTATATTTATATTCTATTTTCACTACCATTTGCCTCTTTTATTTATAACACCCTTGCTCGTTTTCGACGTAATAAAACTGGAGCCTAATAATGAAAATTTTAGAAACAATTTTTTTACTTGTTTTAGTCGCTATTATTATGGCTGCTGGTAATACCGTGGGCTATAAAGTCGATTTTATTATCTCACTGCAAGCACTTGGTATCTTAGTGGTTATCTCAATTGTTGGGTTATTAATTAGTAAAATACCTGGCTTAAAAAAATTACCGGTAATTTTATGGGTGTCTGTAGTAGCAGCGGTAGCTTCATCACCTATTTTTCCTTATCACGAAATAATAGTATCAATTACAGATCAAGTTTCATTGCTCGCTGTGTGTACCCCTGTACTTGCCTATGCAGGACTTGCTATTGGTAAAGATTTGGCATTATTCAAAAGTATTTCATGGCGAATTATTCCTGTCTCTTTAGCGGTATTTTCAGGTACCTTTATTTTTGCAGCATTAATTGCCCAAATCACATTACATTGGGAAGGTGTTATCTAAGTTAGATAAGGAATTAATTATGACTAAAGAAGAACTCAAAATAATTGTTTGTCAGGCAATTGCCGCACGAAAATCAGATATAAAAGCTATCGCCGAAGCGATCTGGTCCGAACCAGAGCTTGGCTATAAAGAAACTAAAACAGCCAAAAAAGTTGAAGATGCATTTGAAAAATTAGGTGTGCCGTTTAAAAACAAATTGGCGTTAACAGGGGTTAAAGGCCGCTTAAAAGGTGGTAAAGGTAGCCAATATAGTGTGGCCGTTATTGGTGAGCTTGATGCCATTATTTGTGCTGATCACCCTGCTGCTGATGACTTATCTGGTGCTGCTCACTGTTGTGGTCATAATGCCCAAATTGCTAATATGATGGCTGTTACCATGGGACTGATTGATTCTGAAGCTATGCAATATTTAGCTGGTGATGTAGTTCCTTTTGCTGTGCCTGCAGAAGAATATGTAGAAATCACTTACCGTAATCGATTAATTGAAGAAGGTAAAATCAAATATATTGGTGGCAAACCTGAATTAATTTCACGAGGTGAGTTTGATGATATTGATATGGCATTGCAAATTCATTTAACTAGTGTTCCTATAGAGCGTGATAATGGTTTTATTGAAATATCGACTACCAGCAATGGATTTATTGGTAAATTAATAAAATACAAAGGTGAAGCAGCACATGCGGCGGCGGCACCTCACGCTGGTGTCAACGCATTAAATGCAGCCATGATGGGAATGATGGGCGTACATGCCATTCGTGAAACATTTCAAGAGAAGGACTATATTAGATTCCATCCGATTATTACTCAAGGTGGTGATTTAGTAAATGTGGTACCAAGTGATGTTAGAATGGAAAGCTATGTACGTGCAGGTAATGTACCAGCAATGATTGATGCCAATGAACGAATCAATCAAGCGCTTAAAGCTGGTGCTATGGCTGTGGGCGCAACATGTGAAATCAAGGATTTACCCGGTTATTTACCTTTACAAAACAATCCTACACTAAATGATCTATTACAAACCAATGCTAGTAATCTCATTGGTGAAGAAAATGTTTGGGTCGCCCCCCATATGACTGGTAGCACCGATACCGGTGACTTATCACATATTATGCCTGTTAGCCACCCATGGATTGGATCTATTCGAGGTGTATTACATGGAAAAGACTATAAAGTATTTGATGAGGATATGGCTTATATACGTCCGGCACAAATGATGGCGTGTACCATTATTGATCTGCTTTATGATGATGCCGAGCAAGCAAAAACATTAATGACTAACTATAAACCATTAATGACCAAAGCAGAGTATTTAACTTTTTTAGCTGGTTTTGATAAATAATTCTCATAGCTTGGCACCTTGTTGTGCCAAGTTTCTGCTATAATATAGTGTTTTTTAATAATAACTGTGTCTACTCCATGCAAGAGCTTAGTGATCAAGAACTTTTACGTTATGATAGGCAAATCACTTTACGTGGTTTTGATATTGATAAACAACAAACACTGAAAAACAGTTCAGCGCTCATTGTTGGCTTAGGTGGACTTGGTTGCTCCGCTTCATTGTATTTGACTTCAGCCGGAGTCGGAAAACTAACCTTAGTTGATTTTGATACAGTATCAAAATCAAACTTAAATCGGCAGATTTTATATACTGAAAAATCAGTAAATCAATATAAAGTCGAGCAAGCTAAACAAACATTAATCAATATCAATACTAATATAATCATTGAAACGGTTAATCGCAAGCTTGATGATATTGAGCTAACCTCACTTATTGAACAACATAATATTGTGATTGACTGTACTGATAATTTAACTACCCGCGAACAGATTAATCGTTGCTGCTTTACAGCAAAAACACCGTTAGTTTCAGGAGCAGCTATTCGTATGGAAGGATTATTAGCGGTCTTTACCTATCAAGATGACGAGCCTTGCTACCACTGTTTAAGTCGATTATTTGGTCAAGAGCAACTTACTTGTGTTGAATCAGGGGTAATGGCACCCTTAGTTGGTATGTTTGGTTCAATGCAAGCATTAGAAGCCATAAAAGTATTAACCAATTATGGCAATCCACTATCTGGCCGTTTGCTTATGATTGATGTCATGAATATGCAATTTAATCAAGTAACCATAGTTAAGCAAGCTAATTGCCTAATTTGTGGTTGTAACAGTAACAACTCGCCTAAGATCTCATTATGAAAAATAAGAGAATTATTTTAGCTCCTATGGAAGGGGTGTTGGATTATAATGTCAGACAAATTTTAACTGAAATCAATCAATTTGATTATTGTGTCACCGAATTTGTACGTGTCACTCATCACAAACTCACTAACCGGACTTTTTATCGACTTTGTCCTGAACTATATAATAAAGGTCAAACCACATCAGGTACGCCAGTTCGGGTGCAACTTCTTGGGCAATCACCAGAGTGGATGGCGGAAAATGCTATTAGAGCGATTGAATTAGGCTCCTTTGGTGTAGATATTAACTTTGGTTGCCCAGCAAAAACCGTAGTTGGCAGTCAAGGAGGTGCTTATTTATTAAAATACCCTGAGCAGATATTTAATATTGTCAAACAAGTTAGACAAGCTATTACTAAAACGCATACCTTATCAGTAAAAATTCGTTTAGGTTGGGAAGATAAATTACACTGTTTTGATATCGCTGATGCCATCGAATTAGCCGGAGCGGATGAAATTGTGATTCATGGCAGAACCAAACAAGATGGTTATCAGGCAGATAAAATTGATTGGCATACTATTGGACTAATTAAACAACGATTAACGATTCCGGTTATCGCCAATGGCGAAATTTTTTCAGAAATTGATGCACAAAATTGTATTAACCAAAGTCAAACTAATCATATTATGCTTGGTCGGGGTATTTTAACTATTCCTAATCTAGCTAATATGATTCGTTTTGATGAAAAGGCTTTTGACTGGCAAGCCGTAATGCAAATTCTTACCCGCTACGCTACGACTAATATAAAAGATGTTAAACCCCTCTATCATTCCGCGCGAATTAAACAGTGGCTTACTTACTTAAAACAGCACTACCAACAGGCGTCAACGTTACTTCAACAGATTCGAGTTTTAAAATCGCAATCAGAAATTTGCAATTTTTTAAACAATAATAGATAACAATAGTAAGTAATTTACCAACCACTAATATG
Organism: uncultured Gilliamella sp.; assembly: GCA_945271295.1. Classification (GTDB taxonomy): domain Bacteria; phylum Pseudomonadota; class Gammaproteobacteria; order Enterobacterales; family Orbaceae; genus Gilliamella. Next base: position 21,640 of record CALYPG010000016.1, on the reverse strand, counting down.
TTGCAAAGCAACTCTAAGTGTAAATTTTATTTTGCTCATCCATATCTGCCTTTGGAGCAAGGGAAAAATGAAAATACTAATGGATTAATCAGACAATATTTCCCTAAGAAAATGCTATTTACTATGATTAGTCATAAAGAGGTTTTAATGGTTATGGCTCGATTAAATCATCGCTCACGAAACTACTTGGATTTAAAACACCTTATGAAGCCTTTTACTGACTGGATTCGCACTTAGATGTTGAATGTAGGTATTATTTTATACTCAAACGTTATGCTTTCCTGAAACTTTTTAACATGTTTTATTTCACCTATATCCTATTGTTATTTAGTCAATACGCTTAATGAAATGCTTTATTTTGAATCCCATTGCAATAAGTGAACCAAAATAGACCAAAATACCAACAATCACCAATAACAATAATCGTGCAATACGCATCAACATTGAACCAGTTGACCAATCAGGTAGTAACTGTGCACCAAACCATAATACCACTGACATGAATAAAACGGCTATAATCACTTTAATTAGGAATCCTCGCCAGCCAGGTTGTGGTTGATACAGTTGTTTTTTACGTAGTTGCCAAAACAATAATCCGGCATTAAAACAAGCAGCAAGACCTATTGATAGTGAAAGCCCAGCATGTTTTAATGGACCGATAAAAGCCAGATTCATTAATTGAGTCAAAATTAGAGTTAAAATAGCGATTTTTACCGGTGTTTTAATGTCCTGACGAGAATAAAAAGCTGGTGCTAATACCTTAATTAGAATTAGGCCAAGCAGTCCTATAGAGTAAGCAACTAATGCTCGTTGTGTCATTAATGCATCATTTAAAGTGAACTGACCATACTCAAATAGTGTAGATATTAATGGCCTTGAAATGACCCCTAAAGCAACTGTGCTTGGTAATGCTAATAAAAAGCACAGTTTTAATCCCCAATCAAGCAGTTCTGAATATTGCTGATGATCACCTTTAGCAAAGCTTTTAGCTAGCGATGGTAATAAAATAGTTCCTAATGCCACGCCTAGCACACCAGCAGGAAATTCCATTAGACGATCAGCATAATACATCCAAGATACTGAACCGGAAATTAAAAATGAAGCAAAAATAGTATTAATTATTAATGATATTTGGCCCACCGATACGCCCAAAATGGCCGGCCCCATTTGTTTTAATACACGCCAAACCCCACTATCTTTAAAACTAATACGCGGTAAAACTAACATACCAATCTTTTTCAAAGACGGTAACTGATAAAGTAATTGTAAAATGCCACCTACGCCAACTGAAACAGCCAACGCCAATACTGGAGGATTAAAGTATGGTGTTAGAAATAACGTAAACATAATCATACTGATATTTAGTAAAGTTGGCACAAAAGCCGGTACCGAAAAACGATTCCAAGTGTTTAATATTGCACCAGCTAGCGAGGCAAGAGAAATAAAAAAGATGTAAGGGAATGTAATTTGTAATAAGGTCGTAGCCAGTTCGAATTTTTCGGTTGATTCTTGTAAAAATCCTGGAGCAGTAATCATAATTACAAAAGGAGCAGCAACAACACCAATCAGCGTTACAATTGCTAAAACTAAGGTTAATAACCCTGCCACATATGCTACAAATGTGCGTGTCGCTTCCGGACCTTGCAGATTTTTATATTCGGCTAAAATTGGCACAAATGCTTGTGAAAAAGCGCCTTCTGCAAAGATACGTCGTAACAAATTTGGCAATTTAAATGCAACAAAAAAGGCATCAGTTGCCATTCCCGCACCAAAAAAACGAGCAATGATGGCATCACGCACAAAACCTAATACACGTGAAACCATAGTCATTGAACTAACTGTAGCTAAAGATTTTAGAAGATTCATGAATAGAGCCTAAAACACACAATGAGGTATAGTCTACAAATTATTCTTTTAAATCACCATGCTTTTTTCAATAAACTTAAGATTTTATACATCAAGGTAAATTGAAAACATGGTCACTTATAAATAATAATGCATGCAAAAATATTTAAAATTAAGCATACGTTTAAGTGTAAAAAATGATGCTAATAGTCAGTTTGCTTGCTTTAAAATTATGTGCTAAATTGTCGTTCCGAACAATATTTACACTAATCTTTATATGAATCAAACAACTAATTTGTCACCGGCAAAAAAAGGTGGCTTTTTAAATACAATAGAACGAATTGGCAACAAAATCCCCGATGTTACAACGCTTTTTTTCTATGCTCTAATTATTTGTTTTATAGCATCTTTATTACTTTCATTTGTGAGCTTTAATTACATTAATCCAGTTACCCAAGAAAAACTAACTGTGGTTAATATGTTAGCACCCGATCATTTGGTGACCTTTTTAACCAAAATGGTACAGAATTTTGTGACATTTCCCCCTTTAGGCATTACTATTGTTGCCACACTAGGTATCGGTATTGCTGAAAGCAGTGGTTATATTCATGTTTTGCTTAAAAAATTACTTGCGGTTACTCCTAAAAAATTAGTCACGCCTTCAATCATTTTTGTGAGTATGGTTTGTCACATTGCTTCTGATTCAGCTTATGTAATCTTGATGCCTGTTTCAGCAATGATGTTTTATGCGACAGGCCGTCATCCACTTGCGGGTATTGCCGCCGCGTTTGCAGGTTTAGCCGGTGGTTTTAGCTCTAGTTATACCCCATCGATCATCGATCCAATAATGCAAGGTTTTACACAAAGTGCAGCACAAATTATTGACCCATCCTATCAAGTTAATGTGTTATGTAATTACTTTCTAAGCTTTGGTGGTACTTTTTTCGTTTTGTTAGCTTGTTGGTTTGTTACAGATAAAATTGTTGAACCACGTTTAAATGCAACTATGCCTTTGAATAAGGATTTAAAATTGGATAATATTGCTGATTCTCCTGCAATAAGTCCTATTGAAAATCGCGCGTTTAAATTCGCATCTATAGTGTTTCTTATTATCGCCATTGGTCTTGTTTTATTATTACTACCAGAAAACTCATTATTACGAGCACCAGACGGCAGTATGACAAGTAATAAAGCACCTATTATGCAAATTATTGTGCCATTATTATTTCTATTTTTTTCTATTCCTGGTTTGATACATGGTTTTATAACCGGTACATTTAAGTCATCGCGTGATATTGTTAAATCAATGGAAAATATCACTAAATCATTAATTCCATTTATTGTCTTTGCTTTTTTCTGTGCTCAATTTTTATATGTTTTTTCACATTCACAAATTGGCACATTAATTGCGATTGCCGGTGCTGAATTTTTAAAGGCATTAAATATGCCATCAGTGGTAACGATTTTTGGTGTTATTATTTTAACGAGTATGTTAAATGTATTGATTACCTCAGCCTCTTCTAAATGGGCCATTTTAGCGCCAATTTTTGTACCAATGCTGATGTCTGTTGGCATTTCGCCTGAATTAACCCAAGCGGCTTATCGTATTAGCTCGGCAGTTAATGTTAGTACTCCGATGTTTGCCTTTTACCCATTAATCATTGCGTATTGTCAGCAGTATTGCAAAGATACTGGTGTTGGTACCTTAAGCTCAATGATGATTCCGTACACCGCAGCTCTACTCATTGCATTAACAATAAACCTACTATTATTTTGGTTCCTAGGCTTGCCAATTGGTTTTGATAGTGGTTATGTTTATCCGCCGGCAAATCTTTAGTTATAAAAGGAGTCATATATTATGAATATTACCGAACAATTAGTTAATCGTTTTCTACGTTATGTCAGTATCCCAAGCCAAAGTGCACTTGGGTGTGCTCATGTTCCTTCGACACCAGGGCAAACCGAGTTGGCTAAAGTGCTCAAGCAAGAATTAATTGAGCTCAATTTACAAGAAGCTCACTTAGATGAACACAGTATTGTGACCGCTAAATTAGCAGGAAATAATCCTAATGCCCCAAAAATTGGTTTTGTGGCACATCTTGATACTGTTGATGTGGCGTTATCGGATAAAATTAATCCTCAACGAGTTAAATTTACCGGTCAAGATATTTTATTGAATAAACAAAAAGATATTTGGTTTAAAGTTTCTGAGCATCCAGAACTGAATAAATACCTCAATGAAGAGCTTATTGTGACTGATGGTACAAGTGTACTTGGTGCTGATAATAAAGCAGCAATTGCAGTGGTAATGACAATGTTAGATCAACTACAACAGCAAAAGTACACTCATGGCGATATTTATGTTGCCTTTGTTCCGGATGAGGAGGTAGGGTTAAATGGGGCTAAAAAACTAGATTTAAATCGTTTTAAACCTGATTTTGCTTATACAATAGATTGTTGTGAACTAGGCGAAGTGGTTTATGAAACATTCAATGCAGGATCTGCAATTATTGAAATAGCGGGTGTATCAGCCCATCCTATGTCTGCAAAAAATGTGTTAATCAACCCTATCCGAGTGGCAAACGATATTATTAACTGTTTTGATAGCTTTGAAACACCAGAACATACTGAAGGTAAAGAAGGTTATTTCTGGTTTAATGACATTGTCGGAAATCAAAGTACTACAACCTTGAAGATGAATATTCGTGACTTTGATCTGGTAAAATATGAAGCTCGTAAAAAGTATATACAAGAAGTTGTTGATTTTATAAGCCGTAAGTACCCTCGAGCAAAAATTGAATGCAAAATTACTGATACTTATAGCAATATAGCTAATTATTTAGGTAATGATCGCCGCTCAATCGATTTAATTTATCAATCATTTGAACAATTAAATATTCAACCAAATACAATTGCTATGCGTGGTGGTACAGACGGTTCAGCACTTTCTGCAAGAGGATTAACAACGCCTAATTATTTTACAGGTGCACATAACTTCCATTCTTGTTTTGAATTTCTTCCTCTTTCATCTTTTCATAAATCATTTGAAGTTACGATGAAAATCATCGAATTAGCTGCAAAAATAAAATAATTCTTATAAAAAAGGGATTCCATTCCCTTTTTTCCTAACATACAAACTCATAATCTTAATCTTGTAGATGAACTCACGGGTAAGTTAATAGTTTATACGCTAATATTTTTAGATATTATTAATAATGATATAAAATTAAATAGTTATTATTTTTACTATATATTAATAAAGAGGAAATATTGGCTTGTGAATCTGATTATTGAGTATATTATCGCTTATCTGAAAGGTTAAATTATAGATTAGCATAAAACTTAGTGTATAGTTAATTCAATTTATCGGCAACACTTAGCTTTAAGCATAAAATTTAACTTCACTACATAAATGTTTTGTTCTTGGAAAATGTCCCTAATTTATGGTTTATCACACTGCAAAGAATACCGTTACATACAACTATGAGATTAAATAAAAAGAGTTAACTTGATAGTAACTTTACATGGTATAATATCAGAAAATAGATTAAATAATACGATTAGTGAATAATAAAAAATTAATAAATACAGTAGAACTTAACAGATTATTATAGAGTAAAATCAAATATGCCTAAGCTTAAAAAAAGAAAACTCTTTATAAGCCATGCGTGGTCTTATGATTATCATTACAATCAATTGGTCTCATGGCTTAATCTCACATCAAACTTTGACTGGGCTAACTATAGCGTGCCAAGTACAGACCCATTGTCAGATAAAACAAGAAAAGGTCTGAAAACAGGAATTACAAATCAAATTAACCCTGCTCAAGGAGTAATTATTCTTGCAGGAATGTATGCAGCTCATAGTGAATGGATTAAATATGAAATAGATGAGGCTGTACATTTAAAAAAAGTAATTATAGGTGTTAAACCATGGGGGCAGAAAAGAGTGCCAGCGGTTGTATCAGATAATGCAACAGTTATGGTTAATTGGAATAGTTTAAGTATTATCGATACTATTAGAGCTTATGTATAATGACAGATACTAAAAAAAAATGTTTTGTTGTGATGGGTTTTGGTAAAAAAACCGATTATGAAACAGGTAAAGTTGTAGATTTAAATGAAACATACTCAGAAATTATAAAACCAGCTGTAGAGGCAGCTGGTTTTAATTGTTTTAGAGCAGATGAAATTTCAGGTTGTGGTAAAATAGATATTCCAATGTACAACATGTTATTAAATGCTGATTTAGTTATTGCTGATATATCAACTGGTAATGTAAATGCTGTTTATGAGCTTGGTGTTCGACACGCTTTGAAAAGAAACCGAACAATCATCATGAAAGAATCAGATTGTAAACTCTCTTTCGATTTAAATCATATCTCAACATTTAACTATAGACATTTAGGTGAAGAAATTGGAGCAAAAGAAGCTAGACGAGCTAAAACAGAACTATCAGAACTTATTACGAATATTTTCAATGTTGATGAAGTAGATAGCCCTTTATATAGTTTTTTGCCAAACTTAAAAATGCCAATTTTAACTGAAGAAGAAATTGAAGAAATTATTGAAGATGCAAACGATATTGAAAACAATTTACTTACGTACATAAAGCAAGGTGAGCATTACTTCAAATTGTCGGAATTTACCAAAGCTGTAGATAACTTCAAATCAGCACATGAATTACGACCAAACGAAAGCTATATATTACAAAAATTAGTATTAGCCACATACAAATCAAAAGAACCATCCGAACTTGAGTCTCTACTTACTGCAAGAACTCTTCTGTCCAAACTCTCTCCAGAAATTTCAAATGACCCAGAAACAACAGGGTTGGCTGGTGCGATACAGAAACGATTATGGTTATTAACAAAAGATCCAGTCCAATTAGATAAAGCTATTGAATATTACTTTCGCGGATTTATTATCAAAAAAGACTACTATAATGGTGAGAATTTAGCCGCTTGTTTTGATTTAAAATGTGGAGTCGAATCTAACTCAGAACAAAAAACTTTTTACACAATAGCAGCTTTAAAAACCAGAACAACTTTATATGATCTACTTTCGAAATTAATAAATTCTTCCGATTTTGATGATAGACATGATAAAAAATGGATTTATGCGACAATGGCAAACATTTGTTTTAAATTAGAATATAAAGAAAAAGCAACTGATTATGAGAACTTATTTTACTCAATGACTCCAACTCAAGAGGAAGTAGAAACTTACACACAGGGGAAAACAACATAATAAATAAAGATTATTTTTAATAATTAATATCATTTCTATTTTTTCGTTTAATTAAAGTAATTTGTTTATTTGCAAACGAAAAGATTGATTTTGATTGTTCAATTGGTCATTTAGTTGACTCAATTCGTTGTTTTGTTTGCTCAATATTGATATCAGCTTGGTTAATTGATTTTTTTTGTATTTGTAACATCTGAATGATTTTAATCTGTTCAATCAAGTTGAATACGTTGCTCACATTATTGATGCTTTTAACTTTGATGAACATATTTCGCTATTTGATTAAGATTGTCACCAATTTTGGCTAAGCTAAGTAGTAATACCGATGCTACTTTTAGTAAAGGTTTAGACCGTTTAACTCCTAAGCACGTTTCATGCATCCATATTGCTAAACATGGTCTTGTTTTACGTGCGAGTAAAGCGAGATATTCGTCTAGTAATATTCAAAAAATAAGCAGCTTACTTCTTTTCATCTTCACCTTAAAAGAGTCAGGTAAATTTCCATGCAAGTTCACGTCAACGATAGCGATGTGTGTAATTACACTATGACTTTTTCAAATAGAAGTATAGCTAAATTATTAAATTGTTCTAACTTATGATTTTGCATTGTGAAAGGATATGAATATAAAATAACAAAAATAATTAATACTTAGATATTAAAAATGTTAAGTTTTCTCTAAAAGATATTGGTTGTATATTGTTGATGATAAGAGTATGCCAGCTCGAGAAAGATCTGGAGTTTCATTAACAGATAAACATATCGAATTAGAAAGTACAAAATCAGATACTCATGAATATTTAGATTTATTTCAAATCGAAATTTTACAAGAAGACTTCATCAAATTTATTTTTGACCAAATATAGCAATAAAATAAATGAGGATATTCTCTTTAGCTCATAAGATAGAGAGAGTTAACTCTATTCCTTATGTTACACGTAGCCAAGAGCCCAAAAATAAGCTTTCGCTGGCTGCCTAAAGAACAGGCTAATTATTTAATTGATAATTTATAGCTCCCCTGGATGAAACAAATTTGCTCTTTTGCTCGGTTAACTGGGATTAAGATCAGTGAAATTTTCACATTAACGTGGACAAATTTTAATTTATCAAATCGGCTTGCTGTAATAACCCATACAAATGCTAACAGGTAAAGCAAGATCACTTGTTTTGAATGAGTAAGCGATGCAGTTAATTGCTTCTTTATCACGTGATAGCGACTATGTATATACATGAAACACATAAACGGATATACGATATTGATGGACGTGATTTTAAAAGAGCATTGCAATTAATCCGAATTGATAATTTTCATTTTCACGATTAGTGTCATACGTGGGATAAGTTAGCATGTACAAGCTGGAACGCCTCTTTTTATTTTGAAAGAGACATATGACTGGGAGCCATTAGTAATGGGCAGAAAGTACGCTAATTTAAATGCTAGTCACATGCTTGATTTTACTTATAATATCACATTTACGTTATAGTCAATGTGTCATAATGAAATTGGGAAAGAGAATTTAGCAGTAAGTTATAATAATTTAATAAGATAAATGGTGGGTCGTGAGCGATTCGAACGCTCGACAAACGGATTAAAAGTCCGCTGCTCTACCGACTGAGCTAACAACCCATTTTGATTTGATTTACTATCACCTTAATTATTAAGGTTACAAGCAATTTCGGGTTGCTATAATACTTATAATTATCTGGCTACGCAACCATTTTATTACTATTTTTTGTTAAAAGATGGTAAATTAAACATTTTTTAAAGGGAAGCTAACTTTTTTTTGGCCAAATTAACCGTTTTTTTGTCTTTTGCGTATTTATTTACCACTTGTTGGAAAACAGCTTTAGCATTTTTTTTATCGCCTTTACTGAGTAATATTAATCCAACTTTATAAAGACTATCAGCAGCTTTTGGCGAAGATGAATAATTTTTTACAACTGTTGCAAAATGAAAGGATGCATTGTCTTTCTTACCTTGTTTAAAATACAGTTGACCTAGCCAATAGTTAACATTAGCTCGATAACGAGACTTTGGGTAATTTTGTAAAAACTTTTGGAAGGCAGCAATTGATTCATTAGGCTGCTTGTTTGTATTTATAAACTGCATTATAAAGTTATAATCTTTCTTGTCATTACCCGATGTTGTCCAATTTGCCAAATCTGAAGAAGTAGAGGATGATTTAGAAGACGACGAACTTGATTCCTCTATTGAAGAATCATCGTTCGTAGTTGATGAAAATGTAGAACCATTTGTCATCTGTTGCAAAATCATTTTTTGACGTTCAATCGTTTGATTAAGTTGGTATTGAGTTTCCTCTAATTGACCACGAAGTGCATCTACATCTGATTGTAAATCATTTATCTTTTGTTGACTTTGAATTAATAATTGCCCTTGGGCCTGAACAGTTCGCTCTATCTCTGAACTATCTGTTGCACAACCATAACCGGCAAATAAAAGAAACAAGAATAATGTAAATATTTTTTTATACATATTTGTAGACTCAGAGTGAACATGAAAACGAACGGCCGATTAAAAATAATCAGCCGTTATTGATGTAATAATTAATATGTAATTATAGCTCGACGATTTTTAGCATAGGCTGCTTCATTATGACCTAACACAGCTGGTTTTTCTTTACCATATGATACAATTGCCATTTGATTTGCTGAAACACCATTACCTTGTAAGTAAGATTTAACAGCAGAAGCACGACGTTCACCTAAAGCGATGTTATATTCTGGGGTACCACGTTCATCGGCATGACCTTCAATAACTACTTTTAAGAATGAATGCGCACGTAAAAATTCTGCATGAGCATCTAACAATTTTGTATAATCAGATTTAACATTATATCTATCATAATCAAAATATACAGTACTCATTTCTTGTAATTGTTGAAGAAGTTGTTGTTCTGCCGCTGTTAGCGAACCATTATTTGCAACTGTGCTACTACTTTTGGTAGTTGAACACGCAGTTACAGCGATTAATGGTAAAGCAATCGCAGCGATTTTGATAAATTTAGAAACTTGCATTGTATTAACTCCTTTATGTTTGAATAAATTATTTATCACTTATATTATATGTATCTAACTGACTGAAGTAACGTTAGGTTACCAAACAGTAAGAATAGATACATATATTATAACGACCTTAAACTTTGTACAATTTTAATATTAATAATATTGATTAAATTTAAACCATTCCTTATAAATAAGGAGACCATGCAGGAAATTTCACCTGCCCATCAGTTGCTGGTAGTTTAGCTTTAAAATTGCCATCTGTTGAAACAAGATTTAAAATCGTTCCTAATCCTTGTGAAGAACTATAAATTATCATAGTTCCATTTGGTGCAATACTTGGGGTTTCATCTAGAAATGTATCAGTTAATTGTTGATAAGTACTAGTTTTCACATCATATCGAGTAATATGTTGTTCTCCATTATTAGTTGAAATTAATGCAATAAATGACCCATCAGGAGAAACACGCGCATTTTGATTTTGTGTGTTATCCCATGTTAACCTTTCTGGTGTTCCACCATTTACATTAATGGTATAAAGTTGTGGGCGACCAGCTTGGTCAGAAGTATAAACAATTGTTTGATTATCTGGCATCCAAGATGGTTCAGTATCATTAGTCCGTCCAGAAGTTATTTGCGTAATTTTTTTAGATCTTAAATTCATCATATATAAATTTAAACTTCCACCCTTAGATAAAGCAAATGCCAATTTACTCCCATCTGGAGAAAAGGCTGGAGCACCATTGTGTTGCGGGAAAGACGCAATTGTTTCAACTGTTCCGCTATCTAAAGTCTTTAATACTAATGCTGAATGATGTCCTTCAAAAGTAACATAGGCTAATTTTTTACCATCAGGTGACCATGTTGGTGACATTAATGGTTCTTTAGAACGATGAACAGTAATTTGATCATAACCATCATAATCTGCAACACGAAGTTCATGGCTATATGGCTCGCTATCAGTTCTAACTACATATGCAATTCTAGTTCTAAAGGCTCCTTTAATACCAGTTAATGATTCAAAAATTTCATCACTAGCGGTATGAGCGGCAAAACGAAGCCAGCGTTGTTCAATAGAAAACTGATTCTGCGTTAAAATGGCACCTGGACGATCAACTATATCAACTAATTGATAGTTAATAATGTATTTTCCAGAAGCATCGGGTTGAATATTTCCTACAACCACTGCGGACACACCTAGTTTACTCCACATACTTGGCGAAATATCTGAAGCTGTGGTAGGTCTCTGGGGCATATTAGCAATGTCAATAGGATTAAATTTACCACTGTTTCGTAAATCAGAGGCAATAATTTCTTCGATAATTTGTGGCGGTTTACCTGAACCAGTCCATTTAAAAGGCACTACAGCAATGGGTTTAGCAGAACTAATGCCATCAGTGATAATAATATGAACTTCTGCATTACTACTCATTGCATATAATAAAACAAAACAAGTTATCAAAAAGCGAGATGCAAATTTGATCATTTTAAATTCCTTAATAAAAACCGAGTTTAAAAGTCTAAAAATATAAAATTTAGTAAATGATAGGTAAAAATTTCGAATTATTAATATGTTACCACTAATTAGCATGGCAAACTAGATCTCATAAAATATAAATACTATTTAACTAGAAAGATAGCTGATATAGCCTAACAAGTCCATAACCCCAAAAGCAAAAGATTGGTTAAATATTAACTAATCGCATCATTAATGAATACGTTGTAACTAACCATTAATCAACTAATATCTATATGCATTATGCACAAATAAAAAACAATTAAGCCAATTAAAGATATTTTCTTTTTTTTACGAAATGACTAAATTACATTGTCAATTTAAATGAACAGTTGCTAAAAGCAATTAATAATTACTGTTGACAGACCTCACAATAAAAAGTGTTACGCTGTCCAATTTTTTGCGATTTTATTTCGTATTGACAAATTAAACAGGGTTGACCTGTTCGACCATATACTTGAAGTTTTTGAGTAAAATAACCCGGTTTTCCATCCGATTGAAGAAAATCTTTAAGTGTTGTTCCACCTTGTTCAATTGATTTTGTAAGTACTTGTTTAATCGCTTTAACTAATTTTTTCAGTTCAAACAATTGTAACGAACTGACTTTACGGCTTGGATTAATGCCTGCCATAAATAGTGATTCAGAAGCATAGATATTACCTACACCAACGACAATATGGTTATCCATAATCCAACTCTTAACTGGTACTTGTCGATTTTTTGTCTTTGATAATAAATACTCTGCTGAAAACTCATCACTCAAAGGTTCTGGTCCCAAATGCTTTAATTGAGATACATCTTCAATGGAATTAGTCCAAAGCCAACAACCAAAACGTCTTGGATCAGTATAACGAAGCGTGACACCGTTACTTAAAACAAGATCCACATGATCATGCTTAGTTATTTCCTGCTGATTTAATAAAATGCGCAAACTGCCTGACATGCCTAAGTGAATAACAATCCAATTGTTGGTCAATTGCAATAATAGATATTTAGCACGCCGTTTGACATCTAAAATAACTTGTCCTTGTGCTTGTGTTATCTCTTTAACAATAGGCCAACGTAACTTAGGTTGTCGAACAATAATTTGTTGAATAGTTTGCCCTTTTAAATAAGGCAAAATACCTTGACGACTTGTCTCAACTTCTGGTAATTCAGGCATTTTGTTTTCACTTAATTATTCAAAATATCAGTTAGCCAAGTTGGGGCTTGTTGACTAGATTCTGACTGACCACTAAATGAACATAAACTATCTGGGTTGATTGTCCATGCCGGTAATATTCGCGCTCCACTGCCATTACATTGCCAATGACCATCACTATCAATTGATAACATAAAAATATTTTGTGGTACAGGGAGTATCAATTTTTTAGGTGGATTATTTTGTAAGTATTCACTATAAATTTTCAATGCACCAGTTGCACCTGTTAATTTCATCGGCGAATGATCATCAAGCCCAATCCAAATAACTGCTACATTTTTGCCATCAACGCCAGTAAACCAACTATCTCGTGAATCATTACTTGTTCCTGTTTTAGCAGCTAATTTAAATGTTCCATATTTTGCTTTTAAAGAACGTGACGTACCTGATTCAACCACTTGTTGCATTGCATAAGTCGTCAAGTAAGCTGATTGTTGCGAAACCGATTGAATTTGTTGTGGATAACTCTGATAAACCAGTTCACCTTTCTCGGTCAAAACATATCTTAAAATGGTCAAAGGGGAACGTTGACCATTATTGGTAATAGTTTGGAACATCTGTGCTGTTTCTAATGGCGTTAATTCAAGGGCACCAAGTAATCTTGACGGTAAATTAGGAATACGATCAGGTGGTACACCCAGTGCTTGTAGCGTATTTTTGGAAGCATCAAGCCCAAGTTCCATACCTAGATTAACTGTTGGTACATTAAGTGAAAGGGCTAGAGCATCAACTAACATAACTCGATCACGGAATTTACGATCGTAGTTTTTGGGTTGCCAATAACTACCATTATCAAGTTTAATCGAAAGAGGACTGTCATTAAGCCAGGTATTTAACTGATAATGATCTGGTTGTCCAAGTGCTGTCAAATAAGTCGAAGGTTTAGCTAGCGAACCTATTGCACGCCGTGTTAACCAAGCCCGATTATATCCAGGATAGCGCGGTTCAGCACTACCAATAATCGATCGAATTTCTCCAGTCTCTCGACTTACAATCACCATTGCAGTTTGTAGATCTTTATTGGTTGATTTTCGAAGAATTTCAATTTCGTTAGTTACTGCTTGTTCTGCTGCAGCTTGTGCAACAGGATCAAAAGTAGTGAAAATCTTCATACCAGAAAGATGATCAGCTTTGTCACCTAATTGTTTACGTAATTCACTTCTAACTACTTGCATAAATGCTGGCTGTGGTGAAATAACTCCACCTTTAGGCAGAACAGAAAGTGGACGCTGAGCTAATAAATTATATAATTCCTCATCAATAATACCTTGTTGTTGAGCAAGCTTTAATACCACATTGCGTCGTTCAATGACTTGTTTTGGTTGTGTCCATGGGTTATATAATGAAGCTCCTTTAACCATACCAACTAATACTGCTTGCTGGTCTAATGAAAGTTCATTTACTGGACGACCAAAATAATAAAGACTAGCTAAAGGAAAACCGTGGATCTCTTCGCTACCAGCCTGCCCAAAATAAACTTCATTTAAATAAAGTTCTAAAATCCGCTCTTTACTATAACGAGCATCTAAAATTATAGCCATAAAGGCTTCGTTTATTTTTCGCCTTAAACTACGTTCATTTGTTAAAAAGAGATTTTTAACAGTTTGTTGCGTTAAGGTGCTGCCGCCTTCTGTACGGCCGGTCGTTAAATTAACAAAAATTGCCCTACCTATGGAGTATAGGCTTACACCATGATGCTCATAAAATCGTTTATCTTCTGTTGCAACCAACGTTTGTAGCAACGAATCCGGAAATTCTTTTAATGGTACAAATAAGCGCTGTTCGCCATTAGGTGAATGCATCATAGTAATCAATTTTGGATCAATTTTAAGTAAACCAAAATCACGTTTTGTATCTAAATTGGTAATACGGTCAATTCGATTATCATAGAAAGTAATTTTTACACGAAATGCTTGTTCTTCACCATCTGGAAAAGTAAAAGGTCGGCGATAAATTTCGACGCTATTATTGCTAACAATAAATTCTCCAGGTCTGGTTGCTTTGATATCTTGTTGACGATATTGCGCACCAACTAAAATAGTTACAATATCATTCAAACTATATTCACTATCAGGTTCCAAATCAATAATTTGACCATAGACAGCTGCAGGCAACTCCCAAACATTCCCATCAATTCGTTCTTTAATTTGTTGATCAAGATAAATACCATAAATAATGGTTATAGCGGCAAGAATCAAAAAAAGTTTCAAACACAATGAGAAAATTCGTCTCCAAAGTGTACGTTTTTTAATTTTTTTTGTTTTTTTTGCGTTTTTTTTGGGGCTTGATTTAGTTGATGTATTCAAACTTCACACCTAGTAAACATTATTGAATAAAAAATGCCTTATAATAACACAATTTATAAAAGATACACTGATGATATTTTTGTAAAGATGTTTCAGGTTAACTATACGTTTTAGTATAAAAAGTTTTATAAACTAAGTTTAGACTTCACTTCTTTCGCTTTTTCTAAAAATACATTTTTTGATTTACCGGTTAAACCTTCTGAAATAGGTAAACTTGCCGTTAAAGGGTTGACCGGTTTATTGTTGATATGCAATTCGAAATGCAAATGAGGACCTGTAGATCGTCCAGTATTTCCAGATAATGCGATTTTTTCCCCTTGCTTAACTTGCTGTCCAGGTTTTACTAAAATTTTGTCCAAATGCATATAAGTAGTCATATATTGACGACCATGCCTGATAGCAATATAGTTGCCTGCCGATCCACTATATTTAGCAATCACAACTTCTCCATTACCAACAGAAAGCACAGGGGTACCGCGCGATACCGCAAAATCGACACCATTATGAGGGGTTACTTGACCTGAAATTGGATGTAAACGCCTCGGGTTAAAATGTGAGGAAACACGGGCTTGCTTCATTAATGGATAACGAAAAAAACTCTGAGATAAACTGTCACCATTGATATTATAATATTTACCATCATCGGCCAAAATGGCATAATAATCTTTGCTACCATTTTTAATCCGTACACCAATTAATTGACTATTAGTCAAGCGTTCCCCATGCATCTCTCGTTTTACAATTGCTACAAATTTATCAGCTACTTGTAAACGTCGAAAATCAAGTCTCCACTGTAATGCCCGAGTAATAATACTTATTTCGTTGTTTGTTAATCCACTTTTTCGCGCATCTGTAACAAAACTTGATTGAATTTCACCTTTAATAATCACATTTTCTGGAACACTTTCTACTGTTTCAGAACTTTCTATAAATTTATCACCAGATTTTTCATAAATACGAATATTATTGCTGGAAATTATCCAACTAAAACTTTGTAAATTATGATCATCATCAGTAGTCCAAGTAATTTGTTGTCCTATTCGTAAATTCGCAAGTTGTTTAAATTTTGTAGTTAATTGATAAATATCATTCTTATTAACATTATAACGTAACAAAATATCATGCAAGGTGTCACCGCGTGAAATAGTATATTGTACCGTATTATCTTTTTCATCAATAATATCATCTAATTCATCTTTAACAATCTCATCTTCAGGCTCATCTGAAGATTCAGTAACTTGTTCGGCGTCAGGTTTGCCATCCACCATTTCAATCCTAGCTTCTTCAATCTCAACAGATGAATGAGGATTATTAATTACTGTTGTTTCGGCCTGCGAAGATAAAGGAATATAGACTGTGCGTTCTAAATTGAGTGGACGCCATAACACAGCAAATAAGATAACAAAAACAAGGACGCCTAATACTGAAAAATAGGGTAATTTATAAAAGCTTTTTTCAATATTCGGAGATTTAATTTGTCGTGCCAAAATTAACCTTAACTATTTATTATCTAAACAATCCAAAAATTGCTGTGTTAATTGTAATAAAAATTGTGAATAAGAGTCTTTTGAAGGAATTATATCTGTCCCTAGTGGGTTCAATACGCCAATATGAACATCCGTTCCATCCACTAATTTTTCAATGACTGCAGAATTAAACTGCGGTTCTTTAAATACACAAACAGCTTGGTGTTCTTTTAGCTTTTGTTGAATAGCATAAATTTTTTGAACACCAGACTGCACTGCTGGGTTTATGATAAAACTACCTAGATTTTTTAAACCAAACTGTGATTCAAAATACCCATAAGCATCATGAAACACAAAATACCCCTTATTTTGTACGCTAATTAGTTTTTTTGCAATGTTTTGTTCTGTTTCAATCAGTTTTGTTGTGAATTTGCTCAGGTTTTCATCAATTATAGCTCTTTTATTAGGATATTGTATAATAAGTTTATCATGAATAGTTTGAGCTATAATTTTTGCAATTTTCGGCGATAACCAAATATGCTCATCATATTCACTATTATGGAAGTGGTCTTTGTGGTTATTTTCATGATGAAATTTGGACTCATTATGTTTTTGCCCGACTCGTAAAAAAGCTTTAACTTGAGGAAGTTGCATTAATTCAATTTGTTTTTTTTTATCAATATCTTTAAGAATTGTAGGCAAGAAAGTTTCTATATCTTCTCCAACCCAAATTACTAATTGTGCTGATTTGAGTTTAACTAAATCAGATGGCTTTAAAAAATAGGTGTGCGGAGAAGCTCCATCTGGTAGTAAAATATCAGTATCTGTTACCCCTGATGCTATAGCTTCAGCAATAAAACCAATTGGTTTTACTGAAGAAACTATTTTAGCATTAGCAATGATAAACATTCCATTAATGAGCAACAATAAAATTGAAATTATTGAGAACCTAAAAAAAGACCAGACATTCAAAATAATAAATTTTTTCATATAATCATCCGATATTTAAAAAGTATGTTAAAATACTATTTCAAATTGTTATGTTATAATATAACACAAGCTGTGGGTAAGCAAGGACCGTAATTAATATGACTCCATTAATTTCACTTAATAATGTCGCAGTTGAAGTTAATAATCAAAATATATTATATGATATTTCCTTAACAATTAGTCCTAGTCAAATTATTACCTTACTTGGTCCTAATGGTGCGGGTAAATCAACTTTGGTTAAAGTTATTTTAGGATTAATTGCCAACACTTCCGGAACAATAAAACGTGCACCAAATTTAACTATTGGTTATGTACCTCAATCAATCAATTTAAATCCCACATTACCAATTACAGTTAAACGCTTTATGCAGCTGAATAAACAATTAAAAAATAATAATATCATTAATATGTTATCAATGGTTAATGCTGATTATCTAATTGATAAATCAATGCATCAATTATCTGGAGGTGAATTACAGCGAGTATTACTTGCTCAAGCACTGGCTAAAAAACCAGAATTATTAATTCTTGATGAGCCAACACAAGGGGTTGATGTTAACGGTCAAGTTTTATTATATGATTTAATTATTAATGCCAGAAATCAATTCAATTGTGGTGTATTAATGGTTTCTCATGATTTGCATTTAGTGATGGCAAAAACAGATGAAGTCATTTGTTTAAACCACCATATTTGTTGTTCTGGTTCGCCAGCTATTGTTTCAAATGATCCTGAGTTTATTACACTTTTTGGTCAACAAAATGCAGCCAAAATTGCTGTATATCAACATCATCACAATCACCAACATGAATTTTGCAAAAAAAATCAAGATAATCAAAGAAGAATTGTTAGACCTAATTTTGGAAAGGATAAAAACAATGATTGAGTTATTACTACCTTCTTTATTAGTTGGATTATGCTTAACAATAATAACAGGTCCATTAGGTACTTTTGTTGTTTGGCGCAGAATGTCTTATTTAGGTGATACTTTATCACATGCAGCATTTCTTGGTATTGCTTTTGGCTTTCTACTCCATATCAATTTGTTTTATGCAGTAATTTTTATTACCCTCATTTTAGCATTAGGACTACTTTGGTTAGAATCACAAAAACAACTGCCCATTGATACTTTACTTGGTATTTTAGCACATAGTTCATTATCATTAGGAATAGTCGTTATTAGCCTAATGAAAAATATTAGGGTTGATTTAATGGGGTATCTATTTGGTGATCTTATATCAGTAACTATGACCGAACTTTACCAAATTATTGGGTGCGTATTTGTAATAGGTCTTTTATTAGTTTGGCGTTGGAACCATTTTTTATTTATCACTGTCAGCGAAGAATTAGCATTTACCCATGGCATTAACATACAATTGACTAAATTAACCTTAACGCTTTTATTAGCTTTAACAATTGGTATCGCTATGAAATTTGTAGGTGCACTAATTATTACTTCTTTACTTATTATCCCCGCCGCTACCGCTAAATACTATTCAAAAACACCAGAAAAAATGGCAATAATTGCTATAGTATTAGGTATGCTCTCAATTATTGGCGGTTTGTATTTCTCATTCATTTATGACACACCTACAGGTCCATCTGTTGTATTAAGTAATACCTGTTTATTTTTTGTCACGCTACTTATCACCAAACTATTGCCAAATTAGTAAAATTGGTTATTTTTCAAAAATAGAATTTTCATTGGGAGATAGTTCTCAATATGTGACTAATTCAATCTAAATTATGCCATAACAAAATTAGTATACTAATACTCATATTTTTAGATTGATCATATTATGTCACTTGCTATCATCTATACTCGAGCGTCTTTTGGTATTCAAGCGCCACAAATTAATGTCGAAGTTCACATTAGTAATGGATTACCTGGTTTTGTTTTAGTCGGTTTGCCAGAAACTACCGTTAAAGAAGCAAAAGATCGTGTACGTAGTGCTATTATTAACAGTGGCTTTACCTTCCCTTCCAAAAAAATTACCGTTAATCTTTCCCCAGCGGATTTACCTAAAGAAGGCAGTCGTTTTGATCTTCCCATCGCTGTTGCTATTCTCGCTGCAACAGAACAAATTCCAATTGATCATTTATCAGAATATGAATTTCTAGGTGAGTTAGCACTTTCGGGAGATATTAGAGCTGTGAAAGGAGCGATTCCGGCTGCCCTCTCATCCAAAAGAAAAAACAGAACATTAATTATTTCTGCTGAAAATCAGTCTGAAATATCTTTAATTCATAATAACAATACATTAATCACTAATAATTTATCTGAATTATGCCAATATCTAGTTAATGAAATTAATTTACCTAGCGTTGAATATCGAGAATATCAAGAATATGATAACCAGAAAAATAATTTAGAAGATGTAATTGGACAAGAACATGCTAAAAGAGCTTTAGAAATTGCAGCTGCTGGAGGTCACAATTTACTTTTAATTGGACCGCCTGGAACTGGTAAAACAATGTTGGCAACACGCTTAACGTCTTTATTACCACCACTATCAGATAATGAGGCACTGGAAAGTGCAGCAATAACGAGTTTAGTTAGTCTAAATGGATCTATCAAAAATTGGCGTAAACGTCCATTTAGATCGCCTCATCATAGTTCATCTGCAGCCGCACTTGTTGGTGGTGGCAGTATCCCTAAACCAGGTGAAATATCACTTGCTCATAATGGAATACTGTTTTTAGATGAACTACCCGAGTTTAATCGTAAAGTTTTAGACGCATTACGTGAACCAATTGAATCGGGTGAGATTACTATTTCAAGAGCAAATGCTAAAATAAAATTTCCTGCAAAATTTCAACTTATTGCTGCGATGAACCCTAGTCCAACAGGACATTATCAAGGAACACATAACCGAACCACACCACAACAAATTATTCGATATTTGAATCGGCTTTCAGGACCATTTTTGGATAGATTTGATCTTTCTATTGAAGTACCTTTATTACCACAAGGTGCATTAAGCAAAAAAGCAGTCTCGGTAGAATCAACACAATCGGTACAAGAGCGTGTATTACGAAGTAGAGATAAACAACTAACAAGAAATAAAAAGCTGAATAGTCAATTAACAGCAAAAGAAATTCAACTTTATTGCCAATTATCCGATGCGAATAGTGAATACTTAGAGCAAGCTCTATTAAAGCTCGGGCTTTCAGCTAGAGCCTGGCATCGAATATTGAAAGTATCCCGGACTATAGCAGATTTAGATTTTTCCGAAACTATAGAACGACAACATATTTCAGAAGCATTAAGTTATCGTTCTATGGATCGTTTATTAATTCAATTACACAAAAATATAGGCTAAACTAAGCAAGTTTAATCATCACTGTCAACAAAGTCATCACTTACATCTACTTGAGGTTTACCACCTGATAAAGTATGAAAGCGCTTAGGTTTATTTATACGAGCAAGATATTTAAGCCATACTTTTTCAAAATCAGTAGATGCTTCTTTTTTGCCTTTACATACAGAAACAAATGATTTCTCTTCTGCTGTAGCAGGTTTTTTTATTTCTGCATCAAGATCTTTAAAAGCACAACCATATTTTTCTAAAATTTGAGCTTCTTTAATAGTAAAATCACCATGACGAGAAAATCCTCTCGGATAATTCTTATTATCAAAAAAACGTTGTTGACTTATAAAACTCTCAGCCATTTTCTATCCTCTAGATTATAAACATAATTGGGCAGGAATTATAATTAACTAAGTTAATCTGTAAACATTTTTCTGTAATTTATGTAAGTAGAACTAACTAATTGACTAAAATTAAAACAAATTATTAATGTGTGGCAGGGGCGGAGAGTCTCGAACTCCCAACACCCGGTTTTGGAGACCGGTGCTCTACCAATTGAACTACGCCCCTAAATAAGGTGGCGGAACGGACGGGGCTCGAACCCGCGACCCCCTGCGTGACAGGCAGGTATTCTAACCAACTGAACTACCGCTCCACCGTATTTTGGTATGTATTTTATTACTACTTTTTAATTTAAAAGTCTGGCGGCACCCTACTCTCACATGGGTAATACCCACACTAC
>CALYPG010000015.1 GCA_945271295.1 uncultured Gilliamella sp. | reverse complement strand
TCAAAATTTTTGATCTTAATCACTAAATTCACTAACCTTATCGCTACCAGCTTTTTGCTGACGCCGTGTCAGTGGATGCGCATTATAAACACTTCTTTTTTTTTGGCAAGTAAAGATCTTTATATTTTTTCTGTTTGCCTTTTATTTAGCCAAATTTGTTTGTCATATTTGTTTTCATTAAGTGAGATCATTCAATATGTTTATTGGACATATAGTGAATCGAATATTGATCTTAATTGTAAGTTCCCTATGCCAATATAGAGTGCATTGCTTATTTTGATAATGGTCAAAAGAGACAAAATAACCGATAAGATAAAATATACCGAGATATTTTATTAGGAATTATAAGTCAGGCGCAAAAATTGAAAATGAGTATAAAATAGATCCTAAATATAAAACCGCTTAAAGATTGACAAATTTGACATTATAGATTATTTAATATCAATAATGAATCTTTGCGCAAAGTACAAAAAATTCATTTAACGAAAATAATTTAAATTATATTTGAGTATGATTATGCCCCAAAAAAAATTTCTATCTGTATTTATTACATTAATCATTGTTTTGTTGCTTGCTATTTTACTAATTAAAAAGAACATGAAGATGGATTATGTCGTTGAATTGTCACCCTTACCTCAAAATGAATTGTGGACAAAGGAATATGCAGAAGAAATGTTGGAAAAGGCTTATATGATAGGTATTCCTTATATAAAAGATAAAAATGTTTTATTAGAATTAGTAAAACAGGCGTATCAATGGGATAAATATGCCATGATACAGTATATAAAGATAACTAAAAATCAGTATGAAATTGAACCTGATCCAGAGCATTCATTAGAGTTATTTATAAAATCACACAAAAATCAATTAGTTGATATTTATGGTCATCAGTTAACAAAACCAGCAATTCTTGACTTGCATGAATTTGATTTTATGCGAGTATTAGCTGATCATGGTTATTTATATCCCATACTTTATGTGGTTTATTTTGATCATACACTTGAACACAATAAACGAATTACCTATATGAGAAATGTTGTCAAACAAAATGAAGCTTATCACCTTGTATTAGCTCATAGCATACTATTCAATCAAAGATCAGGATACAAGGAATATACAGAATTTTCTGTTATTATTAAACCTCTTCCAGAATTTATTCCAACACTGACAAACTCAGAGTTAACAGAAGCGATCAGTTATTTTGAACAATCAGCAAAACATGGCAATTTATATTGTTTGGTAAGATTAGTTGAAACCTATTTTTATGGCATAGGTAAGAATAAAAATCTGGAAAAGGCATTAGCATGGTCTGAATTAGTCAATCAAGCTTATAGTAACTATAAAACATCAACAAGAATGGAAAGTAATCCTCAGGATGATAAGAAAAATGATGAACTCTATCATTATAGTCAAACATTAGTACAGCAGATTAAACAACATTTAACACCAGAAGATATAAAACATAGTGAAACAGAGTTAACTGCGATTCAGCAAAACATAAAATGGGATTATGACAAGTGGATAAAAAGTTTTCCTTCGCCTCCTCCGCAACCATAACTATAAAATATTTACCTATCATAAACAGAATTTGTAATTTTTCTAGATAAATTATATGCATTAATATGCATAATCAATTTACATTTTTCAAAAAATCATACAAACACTACTTAATTGACATTTTTTACTTTTTTTCAATATTTGATAAAAATAAATAACTGTTATTTTCTGATAAATAAACAAACATACTTTACAAATAAATATGCAAAATATCCAAAATTTTTCGGGGTATATTAAAACAACACCGACATTATTTTTCATGTACGTAATTTTATTTTAACGACTCGCACCAATAAGAAATTTTGCTTTATCTTTAAAGATAAATTTTATCATATTAGCAATGAGTACACTTATCACTAACGTAGACACCAAAAAACTTACTGCTCCCAAAGAAGCTAATTGACCATTATCTGTTTTTATTACATCACCAATAGGTAATGCCATTAACCATTTTTCCAGAGATAACACAATAATTTCGTGAATAAAGTAAACAGGAAAACTGATATTGGCCATATAAGATAAAAAATTATAAATTTTGCCATTATTAGTTTTATGATTCAGCCCATCTAAAAAATAAAGCGCTAATATAAACAAAATGATTTTTTGCAATGTATCTAAATAAAGTTTTTCTAGGCCTAATTGATTAACATAACGATAAATATATGGCACAAAAAAGCACAAGCAAAAAAAAGAAATAATTAAAAATAAATTATCTTTTACTACTTTCATAATGGTTTCATAATTCTGCTTTATCATCATTCCAATTAAATAGACAGGTCCAAAATGCATCAAATTCAAAAAAGGCTGGGTAAAATCAGGTTTAGTAAATATGACTACCCAGAACATAGCAATAAGCCCAACAATAATTAAACTTTTTTTAGACCAATAATAAAGTAGTGGTCCCATTAAATAAATAATTATAATCATAGGCATGAACCATAACGGTAATAACTGTGTACCTGTTAACATCATTTTAGTAATAGTACTGACAATATTCGGCTCTGTTGCGCTATACCAAGGTAGATTAGATAAATATTGATAATGAAAAAAAAGAAAACAGAAAATAGAAACTGAAATATAAGGACATACAACAGTCTTAAATTTAGATAAATAATAGGTTTTGGTATCAAATTTATAGGTTAAATGTTGAAATAAAAAACCTGCAATTAATACAAAAAAAGCTGTGAAATTAAAGGCAAATAAATTTAAGAATGAAAATAGATAACTATTTGAAATTAAGCTACTATTTTTAAATACTCCCAAACAATGACTGAAAACAATCATTATAATTGCCACGCCACGTAAAACGTGAATAGATTGAATTTTCTGAGCTTTTTGTGTTGCCATTTTAATATTGATAAAGCAATAAATATAAATTGCCATACATTATCATATATTCAAACGTTTATAACTAATCTTTGCAAAATAATATGAGAGAAAAGACCTCAATAATATCAGGTGCAATAACGAGGGTGGTAACAAATTTATTTGTCTAATTTTTTAAGTGCAAATGAACACAGCGGAATAATCTCACGTTTTTCTTGCTGTAATGCTTTAACCACTAACTTTAATAACTCATCTGCAATTCCTTGTCCGCGATAAGTAGGGGCAATATAAGTATGGTCGATTGTTGCTTTATTTTCCCCTATGCGAGTAAATGTCATTTCTGCGATTTCCTGATTCGTACTATCACAAACATAAAAACGATCACTATCTTCCAAGTAATGTAATGACATAATATTTTCATTCCCTAAAATTAATTTATTATAGAATAATCTATGCGTTACAAGTTTTGTAAAAAGTTAATTTCCCAAAAAAATAAGGTGAATATTTAATAATGCAAAGAAAATGATTCGCATATTAATTATCCACCTACAATAAAACTAATTTATTTTTAATGCTGATTTAAAATAAACGTTTTGCGGTATTGTAAAGATCAACATCAAAAGGACGCTTCATATTATTGATTGCGTCCACAATATCATGATGTACTAATTTACCATTTTGTACACCAACACATCGTCCTGCATAACCTTGTAATAATAATTCAACTGCATAAGCCCCCATTCTAGAGCCCAAAATACGATCATAAGGAACAGGCGAACCACCTCGCTGTACATGGCCTAATACGGTTGCTCGTGTTTCATGATGAACTGCATTTTCAATATCTTTTGCAAGTTGGTTTACATCACACATATGTTCAGTTACTGCAACAATCGCATGTTTTTTACCTTTAGCAAAACCGAGTTTGATTTCTTCAATCAGATCTTCTTTGGTATAGGCGACCTCAGGAATAATCATGAACTCACACCCACCAGCAACAGCAGCATTTAAGGTTAAGTCACCACAATCTCTTCCCATAATTTCAATAACAGAAATTCTCTGATGAGAAGAACAGGTATCGCGTAATTTATCAATTGCTTCCACCGCAGTACTAAGTGCAGTAAAGTAGCCAATTGTATAATCTGTACCACGAATATCGTTATCAATAGTACCGGGTAACCCAATACATGGAAAGCCTTCTTCTGTTAATCGCATTGCGCCCATATAAGACCCATCACCCCCAATAACAACTAATGCCTCAATTTGATGTTGTTTTAGGTTAGCAATACCTTTTTCTCTAGCCGATTTATCTTTAAATTCAGGAAATCTTGCTGAACCTAAAAAAGTACCACCTCGAGTGATAATATCTGACACACTATAACGATCTAGCTGAGCAATTCGATTTTCACAAAGTCCCAAATAACCATCATAAATACCAAACACATCCAAACCTTCGGTTAATGCAGTTCGAACAACACCACGAATAGCTGCATTCATTCCTGGCGCATCGCCACCACTGGTCAAAATCCCTATTTTTTTTATCATATAAAATAACTCCAAATTATTAACTTTCGGCTATTATAGATTCTTAAAAGATAACTAACAATAGATGATATAGGCTATTTTGATTGATTTTTAGTGTGCATCATTTCAACAGGCACAACTGAAATTGGATCTTGATGAATAATAACCGTTGCAGGTGAAAACTCTATAGAGATACACTTTTCAATAGAATCTGCAATAGCATGCGCTTTGATTAAAGGCATATTATCATCCAGTTCAACATGTAATTGTATAAATTTTACAGGACCCGCTTGTCTAGTTTTTAGATCATGAAAACCATGTACATCAGGAAATGAGGCAACTATCTTTGCAACTTTGATGTTATCACTTTCAGGTAAAGCTCTATCAAGTAGATCTTGTATAGCATTATAGGCAATTTTATAAGCATTATAAAAAATATATAAAGCAATAAAGAAAGCAAAAATAGCATCAGCATAGGTAATACCATACCAGCTTAAACATAGCGCGAATATAACGGCAATATTCATAAACATATCAGATGAATAATGTAGCATATCAGCCTGAACAGCTTTACTAGCCGTTAATGTTATTACATGTCTTTGATATAAAACTAACACAAATGTAATAACCGTTGAAACGGCTGATATAACAATCCCAAGTATCGGCAATTGAATATCACTAGGATGAATTATAGACTTAATACTTGATAACAATAAAATAGTAGCAGAACCAATAATGAAGGTACTTTGTGCTAATGCAGCCAGTGATTCAGCCTTACCATGACCAAAGGTATGCTCTTCATCAGCCGGTTTTAGAGCATAACGGACTAAAAAGAAATTGAGCCCTGAAGCTAACAAATCAATACTAGAATCAAGTAATGAAGCAAATAAACTCATTGATCCAGTCAACCAACAGGTAACTAATTTAATTATAATTAGAAAAATAGAGACTAAAACAGCACTCAATGTCGCTTTTTTGACTGATTTTTCGTACAAAGATGATTTTGGCATTTTGTACCTATTGATAGCTGTCTATACCTATTGGCAAAATAAGTTGCTGAGCAACTTTAGCTGCAGTTGCCCGACCTAATAAAACATCTATAATTTTTAAAGCAAAATCAATTGATGTTCCAGGACCTTGGCTGGTGATAACCTTATTTTTGTCATCAAAATAAACTCTTTCTGATTGCCAATGTATAAACGCATCCTTAGTCTCAGGATAACCAGTCATACGCGCATCGGGGAATAAATTATGATACTGTAAAACCATTGCTGGTGATGCACAAATTGCAGCTACAATACCCCCTTTTTGATGTGCCTGTTTTAACATATCGATTAATACCGCACAATCTCGAAAATTTTCTGCGCCTTTTAATCCTCCCGGTAAAACAATTACATCAAAATCCTTATTTTGAACTTCAGATAAAGTACTTTGGGTTAATATTGTTACCCCTCGTGAACACTTAACCTCACAAGTATTGTAAATACTAGCACTTGTGACGTTAATACCCGCACGAGTTAATAAATCAATTGTGGTAACAGCTTCGGTTTCTTCACAACCATTTGACAAAAATACTAATGCTTGCTTTATCATTATTGTACCTCTCTTAGCCAACAAACCGTCCAGATAAGTTTTAACCATTGGATGAATTTACTTCATCCTTTCAATATTTGCACCTAACTTTCTTAGTTTTTCTTCTATGTTGTCATAACCTCGGTCAATATGATAAATACGATCAACAATAGTTGAACCTTCTGCGATACAACCGGCTAAAACTAAACTTGCCGATGCGCGTAAGTCTGTTGCCATCACTTGAGTACCACTTAGTTTTTCAACGCCATGAGTTATTAATGTGTTACCTTCAATTTCAGCTCTTGCCCCCATACGTATTAACTCAGGCACATGCATAAATCGATTTTCAAAAATAGTTTCTTTAATAATTCCGGTACCTTCAGCTACCATATTCAATAATGAAAATTGAGCTTGCATATCGGTAGGGAATCCAGGATGAGGTGCTGTGTGAATATTAACCGCTTTAGCTCTTTTACCATGCATATCTAAACTAATCCAGTCGTTACCTGTTTCAATATATGCACCAGCCTCTTTGAGTTTAGCTATCACTGAATCGAGTAATGTTGGATCGGTTTGCCGACAAATAATTTTACCTCTTGATATAGCTGCCGCAACTAAAAAAGTACCTGTTTCAATACGATCGGCAACAATTTTATGTACACCACCACCTAGTTTTTCAACGCCATCGATTTCAATGCGTACTGTACCTGCACCACTAATTTTTGCGCCTAGCATATTTAAGAATTTTGCTGTATCAACAATTTCAGGCTCACAAGCAGCATTTTCGATTATAGTTTTACCTTCAGCTAAAGTTGCAGCAGACATAATAGTAACAGTTGCACCAACACTCACTTTATCCATTACAATATGAGCAGCTTTTAGTCGTCCATCCACTGTAGCTTTCACATATCCTTCATCCAGAGTGATAGTTGCCCCCAATTGTTGTAAACCTGAAATGTGAAGATCAACGGGTCTGGCTCCAATAGCACAACCGCCAGGAAGTGAAACTTGACCTTGACCAAAGCGCGCAACTAACGGACCTAAAGCCCAAATGGATGCGCGCATAGTTTTGACTAATTCATAAGGAGCACAGTAATTATTAAGATGACTAGCATCAAGATAGATAGAACCATTACGTTGGCAAGTAACACCTAATTGACTCAATAATTCTAAAGTAGTATCAATATCCCTTAATTTAGGAACATTTTGTATTTCTACAGGTTTTTCTGCCAAAATCGCCGCAAATAAAATTGGTAATGCGGCATTTTTAGCTCCTGAAATAACAACTTCGCCATTTAGCGAAGTAGGCCCCATAACATGAAATTTTTCCATTATAAACTCTTATACCAAATAAACCGACGGATATTATAAAAGCTATTTACAAAGAGTTAAATCAATTTATGAAAATAGATCAAACCATTAACACCGAGCATTTTTGAAAACAGTTGCAAATTAATAAATTACCTATTGTTTTATAAAAAGTAGTTATTTTTTACTTAAAAATAAAGCTAACCTAAAACCATTTTTACAAAATAGCCTTAATTCATAGATTGATATCTTTAATAGCCACGGTTCTGTTAATTTGATAAAATGATAATTTATCAAAACTTTTAGATAAATAATATAAAGTAATATGGATTACGATATCGCAATAATAGGCCTTGGTCCTGCTGGTAGTACACTAGCCCGTTTACTAGATCCATCCTTTAAAGTTATTGCTTTAGATAAAAAACACCAGTCAAGTAATGGTGGATTTTCTAAACCTTGTGGTGGGTTATTGGCGAATGATGCACAAAAAGCCTTTATTCGACAAAAGTTAAATATGCCTATTGATATTTTAACTAATCCACAAATTTTTAGTGTTAAAACCTATGACCTCCAAACCCAATTAATACGTAATTATCAGCGTAGTTATGTGAATTTTAATCGACACAAATTTGATCTATGGCTAAAATCGCTAATACCATCTACAGTTACCGTTTGCCATAATACGTTATGTAAAGAAGTTAGACGTATCATTGATGGTTATCAAATCACCTATATTACTGATGATAGAATAGAACACAAAATTACCGCCAAATATATTGTTGGTGCTGATGGCGCTAATTCTGTAGTTAGACGGATGCGCTATCCTAACCATAGTATTAGACAATATGTCGCTATCCAACAATGGTTTAATGAAGAACATTCAAACCCATTTTATTCTTGCATTTTCGATAATAAATTAACCAATTGTTATGCATGGAGCATATCTAAAGATGGATATTTCATCTTTGGTGGAGCATTCCCGAAAAAAACTGCCAATGAACATTTTGAATTATTGAAAGAAAAACTAACCAAACAGGGGTTTATTTTTGGTACTCCGATCAAAACTGAAAAATGTCTTGTGGTTTACCCAAATCGATTCCGTGATTTTTATACTGGTAATGAAAACATTTTTTTAATTGGTGAAGCAGCAGGATTCATTAGTGCTAGCTCTTTAGAAGGAATTAGTTATGCACTCGATAGTGCTGAAATTTTAAGTAAAATATTAAATAACAATCATCCAAAACCCAATGCGAGTTATTATCAAAAAACAATTCAATTACGATTAAAACTATATAGCAAAATTGTAAAAGCAAAAATCTTAACCACACCATTATGGCGCAAGTTAATTATGAAAAGTAAAATCCAACACATTAATACAATCTAAAAAAAAATAGATATCAAAAGATAGGTCAAAACCAGTGTTAATGTAGATAAGCAGATTGATAGTGCCGTTATAGTACACTATTAGTGTGGAGTTCTTTCTGATTCTGGTATGGAAATTTTATGTGGATTAAATGTCATTGAGGATCATTCAACAATTATTCAGCCAGTATGGTAACCAGATCAAAAAGTGAACCTATATGGTTAAGGTTATGACATAAATAATGGCAAAATTACCGATCTGCATATTACCTCATCAAGCAGTGAAAATCGTAAAATTAATTACCGTGAAACCATTTCATATCTATTAAATCGGCATAACTTCTAACATCTTATAATTAGATTATTTAAAACGGTAAATAACTTGATTACTACTACCTCGCCAAAGTAATTTGGGATCAGCAAGCTCCTGAACAAATTTACCATCAATTAACACATCAATATACGATACCACTTCTTGTTGTGCGGGAGTTAGTTCATCAAGTTTATAACCAGTCCAAAGCCAAATATCTTTATTAGGACATTGGGTTTTGACACGTTTAACCAATTTAAGTATGGTTGGCACATTTTGTGGATGTAATGGATCACCACCAGAAAGCGATAATCCTTGACGTTTTATCTCGGTATCTTGTAGATCTTTGATAATTTGATCTTCAAGGGCCTGCGTAAAAGGTGAACCAGAATCTAAGCCCCATGTACTTTTGTTATAACAACCACGACATTGATGTACACAGCCTGCGACAAAAAGTACACAGCGAGTCCCTTCGCCATTAACGACATCCACTGGATAATAGCGATGATAATTCATAAATATTAATCAATCATTAACCAATTTGACCATTATTTAAATGCTTCACTCGTCGTTTTACCTCTTCTTGTTTCCCGGCATTAAATGGACGAGCATCAGGACTACCTAAATAACCACAAACACGGCGAGTAACAGAGACTTTAGATGAATCATGATTACCACAACTTGGGCAAACAAAGCCTTTACTGGTACATGAAAATTCACCGGTGTAGCCACATTCATAACACTCATCAATTGGTGTGTTGGTACCATAATAAGGAACGCGGGTATAACTATAATCCCATACATCTTCTAACGCTTTAATATTATTGATCATGTTAGGATATTCGCCGTAACAAATAAATCCACCATTTGCAACAAATGGATAGGGTTTTTCAAACTCGATTTTTTCGTATGGATTTACTTTTTTCTCAACATCTAGATGGAAACTATTAGTATAGTAACCTTTATCTGTCACTCCAGGAATTATACCAAATTCAGCAGTATCTAATCGACAGAATCGATCACATAAATTTTCACTTGGTGTACTATATAAGCTAAACCCATAACCAGTTTCATCTTTCCACTGCTCAACTGCTTTACGTAAACGCTCAACAATAGCTACTCCTTTTTCACGTAAAGTGTCACTATCAAAAGGATGAGATTGATTACCATAAAGTGCATTTAAGGTTTCGTGAATACCAATATAACCTAAAGAGATTGATGCTCGACCATTTCTAAAGATTTCGGACACATTATCATCTTCTTTAAGACGAACACCACAAGCCCCTTCCATATATAAAATAGGTGCTACTCGTGCTTTAACACCATCTAAACGTGCAATACGAGTCATTAAAGCTTTTTTACATAAAGCTAACCGTTTATCCAATAATTCCCAAAAACGAGTTTCATCACCCTGTGCTTCAATGGCAATACGAGGTAAATTTAAGCTAATCACACCTAAATTATTACGGCCATCATGGATTTGCTTTCCATCTTCTTCGTATACACTTAAAAAGCTTCGGCACCCCATAGGTGTTTTAAACGATCCTGTAACTTCAACGACTTTTTCATAATTTAATATATCTGGATACATACGTTTACTTGCGCATTCTAAAGCAAGTTGCTTAATATCATAATTAGTATCACCAGGCTTATGGTTAATACCATCTTTAATAGCAAACACCAGTTTTGGGAACACTGCTGTCTTATGATTTTTACCAAGACCTTTGAGGCGGATTTTTAAAATTGACTCTTGAATCAAACGTGATTCCCAACTTGTACCCAATCCAAAACCAAAAGTAACAAATGGAGTTTGCCCATTAGCGGTATGCAATGTGTTAACTTCATATTCAAGCGATTGAAATGCATCATAACACTCTTTTTGAGTACGACTTTCAGCATAAGCCTCTGGATTTGGGATTTGCCACTCCTCTGCAACTTGTTTATGTTTTTGGTAACTAATAGTCACAAATTTGGCTAAGATTTCATCAATACGATTTATAGTGGTGCCACCATAAATATGGCTGGCAACTTGCGCAATGATTTGTGCTGTTACAGCAGTTGCAGTAGCAATTGATTTTGGTGGTTCAATTTCAGCATTTCCCATTTTAAAACCATTAGTCAACATACCATCTAAATCAATCAACATACAGTTAAACATCGGGAAAAATGGTGCATAATCTAAATCATGATAATGGATCTCTCCACGATCATGAGCTCGCGAAATTTCTTTAGGTAATATATATTGTTTAGCATAATGTTTAGCAACAATACCTGCGAGTAAATCACGCTGGGTTGGAATTACTTTACTATCTTTATTAGCATTTTCATTAAGAATCGCAACATTACTTTGTTCGATTAGTCCACGAATATCTTGATTTAATCGACTACGTTCTTCCCGTGCTCGATCTCGATCATGTCGATACTCAATATATTTTCTTGCTAACTTCTTATAAGGACCTGACATTAATTGATTTTCAACAGCATTTTGGATTTCATTAATGTCTACACTCTCACGTTTAGACATTTGATTAGAGACTACGCGAGCAACTGCTGCACAATAATCAGAATCATTTACATTAGCTGCTACAGCGGCTTTAACTATTGCGTCTTTAATTCGAGTTTCATTAAATGCAGTTTGACAGCCATCTCGTTTAATTACTACAGGCATAATTACTCCTTAACCTTAATTCATGATTAAATCTCTTGTTAGAGTTTTTTTATAGCAACAATAATATTCATGTTATTATTTAAAATAATTATTTTTTATAAGAATATTAGGCTTTTAATCTAGACAGGGATTCCATACCATTTAATTCAATGCAATACTACATATAGATAATTATTTTTAATTATACACCATATATTGTGTTTTTCTAGGAATATTAATAAATAAATTGCTTGACAACATTCAACTCGATAATTACTAATAATTTTAGGGTTTGTTAATCTTTCATTTAATAATGATTAGCAAGTCCATAGCTATCAGTTATACCTAATTTTTGTTTTTATGAAAGATCAACCGCCCCAGTTAAAAACGAACAAAAATCAATATGATTTATTACTTCTACCCACAATGGCTCACTCTTTAACGGAAAAGAATATCGATATCTTCGATATAATGAGTTATCAATTCACTAAAATTGTCATTACTTATACTAAAACGTATATCATTCCTGAAACATCTTTACAAATATTGGCAGTTACTGCTCTTTTAAAAAACGTTTTTAACAAACCATAACAATATTTATTGTTGACTAACTAAAGTAAAAAATGAGCCATCTTTGATGGGACTGCCTTATCATTGTTCTAGTAAATCACACCATACCCTGGAGCTACGGACGAACGACTTAAGTCCAATCTTGTAACGTAGATTCGAATTTAATGGTTATTGAAGTTTAATAACGGCCTAATTTGATTTATCCTAAATTGTAAAAATATACTGCTTATGTAATAAGACTAAGTTTGTCATTTGAATTAAATTCACCTATAAAGTTTTGTTTCCACGGTCGATATGTATTAACTGCCATTTATTATTTAATAATAATACATAAACAATCACCATCTTTAATTCCATTAAGACTATATAACGACACAGGGATTTTTTTATTATTCAAAATTTGTTTTAATTCATTTAGTTTCATTATTTTGTAATTTCTTATTAAAGAATCAATAGTTAAATAACCTTTTCAAGGCTTGGATAGATTATACAGCATCTTCTTTTACCAATGATTAGCCAATAAACCGTGATAGCACATGAAGAAAGAAAATGATGTATATACGCCTCAATAAGAATATCGGAAAAACCGCCGACTCAGAAGAAGCAGCAGGATTACAAGAGCGACGCGATAAAATAAGTCAATTTCCGGCAGATTATAAACAAAATCCAAAAGAAAAGCTCAATCCAGCACAGCTTGAACAATATTATTATATGCAAAAGCTAGAAACTGACGTAGCAAAGTGGGAAAAAGAAAAAGAGAAAATCAAACAGTGTTTATGGTGGGATGATGTGGTTAAAGGGTTAGCCAATCAAAATCAATCAACAACCGACTCAGGTGCGATAAGTGAAAATGAAAGCACCCCAAGCACCCCGACCGAACAAACCGAACCTGAAGCCCCACCACCAGCCACACTAAACCCAAACGGCAAAGCGTGGTTTATCCATCCTATTACTTTAATTAATTATTTTAATATTAAAATAAAATTGTGGCATGAGCCATTGAAGAATTCGCAAAGAACTTATTATAACTCAAGTGATAATATTAAACCGTCTAATGGTGCTTTCGGCAAAGTTCGTTCATTTTGGAATGAAGAAACCAAAAGTTTGCAAAAGAAAACACATAATGGTTTAGATTTATTTGCTGATATTAATACACCATGTTATGCATGTCTTGATGGTGAAATAATACAATATAAAAATGAAGGCTCCAATGGCTATGGAAATGTTTTAGTCCTTAAAATTAAAGGTGATCATTTAAGAGATTCAATAAATAACTATTCATTAGAGTATAAAGATGAAGTAGTTAGTGGTAATGGATTTAATTTAAATGCAGATTATTTTTATTTACGCTATTGTCATTTAAGTTCTGCTGTTTTAATAAATGGGAATGTTCAAGCAGGTGATTTAATTGCTTATAGTGGAGATTCCGGTAATGTCAAAGGAGTTTGTAATCCTCATGTTCATTTTGAAATTGCAATGAAAGCCAGCGGTAATGGCTTAGGACTTGTCAATAGATATAATCCTGCTTTTTTTGTCAATTTACAAGCA
Organism: uncultured Gilliamella sp.; assembly: GCA_945271295.1. Taxonomy (GTDB): domain Bacteria; phylum Pseudomonadota; class Gammaproteobacteria; order Enterobacterales; family Orbaceae; genus Gilliamella. The sequence goes on along the minus strand of CALYPG010000015.1, from coordinate 46,252 downwards.
ATAGACGAGAAATTGCAAACTGATGTAAAAAAACGACGTAACAATGAGAAAAAATAAAACATGAATCTAAATTTTATTAAGTATTTTCTTTATTCCATAATTTTTAATTTAATTATTGTTATCCCAATTAATGCTAAAAAGCATGTTAATAATGGAACAAACTTAGAAAATAAATTATTATCTTTTCCCAATGATCACCAAATAAACTCATGGCATCGGTTTGATAAAGAAATGAAATTTAAATCTATAAAATCAGACAATAATAATGCTTGGAAGTTAGGTGACTATCGTATTAAGTGTAGAAACATAAATTATACTTGTAACTTAAATTATTTAAATCAAAATTTAAGTTTTTCTATACCAAGCGATATAGATAATATAAATGGCCTAAATGTTTATCTATATAGAAGTACAACAAACAAATTATACAATATTATTCTTCTAGAAGCTGAGGAAGAAAGAGGTATTGGTTGGTATTATGTTCTTGTATTGAATAAAACTAATTTAGTAGGGCAATTTTTTATTAATCAAGGTAGAAGTGGAATATACTTAATTGATGAAGGTAAAAAATTTACTTGTGATAATAAAGCTATTAATAATGAAAGTTTACCTCGAATAAATCATTCAATTTGTTCAGAAAATATTGATGAAATATATATAAGCCCTAAATATTTTCTATCTATTTTTAATAAAAATAATGAATTTCTATTCATGTTTAATAAAGTATACGCAAATGAACAAGAAGAAGAAAACGATACAGTAACATATATTACAGAAAAAAATATATATATTGAAAAGAAGATTAATTGAAAAATTAGCTATTTATTTATGCAAAAACTGTAAATACCGAGGTATGGAAACCTCGGATATAAAACAATTAAAGGGATTAAGCGTGCAAGGGATAGCTAGGCACGCTGTTTTATAAGATTATTTTGCTAATTAATCACAGAATTATGACTTACTACTTAACCAATCAGTATGAAAAATTCCCGCTTTATCAATTCGTTTATACGTATGAGCACCAAAATAATCTCGCTGTGCCTGAATTAAATTGGCCGGTAAAACAGCTGAACGATAACTATCATAATAAGCAATCGCTGCTGATAAAGTTGGAACTGCAATCCCTTGTTGAACTGCTAAAGAAATCACATCACGTAACGATTGTTGGTAAGCTTCGACTGTTTGTCGAAAATAAGGAGCTAGCAACAAATTCTTAATATCATTATTATCTGTATACGCATCAGTAATTTTTTGTAAGAATTGCGCCCGAATAATACAACCAGCTCTAAAGATTTTAGCTATTTCACCATAATTTAAATGCCAGTTATATTGTTCTGATGCTGCTCTTAATTGTGCAAAACCTTGTGCATAAGAGATAATTTTACCCATATATAGAGCTTTACGCACTTTCTCAATTAATTCTTTTTTGTCACCTGAATAACTATTTGGTTTTGGTCCTTTTAATACTTTTGCAGCGACGACTCGTTCATCTTTAATGGCTGAAATATAACGGGCAAATACAGATTCAGTAATTAATGACAATGGTTCACCTAAGTCTAAGGCACTTTGGCTTGTCCATTTACCAGTACCTTTATTACCAGCCGCATCTAAAATCATATCAATTAAATAATTACCCATTTCATCTTTATAGGTAAAGATATCTGCGGTAATTTCAGTTAAATAGCTATCTAACTCGCCTTTATTCCAATCAGAAAAAACAGCAGCCAATTCATCATTATTTAGACCAACAGCATGTTTTAATACCGCGTAGCTTTCAGCAATAAGTTGCATATCACCATATTCAATACCATTATGTGCCATTTTTACATAATGGCCTGCTCCATTTGGCCCAATATAAGTTACACACGGTTCACCATTATATGTTGCCGCAATTTTTTCTAAGATAGGAGCGACTAATTCATAAGCTTCTTTCTGACCCCCTGGCATAATTGAAGGACCTTTTAATGCCCCTTCTTCACCACCAGATACACCGGTACCGATAAAATTAAAACCTTCCTCGGAAAGTGTCTTATTACGGCGAATGGTATCTTCAAAATAAGCATTACCACCATCAATAATAATATCACCTTTATCCAATAATGGACGTAACTCATCAATCACTGCATCCGTGCCCTTACCTGCTTGCACCATAATGAGAATACGACGTGGCTTTTCTAAAGAATTAACAAAATCTTCAATGGTAAAATAAGGAACCAATTGTTTATCAGAATGTTCAGCCATTACCTCTTCTGTTTTTTCTTTAGAACGATTGTAAATAGAAACAGAAAATCCGCGACTTTCAATATTAAGTGCTAGATTTCGTCCCATAACCGCCATTCCGATAACACCGATTTGTTGTTTAGACATGATTTGGCTCCTTTATGTTAGTCTGATATAACCCAATAATAAGGTTTTAACAACATTTTAAACTTAAATAGGTTAACAAAAAATACCATTATATTTTGCCATAAAAAAAGCCGTATCAATATATAATACGGCTCTTTTTTACTTCTTTAGTGAATGGGTTTTAGTATAGTATCGATGACAAAAATTACGAACGCTTCATCATTTCGAAAAACTCGTCATTAGTTTTGGTCATAGCAAGTTTGTCTATTAAAAATTCCATTGCATCGATTTCACCCATTGGGTTAAGAATTTTACGCAAAATCCACATTTTTTGTAATTCATCTGGCGAAGTCATTAAATCTTCTTTACGCGTACCTGAACGATTAAAATCAATTGCAGGAAATACCCGACGTTCGGCAATTTTACGTGATAAATGGACTTCCATATTACCCGTACCTTTGAACTCTTCGTAAATAACTTCATCCATTTTGGAACCAGTATCAATAAGAGCCGTTGCAATGATAGTCAAACTACCACCTTCTTCTACATTACGTGCAGCACCAAAAAAACGTTTTGGTCGATGTAATGCATTGGCATCAACACCACCAGTTAATACCTTACCTGATGAAGGAATAACGGTATTGTATGCTCGAGCTAAACGTGTAATTGAATCGAGTAAAATAATTACATCTTTTTTATGCTCAACCAAACGTTTGGCACGTTCAATAACCATTTCAGCAACTTGAACATGTCTTGCTGCTGGTTCATCAAATGTTGAAGCTACAACTTCGCCTTTGACTAGTCGTTGCATTTCTGTCACTTCTTCTGGACGTTCATCAATCATTAATACGACTAATTCACATTCAGGATGATTCACCGCTAAGCTTTGGGCAATATTTTGTAACAACATGGTTTTACCCGCTTTAGGTGGTGCCACAATCAAACCGCGTTGACCTTTACCGATTGGTGAAGCTAAATCAAGTACTCTTGCAGTGATGTCTTCAGTTGAACCATTGCCTCGTTCCATACGTAAACGAGAATTAGGATGAAGTGGAGTTAAGTTTTCAAAAAGGATTTTATTGCGGGCATCTTCAGGTTTATCGTGGTTTACTTCATTAACTTTTAATAAAGCAAAGTAGCGTTCACCTTCTTTTGGCGGTCGGATTTTACCGGCAATGGTATCACCCGTTCGCAAATTAAATCGCCGAATTTGACTTGGTGATACATAAATATCATCCGGCCCTGCTAAATAAGAACTATCAGCTGAGCGTAAAAATCCAAATCCATCTTGCAAAATTTCAAGCACGCCATCGCCAAAAATATCTTCACCGCTTTTGGCGTGTTGTTTTAGTATTGCAAAAATAATATCTTGTTTTCTAAGACGGGCAAGATTTTCTAGCCCCATTGTTTTTTCACCAAGCGTTACCAGCTCGGAAACAGATGTATTTTTTAATTCAGTTAAATTCATAATTTTAAAAAATTCTTGAGGATAAAATTGATATGTTTACAAATAATGCTAAATTTGTATGTTTTTTCATTTATTTATTAAATTTTGCTCTCTCTGACAACACATAAATGCTATTGCTTATTAAGCCTTTCAATGATAATTATATGCCTGAATATAGAATTTTTACCACTTTATCAAGAAAACTATGAATGGCAGAAAGGAAGCTATGTAAGAATTTGGTAATTTACACTAAAAATAGCATAATGTCTATATTTTATTAACACTAATTTCTATATTTAGAATAAACAACCAATACAAAAGTAAAAAGAGTAATGCATACAGCATCACTCAATTAATAAATTTGACAGAATAATATTAATTAATATAACTTTTAAAGTTGCGCATCAATAAAGTTTTTTAATTGAGTTTTAGACAATGCACCTTCATGTCTGGCAACAACTTGACCGTTTTTAAAAATTAACAAAGTCGGAATACCACGAATAGCAAATTTAGGTGAAATATTTGGATTTTCGCTAATATTCAACTTATTAATTAACACTTTTTCACTATATTCTTGTGCTACATCTTCTAAAATTGGTGCAAACCGTTTACATGGCTCACACCAGTCAGCCCAAAAATCGACTAAAACAGGTCTGGTCGCATCATTAATTATTTTATCAAATGTTGTTTCAGTAAGTGATCCAATATTATTACTCATTTGGTTATCTCCAAAAAATTAACTATAATTTAATATTAAGATATTTTGAATTTTCCAGCTAGTAATTATTATAATAGGGTATAATTATTAGTGATGTTATTGTGCTTAATATGCTATAATATTCCAACATTGATAATTATATTTGATACTACAATGATTCAATCTTATCTTACAAAAACAACTTTTCGTCAGTTTCCTCTTCATCCTTTAGTAATAAAAGCACTTGATAACAAAGGGTTTATTTATTGTACACCCATTCAAGAAAAAACACTGCCATTAACTAGTAAAGGAATTGATATCGCTGGTCAAGGACAAACTGGAACAGGTAAGACAATGGCGTTTTTGGCATCGACATTTAATCATTTATTGAATAATAAACCCTCGCCCGATTATAAAACCAATCAACCTCGAGCAATAATCATTGCACCAACGCGTGAATTAGTTGTGCAAATTTACCATGATGCTGAAGGTTTATCTGAAGAAACCGGACTCAAATTAGGGTTAGCCTTTGGTGGAGATGGTTATGATAAACAGTTAAAAATGTTATCAGCTGGTGTAGATATTTTAATTGCAACCACAGGGCGATTAATAGATTATGCCAAACAAAATTATATCAATTTACAATCAATTCAAGTTGCAGTTCTAGATGAAGCGGATCGTATGTTTGACTTAGGATTTATACGCGATGTGCGCTGGATTTTTAAACATATGACCCCGCCACAACAACGTCTAACCATGCTTTTCTCAGCAACGCTTACTCATAACGTGCGAGAACTAGCATTTGAACATATGAATAATCCACAATATGTCGAAGTGGAACCTGAACAAAAAATTGGTCATCGCATCAAAGAAGAACTGTTTTTCCCATCAAATGAAGATAAGCTAGCCTTATTACAAACTCTCATTGAAGAAGAGTGGCCAGAACGATGTATTATATTCGCTAACACCAAAGTAACCTGCGAAAAAATTTGGCGTCATTTAGTTGCGGATGGTCATCGTGTAGGATTATTAACCGGTGATATCGCACAAAAAAAACGATTAGCAATTTTAGAACAGTTTACACAAGGTGATCTTGATATTTTAGTTGCCACCGATGTTGCAGCTCGTGGATTACACATTCAAAATGTAACCCATGTTTTTAATTACGATTTACCCGACGATTGTGATGATTATCGACATCGTATTGGTAGAACAGGCAGAGCAGGAGCGGAAGGGAATTCAATTTCACTTGCTTGTGAACGTTACTCACAAAACCTACCTGCAATTGAAAAAGCGATTGAACACTCAATTCCAGTTAGCCAATACGATCCCTCTGCATTATTAGTTGATTTACCTATACCCAAAGTAACTAAGCGAACTACACGCCGAAGAACGAAATAAAAATATTATTAAAAAGGGTAATAAGATGAATAAAATCGATACCAGAAAAATTCAATTATTCATCAATACTACTAATTTTTTAACATTTTTTTGTGATTTTATCATTTAGAGTAAAGGCATAAATACATAATAATTTAAGTATTTTTAGCCTTTTGCTCTAAAAAATTTTGATAAGCTAATTCAATTTCATTTTTAGTCGATTGAGATAACGAAGCAACATGCCTTCGATGTAATGAGGCATATAAAATAAATAAAATATTATTCGAAATGCTCGCTTTTTTATTTTTTATCCTATTGTAAGCCTCCAAATATCCTATTTCATGAAATGTAGGGATATTTATAATGCCGACACTAAATAATAATTTTTCCAGCGACAATGTCATATTCGGTAACTCTTTTATACGTTGTTCTTTAAGTTTATTTTTTTCACTTTGTTCATGTTGAGTATATTCAATAACCATTTTTACTATTGAATACAATTTTTCACGATCTCTAAACCATTCATCGCTAACTTTATAATAATCAAGTGATTTAGTAGAAATACTTGTCGGTAAATTCAATGGCTGCATACCTGATTCAATAAAAAAATCACGATAATAAGGATGTCCCCTTAAATAAAAACCGGTTTTACCAATCCAACCAAACATGGTGGATTTACTATTAATACTAAACCCACCAAAAAATGTTTTAATTGAAATATCATCGAAGCAAGAAAATTCTTTTAGTATTTGATTTGCAAATTTTGAACTCATAATTTATTTCCATTCCATTTAGTCTATTGATTTACGAAAACAACTTACTGTTCAATTTAAACTATAGTAATTTTTTTAATACTCAAACTATTTTTCAAATAAATTCATAATTATGAGATCTGTATTCCAAGAAATGAACATAAATAACATTAAGTTATTGATAAAAAACCATTACATAATTAGAGTTACCTAACCGATATAATAACCAAAACGCATTAAATTATTTGAATTTTTAGTAAAGAAAGAAAAAATACTTTAACATTGTTATTCCATTGTAATAATTATACAATCGGTAATAATTTATAGAATTTATCTTTAATTATTTAAATAAACATGCTTAAAAACATTGTCACTTTACTTCTTTTTTGTTGTTCATTTGTTGCATCAGCTGATAAGTATCCATTAATTGAATCATTAGTTCCTTGTACTCCTAATTTTTTCAAAATGGTTTATGCAAATAAGAATGAACTACAAAAACACACTAACATTAATATTGTTAATGATAATTTAGCTTATATTGCTGTAGAGAATCGCAACGATAATAAAAAAAATTATGTTTATTTCAAAACACCTATCACTTATAAAAATTTAACTATTATAGGTTATTATGACAGTGCAATGGATCTAGGAAAAATAGGGAAATACTATTTTTGGGGATTTATTATTGATAATGATATTATCCAAATAAAAAATACACTGAATTTTTTAGATTGGAAAAACATGGAACAAGGTTTGCTTTATATTGCCAATCCTAAAATTCGTCATATTGACGATGATATTAAAATTTGGCGCGATAATACTGGAACAGTTGTCGGAGTCAAAACTATTCCAGCACCAGAGACTACAGAGAAATTATTATTACTTGAAAAGGGAACAAATATGAATCTTCTTATTTGTTCCATTCAGGGTGTTGTCAGTACAGAAATATTAAAACAAGAACGTCCAGATATCCAATAAATTAAATCGCTGATTCATCCATTTCACCAGTGCGGATACGAATTACCTGCTCAACGTTATAAACAAAAATCTTACCATCACCTATTTTGCCGGTCTGCGCAGTTTTCATAATTGTTTCAATACACATGTCTAAAATATCATCTGCAACAACCAGCTCAATTTTTACTTTAGGTAAAAAATCGACCATATATTCAGCACCACGATAAAGTTCAGTATGCCCTTTTTGACGCCCAAATCCTTTGACCTCTGTCACCGTCATACCGGTAATACCTTGATCTGCTAGCGCCTCTCGAATATCGTCAAGTTTAAATGGTTTGATAATAGCTTCTACTTTTTTCATATCTATTTTCCTTTAATTCGAGATCACCAATTTTTGTAACCAAAAGCCGAGGTAATGGGATAACGCCTGCCTTTACCAAAATTTCGAGCAGTAATTTTTGGTCCCACTGCTGACTGACGCCGTTTATACTCATTGATATCAACTAGTTTAATAACCCGCCTAATGGTGACTTCATCATAACCTTGCTCAACAAGTTGTTCAATGGAAAGATCTTGCTCTACATAACCTTTTAATATGCCATCAAGGACATCATAAGGCGGCAAGCTGTCTTCATCTTTTTGGTCTGGAGCAAGTTCTGCTGAAGGCGGTCGAGTAATCACTCTTTCCGGAATAACACAAGAGCAAGTATTACGATATTTTGCTAATTCAAATACCATTGTTTTAGGTACATCTTTCAGAACATCAAAGCCACCAGCCATATCACCATAAAGGGTTGCATAACCCACTGACATTTCACTTTTATTACCAGTAGTTAATACTAACCTGTGGCGTTTATTAGATAATGCCATTAAGATCACACCCCGACACCGTGCTTGTAAATTTTCTTCAGTGGTATCTTTTTGTGTGCCAGTAAATAGTGGTGCTAATGATGACATAAAAGCATCAAACATGGGTTCAATCGACACTATATCAAATTCAACACCTAAAATTTCAGCTTCCTCTTTGGCATCAGCAATACTAATATCGGCAGTATAACGAAAAGGCATCATTACCGCTTGAACTTTATCTTTCCCAAGTGCATCAACAGCAATAGCCAGTGTTAAGGCTGAATCAATCCCCCCTGATAGCCCTAATACCGCACCTTGAAAACCATTTTTGGTAATATAATCTTTGGTGGCTAACACTAACGCATCATAAATTGAAGCTAATGGATTATTGCCAGTATTAGCAACCATTACTTGATTATTAGCGTTAAAATTAAAATTTGCTATTTGTTCTGTAAATGATTTTAGCTGACACACTATATCGCCATATTGATTACAGACAAAAGAACCACCATCAAAGACTAATTCATCTTGCCCGCCAACTTGATTCACATAAATGATGGGTAAACCAGTACGGTTAGCATGTGCTTTGACTAAATCTTGACGATGTTTTGGTTTTTCATAATCATAAGGTGATGCATTAATAGCAATGACAAAATCAGCTTGGGCAGTTTTAATATTATCGATTGGACTATTTTGCCAAAGATCTTCACAAATTAATAAACCAATTTTTTGCCCTCTAAAATCTACCACACAGGTTTGATCACCTGCAGTAAAATAACGTTTTTCATCAAATACATCATAATTAGGTAACTGTTGTTTGTGATAGCGTGCTAGCAATTTACCTTCTGAAAAAAAAGAGAGTGCATTATAAATATGCCCATCTTGCCAATGCGGATGACCAACGACGAGCGCACAGTGCTTACTTGCTTGCAAAACAGATGCTAATGCATTTTGACAACGCCGCTTAAAATCTGAGCGATAAATTAAATCCTCTGGTGGGTAACCACAAATAGCCAGTTCCGAAAAAATAATCAAGTCATGAGAAGAATGGTGTTTAATAAGTTCAACAATTTGCTGTGTATTGCCTTCTATATCACCAACACGCCAATTTTTTTGGGCTAAAACAATTGATAAAGACATATTAAATTGAACAGTATAAATAAAAATTGCCGTTAAGTTTAAATGATTCTAGGTTGCACTGCTACTTTTTTCTCGCTAACATGCAACAATAAAATTAACTTAAAATTGTTTGGAAATTATTATGCTCAAAATATTAAATGTTGCTTTAGCAAATCGTAGTTACCCCATCGCTATTGGTGAAAATCTTCTATCTGAATTTGAGCATTTCCAACTAAAAGCAGGGCAGCGAGTACTTATTGTTACTAATGAAACTATTGCTCCACTTTATTTACCAGCGCTAATTGCTATGCTCGAAAAACATGGTGTCAAAACCGATTCCGTCATTGTTCCCGATGGTGAACAGTTTAAAACCATGGAAACGTGGAACATGATTTTAACGGCACTACTTGCTAATAATCACACCAGAAACAGCACCTTAATTGCCTTAGGTGGTGGTGTTATTGGTGATGTTGCTGGTTTTGCCGCTTCTGCATATCAGCGAGGTATTAGATTTATTCAAGTGCCTACTACCTTACTGTCTCAAGTTGACTCCTCTGTAGGTGGCAAAACTGCAATCAATCATCCGTTAGGCAAAAACATGATTGGCGCTTTTTATCAACCTCAATCTGTTGTTATCGACATAAATTGTTTAAAAACACTGCCGCCAAGGGAGCTTTCTGCCGGGCTTGGAGAGGTAATTAAATACGGTATTATTTTAGATAACTCATTCTTTAGTTGGTTAGAAACACATATTGATGATTTATTAAATTTAGATGTTAATGCTCTAAGTTACTGTATTTATCGCTGTTGTGAACTTAAAGCCCAAGTGGTTGCTGCCGATGAAACCGAACAAGATATACGGGCGATTTTAAATCTTGGTCATACATATGGCCATGCTATTGAAGCAGAACTTGGTTATGGCAATTGGTTACATGGTGAAGCGGTAAGTGTCGGTATGCTAATGGCTGCTCACGCGGCTAAACTTTTAGGTAAATTTACTACTACTGATATTGAACGAATCAAAAACCTATTAATAAAAGCTAAACTCCCAGTTAATCGCCCCACACAGATGGCAGTTGAATCCTACCTTCCTCATATGTTACGCGATAAAAAAGTGCTATCAGGGCAACTGCGACTTGTTTTGCCAACCAAAATTGGGCAGGTAGAAGTTCTTGATGGCATTGATAAAAACGTGGTATTTGAATCAATACAACTCACTTAACTTTTCGTGATTATGTTGACTTATAAACTATCAATACAAATAAAAAAGGAGCACTATAATAAATAGTACTCCTTTATTGTTAGGCAACTAATTAATTACTTTTCAATTGTCGTTTTTTGATTAATTTATAAATCATATTTAACAACAAACCCATGAAAGCAACAGCAATGGCAACATAAAAAGCATTTGTATAACTACCACCATTGTTGGCAAGAATATCAGCTGTTAATTTTGGTGCAAAAAAGGCCGCTGTTGAATAACCAATAAAAATAATACCATAGTTAACACCTTGATTTACCGGTCCATAATTTTCCATTACTATCGGCGGGAAAACGCCCATAACGCCGCCGAAACATAAACCAAGTGCAATTATGCCGATTGCAAAACCAATTTGTGAAGGAATAAATAAAAACGAAACAAACGCTAACATGATAACGGTAAAAATAATATCTAATGTGCTATTTCGTCCAAGTTTATCCGACACGGTTCCCCATAAAACTCGCCCAGCACAATTACTGAGTGAATATAAGCTAACGTAAAAAGCAGCGACTGCCGTGGTTAATCCAAACATTTTCTGACCGATACCTGATGCGTTGGACGCAATCATTAATCCAGAAAAAGCCCCGGTACCTAACATAAAAAAGATTAAGTAAAAATAAGGGGTTTTTAACATACTTTGCCAATTTTTATTGATGATAGGTTTAGCTTGCTGCTTAATTGAAGGCACCCAACCTACCGGTTGGTAGTTAGCTGGTGCAACTTTAATAAAGAAACTCGCAACAATTACCACAACTAGATAAGTCGCACCGAGTACTTGAAATGAATATAAGACATTGTAATGTTCGATTAAATAGTTACCTATTGGTGCCGCAATAATTGCGGCGCCCCCCATACCGGCAGTGATAATGCCTGAAGCAAGTCCACGTTTATCCGGGAAAAATTTAATAGTATTGCTTAAACACCCTGAATAAGCCAGCCCTTGGCCAAAACCACTTAATAGCCCATAGGTAACATAAAGCATAAACGTACTAGTCACAAAACCTGTTAGCAAAAAACCTAGGCCAAATAATAATCCACCAATTACACTTGACCATTTGGCTAAGCCCTTATCCGTTAAAAAACCTCCTAAAATCATCGGAATTGGTCCAATGGCAGCATTTATACCAAAGGCCATCATGACATCAGACATGTTCCAATTTTTTGCAATACTTAACGGTCCAGCAAAAACACTAAAAGCATAAACCGCACCTGTACATAGTAATATTGACGTTGATGCGATGAGCACTGCCCACCGATTAACATAATTATTTCCTTTCTCCATGTGAGAACTCCATTCTTACATTTTCATAGTTATGTAGTTATTTGGTTATGTCATTTAATGCTGTTTTGCCAGCTATTCGACCAAAAGTAAAAATATCGGTTAATGAATTACCACCAAGTCGATTACCAGCATGAATACCACCAGCAACCTCACCTGCAGCATACAGACCCGGTATTATATTCCCTGATTTATCTAAGACATGGGTTTGCGTATCAATTCTTAAGCCTCCCATAGTATGATGCACGGCTGGTTTTCTAGGTGTGGCATAAAAAGGGGCAATTTCGACTTTCAAATCAAAAACATCTTTGCCAAATTCAGGGTCATAGCCAGCCTCAACATAAGCATTATAATTAGCGATAGTTTGCTTAAATATTTGAGCATCCATTCCTAACTTTTCGGCTAATTCTTCTAATGTATTGGCGCAAAATAGTGTGCCTGCTGCTATTTGTTTATCAATTTTTTCTTGAGAAGTGTTATAGGCTGTTTTTTTGATCGCTTCATCGGCGATTAAATAAAATAACCCACCATTATCAATAGCAGCTTGAGTTAATTTATCCCGGCTACCATATTCATTAACAAAACGTCGACCTTGTTTATTGACCATAATGAAATTTTGTGGAGGAACTTGTAATCCACTAAATAATGCACCCGTATCAGGATCTGAAACAGGCATCATTTGAGAAAAGCCCATACCAACAAGATCTGCACCAACACTTTGCCCTAAAATGATACCATCACCGGTAATCGCTGGTGAATTAGAAGTTTTAATGTCATCATCGATTTCTGTCCAATAGGTATTGTATTGTTTTAACATTTTGGTATTGGCACCAAAACCGCCAGACGCTAAAATAACGGCATTAGCTTTCACGGTGATTTTTTTACCATTTAAACCCGTACCTATTACCCCTGAAACATGCCCGTTTTCAACAATTAACTCTTTAACTGCTGTATCAGTAATGATTGTGCCGCCATGATCTTCGACATATTTTTGCAATGCCGATACATAGGCATATCCTTCACTTTTTAAAGGTTTATGACCACGACGCCATAAAGCACCAACAGGCATAGTTACATCATCTTTATTAAATTCAACCCCAATATCTTCAAGCCATTCAACCGACTCTAGCGCCTTATCAGTCAAAATTTTAACTAAATCATATTGGCCATATATTACATTACCTTGTTGATCGGTTCTTTTGCCGCCCAGATAGGTTTGCATGCGATGAAGTAATGCTGAGTCAAACAAATAACCGGTTTTATCTTTATTTTCAGATAAATAATCGGCTATTTGTTGTTTTAAGGCTTTAAAATCAGCAAGGTATTCAGAATCGATTACAGATTCATCAATTGCTGCTATTTCTTCTAAGGTATGACTTTCTCCAGCAATAGCATCAAAAGTATTTTGCCATTTTGGATTAGCGGCATTCATTGGACCACCAGTGCGCACAGTATTCCCCCCTACAGCCGGGAATTTTTCAACAACTATAACTTTTTTACCTTGTTGTAATACACTTGCCGCCGCGGATAATCCCGCACCGCCCGCGCCAACGACCACAATATCTGTAGTATATTGAGCATCACTATTATCAACAGCACTTGGCGCTTTTGGTCTTTTTCTTAATACATCTGGATTAGCCCCAGCCATTTTAATGGCTTTAGCAACCCCGTCTATTACACCATTACTGGTTACCGACGCTCCGGACAAAATATCAACATTAAGTGTTTGACCTTCCAGAATTTGTGATGGAATACGCTTAAATACCACATCAGCAATACCTTCTGATTCTCCCATGGTGTCGATATCAATAGCTTCTATACGATCACTTGATAATGTGACCACCATTGGTAAATCACCGTTATGACCAGGCGCAGTAACACAATATCTACCTGGTTCATATGACACCTCTTCAGGTTCATTAAGCAAACTAACCACTTTAGTAAAACGTAAAAAGCGTAAAAAACAGCTATCTAAAAAGTCGACAGTCCGTTCTGATTTAATATTACCTTGATCATCAAAAGCTTCATGCGCTCGCCCTAATAAAAATTCCGAGCCAGGCATAACTGTCGCGTTAACACCCGGTGCATCAAGTATTTGACGTAAATGCAATTGAGCTCTGGAAGATCCTTGTACGTCATAAGATGCCCCCACAATCATAACCGGTTTACCATCAAATGGATGTAAATTAAATGACAGCCACTCGATGATACTTTTTAAAGCAGAAGGAATAGAATGATTATGTTCTGGTGTGGCAATAATCACTCCATCAGCTTGTATGATTTTGTTATTGAAATTTTGTATAATAGCACTATTGGACTGATCATCTGTTTCATTAAACATAGGTACATCAGTCAACTCTAGTATTTCAATTTCTGCCTTATTCTTAAAATGCGTTTGCATAAATTGTAATAACAATCGATTATAAGACTCTTGAGCATTTGTTCCGACAATTCCAATAAATTTCATTATAACACCCCTTCTTGTGCTGCTTGCTTCCAACTAAATTTCTTATTTTGCTCAGTTTTAAATTTTTCTGTTTTAACTAATTGATTAGTTAACTGCACAAATAATAAGAATTCATCGAAACACTCTTCGAGTTCTTTAACTTTATCGGGATAAACAAGATTACCGTTATCATCAAAAGCTTGGAGGGAATGACCTAATAAAAACTCTGAACTAGGCATAATTCTCGCTTTTAATTCAGGTGCATCTAAAATTTGACGAAGGTGAGCTTGCGCTCTGGAAGAACCCAGAAGACCATGAGAAGCGCCAACTATCATAACCGATTTGTTAATCAATGGGCGAGTAGTATAAGATAGCCACTCTATGGCACTTTTTAAAGCGGCGGTTATGGAATGATCATATTCAGGCGTTGCAATAATCACCCCATCTGCCGCTATAATTTTATCCGACAACGCTTTTACTGCGGCCGGCGGCGTTTGGTCTTTAGGTTCATTGAATGCCGGTAATGATTTAATTTCACAAACTTCAATTTCAGCTTTATCCGCAAAATGCGTTCGCATAAAATGGAGTAATTTTCTATTAGTAGAACGATCCGAATTCGTTCCAACGATACCAATAAATTTCACTTTATAACCTCACTTAGTGCCTTGGGCACAATTTAAATAATATTTAATTTTTAGTCATACAAATTCTTTAGCAAATTACACAAAATGATAGAATAAATAATAGTTATATTTAGTCTGTTGACTATTGTGCAAATACAGATGTTAGCTAGTGTAGAACAGAAAAAAATATTTGTGAAATAGCTGATTAATTATGGAGTTATAAGTAATTTGTTATAATCAAATAAGATGAAAAGAGATAAATAAAATGGCGAAAATTAATTCACTTATTATGCTACAATATATAGATGTTTTACTTAAACATGGCAATTACACCAAAGCCGCACAAAATCTCTATATTTCGCAATCCTACTTAACTCAGACTATAAAAAAAATTGAAAACGAGCTTGGCATTGAGATTATTAATCGACAAACCACACCGTTACAATTAACCGAAGCGGGGAAAATTTATTATGACTATCTTGCTTCATTAGTAGATAAACAAGATTCATTTAGAAAGAAAATCCAAAAATACACAAATACCGACTATACCGTTATTCAAATAGGCGTTCTACCAAGTTTAGGAACTTATTTATTACCACTTTTTTTACCTGATTTTCTGCAAAAGTACCCAAATATCAAAATTGAATTACATGAATATATCCCTAAAAACAGTGAAGAAAAAACGGAAAGTAAAATACTCGATTTTTATATTGGACAAAATTCTGAAACAATATCTCACAACTTAATCAGTCATACTTGTGGTAAGCATTGCTATTATGCTCTTATTCCTGAAAGCTCAAAGCTTTACCAGAAAGATCCATCAATCATGGAATGTAACCATAAATTTATGAAAAATTTATTACAAGAAAAGCTGATTTTAACCTCTCATGGTTCAGCTATCCGTCAACAAATTGAATACCTAATACAAAAATACAAAATTCAACCCAATATTATGCTTGAAAGTAGCAATATTTTTACCTTAGTTGAATTGGCCAAAAAAGGACTTGGCGTTACTTTCATCCCAGAAAGTGTCAATATCTGCAAAAAAACCAACGATGAAGAGTACAATCTAATCCCACTGCCTTTAGAACTTATTTCGCTTAGTTATTTTATTGCCTACTCAGCCAATAAAACGTTAAGTATTATAGAAAAAGAACTGATAAACTTGTTTATCTCATCGTTTCCTCAGCATGAGTGTCGATTAGCTACCCATTAGGCACAAAATAATTAAAATTGTTTTTATTTAATTCGATAAACCATTTGAATAAGCAATTTCATGATTTGTTGTTATCACTATTCCTTCAAGACCCGGTATTTTATTTATCATATTAACAGCTTGTTTGGCACTACAGCCATATAATTGTGTAGTCCAAATCTCACCATCAATTGATTGTTTTGACACTATAGTAATGCTTTGAATATCAGTTGAAACAGGATAACCCGTTTGACTATCAAAAATATGATGGTAGGTTTTGCCATTATAGTTAAATGTTCTTTCATAAATGCCAGATGTGACCACAGATTGATTTTTAATCTTTAATACAGTAACGATATTGCCTCTCGTAAGAAATGGATTTTGAATACCAACACGCCAATAGCCATCATCATGAAAAGGACAGTCGCCAAAGGTCAGTACATTACCACCGAGATCAATGAAGGCTGATTTAGCCTGATGTTGTTTAAACAATTGAATTATTTCATCAGCAAAATAGCCTTTAGCTATAGCACCTAAATCGATTGCCATTGCTTGATGTTGCAAAAAAACCGTCTGTTTTATCTCATCTAAAATAATATCATTAGGATTAATTAGTGTTAAAAGTTGTTTTATTTCCGAACCAGTCGGATACCTAGCATCATTAAATCCAATTCGCCAAGCTTGAATAAGTGGTCCGATGGCAATATTTAAAAAACTATTTTTAACTAAACTTTGGTTTTTGCCTATTTTGATTAATGTAAAAAGATCGGTTTGTAATTGAACGGGTTTAATACCCGCGCAAAGATTAACTTGCATTAACTCCGAAGTGGGGCTATTAGCACTAAAACGATGTTCATAATCAATTAATCGTTTTTCTGCTTCATTTAATAGTTTTTCTGCCAAATCATGTTGTAGCCATATTTGAATTTTGGTCCCCATTAAATTAAGCAATCGCTTTGCGTCTTTCATTACTCTCTATTCCTAAAATTAACGCCTTTAATCATTACAATTGTTCAACAATAAAACTAGCTATAGCTGAAAAAACATATACAATAATAAATCTTAAGCAGTAAATTAAATGTAAATAATTAATTACATTTATAAAGAATGATTATATTAATAATATCTATTATTTATTAAAGTAACTTAATGTTAAGCAATATATTAAAAAATTAATTTACTATTGTGTAATTATGTGTTTACATATAGAGTGTTTGTGTAATTAATATTTTACATACAAAATATTTAAATGATTTTACAAGGAAGATTTTAATGTTAAAAGATACTCTAAACAATACCCGAATTCGAGATGAACATATGTTAATTACCCCTGAAGAAATCAAAAACCTTTATCCATTATCAAGTGAATTAGAACAAAAAATCGCTTCATCTCGTCAAACTATAATCAACATTTTAGAACGTCGAGATCACCGTTTACTCATAGTATGTGGCCCTTGTTCAATACATGACCCTGAGGCAGCAATTGAATATGCCCATAAGCTCAAAAAACTCTCTGATGAACTGCAAGACCATCTGTTTATTGTGATGCGGGTTTATTTTGAAAAACCCAGGACAACAGTTGGTTGGAAAGGCATGATTAACGATCCCCATATGGATAGTTCATTTGATATTGAACATGGCCTGAAAAAAGCGCGTAAACTACTACTCGATATTACTAAAATTGGTTTACCTATCGCAACTGAAGCATTAGATCCCAATACCCCACAATATATTGGTGACTTAATCAGTTGGTCAGCAATTGGAGCTAGAACCACTGAATCACAAACCCACCGGGAAATGGCCTCTGGACTTTCAATGCCGGTAGGCTTTAAAAATGGTACTGATGGCAGTTTAGATGTGGCAATTAACGCCATGAAATCGGCATCCATGGCGCATCGTTTTGTAGGCATTAATCAACAAGGGCAAGTAACCGTATTACAAACTATGGGAAATCCTCATGGACATGTCATTTTACGTGGCGGTAAAACCCCAAATTACGATGCTGAAAATGTTGCATTATGTGAGGCTCAAATGCAAAAAGCGGGATTAATCCCTAATTTAATGATCGACTGTAGCCATGCTAATTCTAACAAAGATTATCGTAACCAACCCCTTGTTGCTGATACCATTATTAAGCAAATTGCCCAAGGTAATAATTCTATTATTGGGGTTATGATTGAAAGTAATTTGTTTGAAGGTAATCAATCATCTGAACAACCTAAGGAGAACTTTAAATATGGTGTGTCAGTGACTGATGCCTGTATCAGTTGGGAAACTACTGAGGAATTGTTACGTAACATGAACCACACTCTAGCCACATCACTAGTTGAACGTCAAAACAAGCAGTAACTACGTAATCACGACTAACCAGCAGATCGCCGAGTGATCTCGGCGATAACCATTAACTTAACCTAATTGCTTGCGAGCATTACGGAACATACGCATCCACGGACTATCTTCACCCCAATTATCTGGATGCCATGAATTAGTTATTGTTCTAAAGACTCGCTCCGGATGTGGCATCATAATTGTAGCTCGGCCATCTTTGGATGTGACAGCAGTAATCCCATTAGGTGATCCATTTGGATTAGCCGGATATTGCTCAGTAACTTGGGCCATATGGTCGAGATAACGTACTGCAATTAAACCGGAAGCTTCGAGATTCACTAAATGTTGCTCATCACAAACCTCAACTCGACCTTCACCATGTGAAACGGCAATTGGCATATGTGAACCAACCATATCGGTAAAGAACAAAGAAGGATTGGCTTGAATTTGCACCAAACTAAAACGCGCTTCAAAACGCTCAGAAAGGTTACGTACAAACCGTGGCCATAATTCTGCCCCGGGAATAAGATCTTTCAAATTCGACATCATTTGACAACCATTACACACACCTAATGACAAGGTATCATTACGCTGAAAAAATTGTGCAAATTCATGCCTTACCTGTTCATTAAATAATATTGATTTAGCCCACCCTTCGCCGGCACCTAATACGTCACCATAAGAGAATCCACCACAAGCAACTAAGGTACTGAATTGCGCAAGGGTAATACGCCTAGAGAGCAAATCTGTCATATGCACATCGATAGCTTCAAAACCAGCGCGATTAAATGCTGCAGCCATTTCAACATGCGAGTTAACACCTTGCTCGCGTAAAATCGCCACTTTAGGTTTACTGCCTTTAGCAATGTAAGGCGCAGCAATATCGTCCTGTGGATTAAACGTTAAATGTACATTTAAACCAGGATCGTTTTCATTTTGCTTGGTTTGATGTTCTTGGTCGGCACACGCTGGATTATCACGTAAGCGTTGCATTTGCCATGTAGTTTCTGCCCACCAAGTTCTTAATGTTGAACGAGATTCGCTAAACACCACTGCCGACTTATTACGTACAATAAATTGTTGCCCAGCTTTTGCACTACCGAGCACATGCACTGCATGTGCTAAACCAAACCACCTAAAACAAGCCATTACTTCATCCAAACGGTTATTAGCAACTTGAATAACCGCTCCCAATTCTTCATTAAATAATGAAGCAATGACATCACTACCTAAAGCTGAAATATCAACATCAATACCACAATGGCCTGCAAACGCCATTTCAGCTAATGTTACCAATAAGCCACCATCAGAACGATCATGATAAGCCAACAACGCTCGCTTGCTCACTAAGGTTTGCATGGATTGATAAAAGGCCGCGAGTTCTTTGGCATCATGTACATCCGCAGTTTTTTGCCCTAAATGCCGATAAACCTGGGCTAAGGCGGTGGCGCCAAGTGCTTGACGACCTTTGGCCAGATCGATAAATAACAGGGTATTTTCTTTATTAACTTGCAATACTGGAGTTACGGTGTTGCGGACATTTTCCACTCGAGCAAATGCAGAAATAACGAGTGAAAGCGGCGATGTCATAGTTTTTTGTTCACCCTCTTGTTGCCAAGTGGTTTTCATTGACATTGAATCTTTACCCACCGGAATTGCGAGGCCCAAAGCTGGGCATAACTCTTCGCCAATTGCTTTAACTGCTGCATAAAGTCCGGCATCTTCACCTGGGTGACCGGCTGCTGCCATCCAGTTAGCCGAGAGTTTTATGCGTTTTATATCACCAATATCAGTTGCAGCAATATTGGTAATTGCTTCACCTACGGCTAACCTTGCCGAAGCGGCAAAATTAAGTAATGCTACCGGCGCCCGCTCACCCATTGACATGGCCTCACCATAGTAACTATCTAAACTGGCAGTAGTCACCGCACAATCAGCAACCGGCACTTGCCATGGCCCAACCATTTGATCGCGCGCAACCATGCCTGTCACTGAGCGATCACCAATTGTAATTAAAAACGTTTTTTCCGCAACAGTCGGCAAATGCAGTACTCGTTTCACCGCATCATATAAATTAATATCACCAGTTGAAAAATTATCCCCGTGAGCTAATAGCGTCTTAACATCACGTAACATTTTAGGTGTTTTACCCAGCAGCACATCAAGGGGCAAATCTATTGGATTATTATTAAAGTGCGTATCGTGTAAAGTTACCGCTTTATTGACGGTTGCTTCCCCAATCACCGCATAAGGTGCGCGTTCGCGTTGACACAGTTGATCAAATAAATCAAGGCTATCTGGATGAATCGCCAGTACATAACGTTCTTGTGATTCATTACACCAAATTTCCAGTGGTGACATGCCTGGTTCATCGGTCAAGATTTTGCGCAGCTCAAACTGCCCGCCACAACCACCATCACTGACTAATTCCGGCATAGCATTGGATAAACCACCTGCACCAACATCATGAATAAATAAGATCGGGTTTTCCGAACCTAATTGCCAACAGTGATCAATCACTTCCTGACAACGGCGTTCCATTTCAGGATTATCACGTTGCACTGAGGCAAAATCCAAATCAGCATCGGATTGTCCGGAAGTCATAGATGATGCCGCCCCACCACCTAAACCAATATTCATGGCTGGTCCACCTAAAACAATCAGTTTGGAACCAACAGGAAACTCATTTTTTTGAATATGTTCGCGGCGAATATTGCCCATGCCACCTGCCAGCATTATCGGTTTATGATACCCGCGTAACTCTTCACCATTATGGCTATTCACCTTTTCTTCATAGGTACGAAAATAACCAAGTAACGCCGGACGCCCAAATTCATTATTAAATGCTGCGCCACCTAAAGGCCCATCGAGCATAATATCTAAGGCACTGACAATGCGATCGGGTTTACCAAAATCTTGTTCCCACGGTTGTTCAAAATTAGGAATGCGTAAATTAGAAACCGAAAATCCCACTAAGCCAGCTTTAGGTTTAGCCCCACGCCCGGTTGCACCTTCATCTCGAATTTCACCCCCACTCCCCGTTGCCGCGCCCGGCCAAGGTGAAATAGCGGTTGGGTGGTTATGCGTTTCGACTTTCATCAATATGTCAGCATATTCCTGATGATAACGATAAGTTTGGTTGCCAGCGTCAGCAAAAAAACGGCCAACTTCGGAACCATCCATTACCGCCGCATTATCTTTATAAGCTGAAGAAACGTAATTTGGAGTCGTTGCAAAGGTATTTTTAATCATTTTAAATAATGATTTAGGTTGTTTTTTACCATCAATAATCCAATCAGCATTAAAAATCTTATGGCGGCAATGTTCAGAATTTGCTTGTGCAAACATATACAGCTCAACATCGGTGGGATTACGCTTTAACTTTTGGAAGTTTTCAACTAAATAATCAATTTCATCAGGGGCTAATGCCAAACCTAATCTAAGATTAGCCTCCTCTAATGCCGCACGCCCCTGCCCTAATAAATCAATTATGCAAACAGGTATTGGTTGCTCAACACTAAATAATTGTTCTGCTTGCTCAAAACTACTTAACACCATTTCCATCATTCGATCATGAATTAAACTCTCAAACTCACTTTTTTGGGTTGCCGTTAATGGAGATTGAGTTTCGATAAAATAAGCGATTCCTCTTTCTATACGATGAATTTGCGCCAATCCACAATTGTGAGCTATATCCGTAGCTTTTGATGACCACGGTGAAATGGTTCCCGCTCTAGGTGTAACTAAAAACAGTTGTTTACTGAGGTTATTTTCATCATTTTTTTGCGTGGTGGTAGGACCATATTGCAGTAATTTTTCGAGAATGCCTTGTTGAGTTGCGGTCAATTCACTTTTTAAGTCAATAAAATGCATATACTGTGCATCAATATTACTAACCGGAATGGATTTTTCACGACAAATTGAGAGGAGTTTATTAAGACGAAATGCCGATAAAGCAGAGGAGCCAGCTAAAATTTTCATGTAAATTACTCTTTTTAAGCCAAAAATAAGTAAAACAGAGCAATATTATAAAAGAAAGTAAATAATGTGGCTATCTGAAAAACTATTATCTGTTTTGTAAAAATGTTTCAGGAACAATATACGTTTTAGTATAAATAATAATGCAGGTTCAAAAGCTAAGTGCAAATCAAGTCAGTTAAAACTTGTTAATACAATCTTGTTAATACCATTATTTGAATAAACGTAAAAAGGAGAGTCGGTGATTCTCCCACATGCTTGTGGGAGAACTTTTCAAACTTAGTTATTTTAGTTCTAACTCATTCATTGCTGCAATGCTGAATCCGCCATCAACATGAATAACTTCACCAGTGATACCAGATGCCAAGTTTGAACATAAAAATGCGGCTGAATTACCCACATCTTCAGTAGTTACTGTACGACGAATTGGTGTAACTGATTCGCAGTGAGATAACATTTTTTTGAAATCTTTAATGCCTGATGCGGCAAGAGTACGTATTGGTCCGGCTGAAATTGCATTAACACGGATACTTTCTGGCCCCATTGCATTTGCCATATAACGCACATTGGCTTCAAGAGATGCTTTCGCTAGTCCCATGACATTATAATTAGGGATTGCTCTTTCAGCACCAAGGTAAGAAAGTGTTAATAAAGCAGAATTAGGATTTAACATTGCTCGACATGCTTTAGCTAAAGCAACAAAACTGTAAGAGCTAATATTATGTGCAATTGAGAATCCTTCGCGCGTGACAGCATTAACATAATCACCGTCTAATTGATCACCCGGAGCAAAAGCTATAGCATGTACAAATCCATCAAATTTATCCCATACTTTTGCAAGTTCAGTAAATAGTGCTGTGATGCTTTCATCATGTGCAACATCGCAAGGTAGAACGATTTTAGAACCAAAATCAGCTGCAAACTCTTCAACACGTGCTTTTAATTTATCGCTTTGATAAGTAAAGGCTAGTTCAGCGCCTTCACGATGCATTGATTGTGCAATACCGTAAGCAATAGAACGATTACTTGCAACACCTGTAATGAGTATACGTTTGCCTGTTAAAAATCCCATAAATTATTCCTCTAATGTTTTTACTCTATCGTCTAGGATGGTGACGATTATAAGTTGATAAAACCAACTTCGCCACAATAAATTTATTTTTAGTTGATTAACCCCTGATTATTTTTTAGTAAAAAGTTGTTTATAACACCAATAGTTTACTATAATAGTCAACTATTAATCGCTATTGATAATCATATCATCATGGAAAATTTAGTTTGTTATAAAACGTTACCGATTTGGAATGCAAAAACACTACCCCAACCATTTCGAGAGAAACATAATACCCAAGTTGGTACATGGGCTAAATTGCAAATTATAGCTGGTAGTTTAGATTTTGACATATTAACTTCAGAAGGTGAGATTGTTGCTCAGCAACATTTTAATACTAAGCATCAGCCTCCATTTATAGCGCCCCAACAATGGCATCGTATCGCGTCGGTTTCAGATGATCTTAGCTGCCAATTATCTTTTTATTGTTTACCGGAAGATTATACTAATAAAAAGTATCAGATGACCAAAACACATTCTGATGTCTATGAAACTTGCCAATTAATACCAACTACGGGTAGGGCTTTAGATCTGGGTTGTGGTTCTGGACGAAATTCGTTGTATCTACAACTACTTGGTTTTAATGTTGATGCCGTTGATAAATCTGAACTGAGCATTAATAATTTACAAGCGATCATCCTTAACGAACATTTACCCAATATTAATACTGCCGTTTACGATATTAACCAAGCTTGTTGGCAGGGTGAATATGATCTGATTATTTCCACAGTGGTAATGATGTTTTTACAGCCAGATAGAATACCCGATATTATCCGTAATATGCAGACTATTACCAAAACGGGTGGTTACCATTTAATTGTTAGTGCCATGTCTACAAAGGATTATCCTTGTCCAATTGGATTTTCATTTACTTTTAAAGAGCAGGAACTGCGTAATTATTATCAAGATTGGGATATTTTAAAATATAACGAGGATATTGGTGAACTACATAAAACCGATATTGATGGTAATCGGATTAAATTAAGATTTGCTACGTTATTAGCCAAGAAAAAATAATAACAGAGCATTGCCCTGTTATTAATTTAGCTATTTTGGTAATAGTGTAAACATTTTAGGATTTTGACCAATCAGTTTTTGGGCAAGCCCATTAATATGTTCTACAGATAGACTTTCTACTTGTGTTAACTGTTGGTTGAATTGACTAAAATTATTATCGTCAGTTGCGATTTGAGAAATAGCAGATGCCCAATATTGAGCACTTTTTTGTTGCGCTTTATATTCTGTCATCCAAGCTTTTTTGGCAAGGTTGAGTTCTTGATCAGTAATGCCACGCAAATGAATATCGTCCATAACTTGCTTAACAAGTGATTTAATTTCATTCACCCGGTGTGGATCAGTTGTAAAATTTAACCTAGCAAGATAATAAGGTTGCGGTCGTCTTATCAATTGTTCCGAGAAAATGACGGTATACACTCCTGAATTTTTTTCACGAACAGCAGATAAGAGGCGAGCATTCACTACTTTATCTAATAAATTTAATGCCAGTTGATTATTTTGAGTCCAATTAGCTTCGCTTGTATAAAGTAGACTAACCATTGCTTTATCGCTAGTCCCATAAGGGTAATTTAATTGCATTGATTTATGAATCGGAGTGATATGGTTATCGTTCCAATGTAGAGGAGTCGAAGTTCCTGTTATACCAGCTAACCATTTGCTTGTTAATTCTTCAATCTGTTTTTTATCTACATTACCGGAAATGGTCAATACCATTGAGTTTGGTGATGAATAGAGCTTTTGATAAATTGATTGCAATTGTTTTGCCGTGAATTGACGCCAAGTACCATTCGGATCAACCATCAGACGTTGACTGTTGTTGAATGAGTTTTTGTGAATAAAGTCTAAGAATCTTCTTTCTACCGGTAATTTATTCAATGAAAGTGCTGAATTTTGTTGCGCTAATGTTAATTTTTGTTGATCAAACTGCGGAGCGGTGAGCTTTAAATAAAGAATAGAAAAAAATGATTCAAGCTGATCACTAGTTGTGCTACCGTGGAAACCATGATTTAAAAGCTCAGCATAAGGTTTTAATACACCATATTGTTGAAGATATCGAGTACTGTATTTGTCATAACCGCTAAGTTCAGCGAGTTGTTGCGCCCAAGCTATTGAACCAAGTTGTGAATTACTGTCTAATGATTGCCCACCAGAAATACGTAGATTTATTTGAATATTATCTGTTAATTTATTATTTGAATGAACAATAACTCGCATACCATTACTTAGTAACCATTCTTCACTCTCAATCTCTTTTAGTCGCTTAGTTTGAATAACTGAGCCAGGCTTAGGTGGTGTAATTTGTAATGATGTATTTTGTTTGTGGTAAGGAAATTCACCAATTTGATTTTTAGTTTTATTGCGTACTTTTTTCCATAACGAAATAAGCGCAACTTGAGTAATTAACCCTTTATCATTATCAGGTCCAATAACTGCAAGGCGTAGTTGACTCTGCTCTAAATGATTAGCGATAGTATGTTGCAATTTTTCTGGAGTTAGATTATTTATAATTGATTGGGTAATAGTTAGTTGCTGTTTTTTACTTATCATTGGCATTTGGTATTCAACCGCTGTAACTAAACGATCGGCTAGTTGGTTGTTACGATAATTCGCTTCATTCGTTGCTTGTTGTGTTAATTTGGTTAAAATTTGGTTAATAGCTTGATTGTATTCATCTTTAGTTACAGGAATTAGGGACATTCTTTGTAATTCATCAAATAATAATTGTACGGTTTCTTGATAATTATTTTGATTTGGAATGGCGAATAATAGATATTGTAAACTTTTCTCATCTAATAAAACGCTTTGTTCTTTTGCTTGAGCAAGTTGTAATTTTTGTTTTTCTACCAACAAATGAAGGCGACTATTTAAAATAGCTAACCAAATTTGATCTTCGATATCGCTAGCCATCCCTTGGGCTGTGTTTAATGGCATTGAGGTATCTCTTTGCAACATAATTTGTATTAAGCGTTGCCCTTGTTCTTTATCAAAGATTGTTTTGATAAGCGGTTCTTTTTGTGAATTAAATTGTCGTAAAGTTGCTATATCAATCGGGGTTGTACCTTTAGGTTTTTGCCCAAACACTTTTTCAATTGTTTGTCGAACCAATTGTTGATTAAAATTGCCAACGACAATAAGGCTCATTCTTTGTGGTTGATACCATTTTTCATAATATGCTTTCGCTTCTTCAAGAGGCACTTTTTTGACCAAAGATAATGAGCCAATAGGAGAGCGGTTAGCATATAGACTTCCTTGATAACGTAATTGATCTAATTGATCATTAATACGATAAGATACGCCTTGACGTAAACGCCATTCTTCGACAATTACATTACGTTCATTATTAAAATCAATTGGATTAAATAATATGTTATACGCCCAATCAGCCATAATATTTAATGCTATTTGGGTGGATTGTGGATTTGCCGGTAATGACAATTTGTATACAGTTGAGTTAAAACTCGTTACTGCATTTATATCGGTACCAAATGTAATACCAAACTGCTCTAATTGATTTCGGCTTGATTTATTAGGAAAGTTTGTTGTGCCTTTGAATGCCATATGTTCGACAAAATGGGCTAAACCCTTCTGTTGTTCTGTTTCTTGCAAAGATCCACTATGCACAACCAAGCGTAATTCGACATTATCATTTTGATTTGGCATTAAAATAACGTTTAAACCGTTATCTAATTGATAACGCTTTATTGTCGAATCTTGTGATGGTGATAGGTGTTGTGTGCAACCTATAAGAGTAAATAACAAACAATATATAATTAATTTTTTCATTTGCTGTCCTATAAAAATTACTTTTTAACCAAAGCTAGTACAAACATAATCATATAACTTCCCTTTTTAAAAGGCCTTTAAAATATCTGTTTATGTTTAAAATAATTTTAAAATTGTTTACTAAGTCATTTAATATTAATCACTGCATTGACTTGGTTTTGTAATTCACTTTGATGAGAAACAAACACAATTGCACTATGTGGTAATGCCTCTTTTAAGCGATCTATCATAATTATGGCGTTTTGAATATCCAACCCTGAGGTAATTTCATCAAGTAATAATAAATCCGGTTTATTAAGATAGAGTCGAGCTAACAATAGCCGTTGTTTTTCACCTCCAGACAACCTCGTTTCCCAATTATCATGGTGTAAAAGTTCAAAAACTAATTTATTTAATCCTGCAAATATCAACGCTTCTTCAAGTTGGCTTTGGTTATAATTCTCTGCTGATTTTGGATAACTGATTAGGTCAGCAAGTTTTCCTGAACCAATATAATTGTTTTGTGGCATCCATATATAGTTATCTGTTCGATAAATAGAACCAGAAAAATAGGGCCAAAATCCAGCTAAACATTTTAAAAGTGTTGATTTACCAATACCAGAAACACCTGCAATGATGATCGATTGCCCGGCTTTTAATTGACAAGAAAATGAAACTAATGGCGCATTATTAGCGCTCATTACTTGCAAATTGGTGACATCTAATAGAAATTCGGATTTGTCATCACACTTTTTGACATTAGACTCAATAGGTTCTTCTAACAAAATTACAAAATTATAAAGTCTTGTGACTGTTGCTTGCCATATTGCAATATCTTTATAGCAAAAAATAAACCAGCTTAGTGCACTATTGAGTTGAATAAAAGCCATACGGATTTGCATTAATCCACCTAATTGAATTGCATTAGCAATAAATTTGGGTAAAGCAAAAAATATTGGAGCTAAAGAGGATAGATGGTTAAATCCATTAACAAAGAAGAGTAAATTCCGTTCTTTTTTTATCAACTGATACCAATTGTGAATAATAGCTAAAAAATAATTTTGTAATTTTGCTTGTTCTTGAGCTTGGCCATGTTGTCCGGCAATAGTATCACTATTTTCTCGGCAATTTATCAATGCACTACGATAATTAGCCTCATTCTTTTGTTTTTCAATATTAATACCATGCAATTTGCGACCAATTACATGAGTTAGTAATATGCCAACAGCGACGTATAAAATACAAACAAAAAACATATAGCCAGGAATAGTTATGGTTATGCCGAAAATGGAAAATGAAATTGAACCAGATAAATTCCATAAAATCATAGAAAACGATATAAAGGTTAATAGTGATGTTAAAAATGAAATAAGTAAACTCAAAGATTGTGAAATTAATAGCTGAATATCTTCAGCTATACGTTGATCCGGATTATCAGGTTCGAGTTTTCTAATTTGTAAATGGTAATGCTGCCCATTTTTAGCTAACCATTTTTGCGTAATTTGTTCAGTCATCCAATTTCGCCATTTAATTAACAATTTTTTTCGCAAATAGTCTGCATAAACAACTAATAAAATTAAGATACCGATCAATAATAAAAACTCCCATAGCAGATTATATAGTGCTGTGCTATCTAGTTTTTGTAGTGCATTAAAAAATTGACCATTCCATTCATTAATTAAAATATTGAACCAAATTGAGATTAAACTTAAAGTGATGGTGGCAATTAGTAAGAGCCAAGCAATGATAGATTGCGATGATCGCCAAAAAGGTCTGATTAAAAAATAAAATTGTTTTAGTTTATTCACGTTATTTGTATTTAATTATCAAAATAATACCACCACAAAGTGGTGGTAATATAAACTAGAAATCATAGCCAACTTGCATCCAGAATTGACGTCCTAAATCATATGAATTCAATTTAATGGATTTACCATTTGAATCAACACCATAGGTGTAACGATCAATTACATTGTGTTTATCTAATAAATTATTTATTTCTAACGATATATTAGCACCGGGTACAAAAGTCGGTCGCCATAACATTTTGACATCCCAACGAAATGTACTGCCAAAGTCTTCTCGATCATAACGGGCTAATTGACCTTTATCATCATCAAAAGCATATTTACTTTCATATCTAACTGCTTGATAACGTTTACCATGCCATTGAAATTGGTTATAAACTGAAACACCATAATCGGGTAACTCCGTTTTAAATTCAACATTAAAGCGTAATGGAAGGTTAAAATCAGTTGCGGGTAACTTTGAAGCCTTAATGACTTTACCATTATAGTACACATAATTAGGATTAATCCGCCGTCCTGCCGGATCATAATGTGCATAACCGGTTTTAGGTGTATTACTTCGATTTTTTTCCCAAATAATTGATGCTTTCAGTGTATTTTCAGTAATATTAATTTTCCAAGGTTCAGAGGTTCGCACACTGATTGCGAAACTGTTATGTTCACTTTTCCCTGTATTATCAAATGTTCGTACGGAAGAGTTAGGGTATTTAGGTTTACTTACTACTTCATCTCGACCATTACGATGCACATATTCAAATCGCCAAAGAGTATTTAAAATCTTTTGTTCAATACCAAGATTAATTTCGTCGCTGTATGGCGTGGAGAGATTGCTAAGACCTTCAAAATCGTTATTATTATTCCAATTTTCATCAATTTGATCGCCGGGTTCACAAGAATAACAATTATACAAACCACCATTTTGGGCGCCATATAGGGCATAATTCATCATTGTTCTCCCGTAATAGCGATTATAACCAGCAATTAAACTGGTTTGCTTTGTACCAAATACGTCATAAGTAGCAGACACCCGAGGGGCGAGATTATAATTTTTGATAAAATCATCATAATCAACCCTTATACCTGGTTGTATAGTTAAACGATGATAAGTCATCGTATCATCTGTATAGAGTGTATAATTTTGGTAATCAGCATCATATTTCCCTTTTTTAAAGGCATTGATCATCCACCCTCCCCACATGCCATTATAATCTTGATAGTTATATCTAAAATAATCTCGGTTACGAATATAGGAGGCTTTAGTTTTGGTATATTCAAAACCAGTTTTAGGTTGATGCATTATGTCAAACCAATTAAATGGCGTAAAAGTGAACTTACCTTTTAAATTGGTATTTTTTTGTTTGGTTTTAAGATCGCCCATCCCGCCAGATTTGACTTCAAAGTTATTATCTTTATCCATAAAGTCATAATAGTAATAAGCGACAAAATACTTTTGATTATTACGGCGTTTATCTTCTAATTCCTGATAACCGCCTGTCAGTTCTAAATCACCAAGATCTTGTTGGGAAGTCAATTGTAGCGTTGAACCAATACCATTATGGTTAGTTGTAAATCCCGATCTAGCAACATTTGAAGAAAATGAGTAGTCTTTATAATTAGAATGGTTTATCGACCAATCTAAATAAGTGTTATCTGTCATATACCAACTTAACTTGCCAGAAACATTGGTTATTTCTCTTTTTTGATTTTTGTGTCCACCGTTTGCTTCAATAGGTAGAATTTGGTTATCAGGGTCTAAAATAATTGATTCACCTTGATAAGCATAAGACGATATTTCAGATTCTTTATGTGTAGCTGAAAAAACAAACCCCAAATTATCACTTATACCGGCCTCAAACCAACCACCAAAATTTTCTTTTTTATAGTGAGGTTGAAAACGATTAGGGCGACCTGAAGTATTTTGACGAGTACTAAAATCAACGCGTTTATCCGTATGGATTTTATTCCAAGCTGAACGAGTAGTATTATAGTAAACACTCCCGCCATTCGAATGTTTCCACCGACGACTTGTAACATCAATTACACCACCGGTAAATCCACCATATTCAACAGGAATATTTTTGTCATAGACTTTTACGTTATCAATTAAACGACTATCGATATATAGACCTTGTTCATCAGAGTTAATTCTAGTCTCAGTAAGATCATCACTAGGATTTGAAGGATCTATATCATTATTGAAACTAATACCGTCGAGCATAAAATTATTCTGGTAACTTGATGCTCCATGAATGGTTATTTTTGATGGTTTTATTTCACCTTGCTGATTACCGTTGTTACTACTATTTGAGACTTGAATGGCGGGTAATGTTTTTAATAAATCTGTTATATTACCATTTCCTACTGTACCGGTGCGAACATCTTCAGAAGTTATGGTTTCGGGGTTGGAGGCAATAAGAGAAGGGTTAAATGTTGCTTTAACTAGCATTACATCTTTTTTAGTATTTTTTTCATTGCTTTCGTCTTTTTTGTCAATTGATACCTTTTTTTTATTTTCATCTTTTTCTTCAGTTTGAGTTGTTGCTTGTGAATAAATTGGCAACAACAAAATAAATAATAATAAATAAAATCTACGCATGATATTTCATAATAATCCATTACTAAATGATAACGCAAACGATTATTATTCTTATTATCAATGAAGTCAATTAAATTTTAATTATGGAATATTTATGATTTGTTTTAGCTTTTTTATGAATTTTAACTATAAATTTTTGTTAGTGAGTTAGAGAAGATATTTTAAATGGTTAGATAAATTGGTTTAAATTGCGTAATATCTTTTGCAAATTAGAAATAGGTTTTAATTTTGTCAAACTTTTGAACGTTAATCATCGTTAATTTTAATGTGATTTTTCCAATGAATAAATATTGGTAGAAAACAAAAAAATATAGTGAAGAAATATTATTATATTTTATTGAATGGAATAGATATGCACTATAAATTTGACTACAAATTTTTTGTAATCAAATTTAATTGAAATTAGCTTTACCGATTAATCATTTCTAATTAATTTTATTCAATGCTCAGTTTTTGACCGACAGCAAACCATGCTTTGCGAGAATTTAAAAAATCTTGTGCGGGCATTGTTTTTTTACCCGCAGGTTGTAAAAGAGTGATATTCAAAGCATCTTTACTTGTAGCAATGCAAATGCCTTTTTTATCAGATTGTAGTATGGTGCCAGCTGGTTTGTTATGCTCAGTAGCTATCACTTGAGCTTGCCATACTTTAATAATCTCTCCGTTTACTTCAAAAAAGCTCACCGGCCATGGATTAAAAGCACGAATACATCGTTCAAGTTGTACAGCTGGTAAATTCCAGTCTAATTTTGCTTCTTGTTTAGATAGCTTTTCTGCGTAAGTGACTTGTTTTTCATCTTGTTTTTCCGGTTTAATTTTACCTTGATTGATTAATGTTAATGTTTCAAGTAAACCTTGAGGCCCTAATTTGGCTAATTTTTCATACAGTGACGCACTAGTATCCGTTGGTTCTATCGGGCAACTAAGTTTGTATAGCATGTCACCCGTATCTAGCCCAGCATCCATTTGCATGATTGTGATACCAGTTTGCGTATCACCAGCCCAACAGGCGCGTTGAATAGGTGCTGCACCACGCCAACGCGGTAATAATGAACCATGCACATTCAAACAACCTAATTTTGGCATATCAAGTACCGCCTGAGGTAAAATTAAACCATAAGCAACAACAATCATAATGTCAGCATTCAATGCTGAGATGATTTTTTGATTTTCTTCTTTTTTTAAACTATCAGGTTGATAGACAGGCAAATTATTTTCAATTGCTAATTGTTTTACAGGGCTTGCTGTCAGCTTGTTACCCCGACCAGCCGGACGATCCGGTTGAGTAAAAACTGCAATGACATTATGTTCGCTATTAATTAATGCTTGTAAATGTGTTGCTGCAAAGTCAGGCGTTCCGGCAAAAATAATATTTAATGGTTTAGTTGGATTTAACATCAATATTGTTATCCATAATTGAAAAATTAGGGGATATTATACTTGATATTTTGGTTATGATCTTTAATCAAAAAGGCGTTATCTGTAATTAATAACGCCTTTTTTCACTATCTAGAGAGTTGGAAAAGCTATAAAGGAAGGTTTCGTTTAATCATGCCTTCTTTATAAGCATCAAATAACATATTTTGCATTTTAATATATAATTTAAATGCAATGCCTGCCATGAGAATTGCTATTAATTTATTATCTTTCCATTTTTTGAAATTATTATATTGACGTGTTAATTTAGCATCACTCATTTTTCCAGAGTTGATTTGATTGATAATTGATTTGCTTTTTAGTTTAGCTACCTGAATTAACAAAAAACCTATAAATGAAAATAAAGCTATTAATAAACCCAAAGCGACAATACATTGTAATAAACTACCCATTTTATTTTTCCTATTCCTTAAATTTATAAAATATAATTTTTTACTATCTATCATTAATATCAACCTAATTGATATTAATCTGTTTTAAAAAAGTTATTATAGTATCAAGTGTATAATTTACTTACAATAACAAAGTGTTAATTTTTAAAAAGGAAAGAATACCGGAACTATCGCAATATCAACCGCCATAACCACAAAGGTTAATGGTACGCCAATTTTTACAAAATCTCCAAAACTATACCCGCCTGGTGCAACAACCATGGTTTTTACTGGTGATGATACTGGGGTAATAAATGATGCCGATGTCGCAATTGCAACTGTCATTGCAAAGGGATAAGGTGAATAACCAAATTTTATTGCTAAATCAATGGCAATCGGTGCTATCAAAATAGCCGTAGCAGTGTTTGATATAAATAACCCAACGGTTGAACACAGCAAAAATATAAATGTTAGTACTATATATGGGCCATAAGATTTTAAATGTATTTCAAGCCAATCAGATATGAGTGAAATACCACCCGTTTTACTTAGTGCTAGTGCAAAAGGCATCATACCAATAATTAAAATTAAAGATGGCCAATGTATCGATTTATATGCACTATTCATATCTATACATCGCGTTGCCCCCATTAATAAACATGCAATAAGCGCAGCAACTACATTAGGCACAATACCTGTTACCATTAGTATAATCATAATAGCAAGATTAATTAATGCTGCATAAGCTTGAGAACCCGCAGGAGCAACATCATCTATATCTGAAGGAAAATCCAATACTACAAAATCATTTGTTCGTGTCTGTAATTTTTGAATTGAACCCCAGTTACCACACACGAGTAGTGTGTCGCTCATTTCTAATCGTTCCTGGAATAAGTTATTGGTTTCCACAGGTGCATGATTGCGCCAAATACCAATTACGGTTAAAAAATACTTACTTCTAAAATCTATTTCATTTAATGTTTTGCCACATAGAGTTGATTCTGGTAAAAGCGCAACTTCTGCCATACCAACTTCTTTGACTTTCTCAGAAAAATATTCACCGCGTAAAATTTTCGGTTCAAGATTATTGGTGGTTAAGAAAGTACGATAATCAGCTTCAGAGTGAGACATATCAAGTAATAAGATATCATTCTCACGAAATTCAGTTGAGCCATTAACTGGGATTAAGACTTTATGAAATTTACGCCAACGCTCAATACCAATCACATTCACGCCATGATCACTTCGTAAATGTAATCCGTCTATGGTTCGTCCAACAAATGGTGATCCGGCGAGTATTTGTGCTCGGTGCGCGCGTCCAATTAATTTATAATCTCGAATTAAATCTGTGATTTTTCGTCTTTTAGGTTGTGAATTTGTTGGTGTTAATTGCTCAGCGGTAAGTAACCAATTGCGAGTAAGGATACAATAAATAATTCCAACAACTAATACGCACAAACCAATTGGAGTAATGGAGAAAAATTTAAATTCGGTTAACCCAGAACGGTCAAGTTCACTATTGACAACAAGATTAGGTGCTGTCGCAACCAACGTCATCATACCGCTAATTAATGCCGCAATACAAAGTGGCATCATCAATTTTTTGATATGAATACCTGTATGGTTTGCGATACTAATGGCAACAGGTATGAAAATCGCTACTACACCGGTTGAACTCATTATCGAACCGAGCAAAGCAACACCTAACATGATATAAATAATAATGCGAATATCATTTTTACCGGCTATTTTCAATATATATTCGCTCATCTTATATGAAATACCCGTCCTAACCAGACTTTCACCAATAATAAATAATAATGCAATTAAAACAATATTGGGGTCACTAAACCCAGCTAATGCTTCTGATGGCGTTAAAATACCTGTAATAGTAATTGCCATAATTGTTAGCAAGGCAATAATATCCATTCTTAACTTACTGAATGAAAATAGCACAATTGCAATTAATAATAATATGCAGACAATAATGAGAGGATGATTCTCAATAACATAATTAGGCAAAATCGCTATAATCGATGACACCAAACTATCCCCTGATGACGATTGTTCCACAGAAAGTAACTCTATATTAAGCCGACTAGATTTTCGACATAATACCTTGATTTATTGCAATAGGGAATATGTCTTATCAAACTTAGCTGTATAAAATTATGACATTTATTTATTCGAACTTTGATAATTATTACTGCTAATTGAATATTAATAAACTTGAATTACTTTCAGAAATTGAAGCAGAGTAAGTAATAAAAATAGTGATTACCATTTACTATGAAATTAATTTTTTTGTAATGCTCAATAAAGTAATTACGTCATTAATCTTAGTTGCCCCCGATGCTTTATCAATAATCGAACTATAAATATGTGGAATGATTTTTTTCACCCCTGCATCTAATGCAATTTTCAAAATAGCGCCATAGTTGTCTAAATCTATTCCCCTTGTGGGTTCAAGATAAAAATTATTTTCTGCACAGCATCTGGCTACATATTCAAATTCATTTTGATGTTTTAATCCGCCCATTGGAAAATATTTTATCGAACTGCCACCCATGTCTTTTAATAAAGCAATGGCTGTCTCAACCGGTACTATTGCAGCAGCAGATTGAGAGCTTAATGGCCCGGTTGCAATATTAACTAAACCAACTTTTCCTGTCGGAGATACCAGTCCGTTAATAACCGTTTCTTTTTGTCCCAAAAGTGCCCTGCTTGTAGCAACGCCGGTAAAAACTTGGTTAATATGCTGCGGTTGCAGTTCCGCTGAAATTTCTGATACCATCGTGGACTGATTCGGGTCACCTGCACCCAAACCTACTGATATTGCATTATCTATTGCTAATGCATATTTTTTCATATCTGCAATCGCTGAACTATTATCTGGGTAGTTTTTTGATAAAATACCAACCACCACGTGGGTTTGTGCCGCTTCATAAATTGCTTTTGCATTAGCTATTGAATTGGCCAAAACATTTAAACAGACACGGTCATTGTAATAATTGGGGGTCAGTTGCATGAGCTTGCTCCTTGAATAATTGCTTTAATTTTGTTGTAAATAATATCGAGTTGTTCGCCCGTTACACTACGAACATCTGCATCTACTTTACCTTCATTCGCTTTATAGTCTCGAAAATAAACGGCAATTTTACCTTGTTTCATCAGATGTACCATATCTTGAGCGCTCTTACCTGTCACTTTTGCATCAAACGATATTTCGGCTCGGGCAATATCTCGCCCCGCTCCATCCCAAACGACCTTAGCTGATATACCGGCTATAGCATTTAGTTTTTCTATAAATGGAGTCATTTTTGCCACCATCTGTTGACCGGTTTCTTGCTTTGGCTCGGTAATATAAAGTTCAATGGCTTTTGTTAAACCCAAAATACCTTCTTTACCTACTTTCATTGGCCTTCCAATACCTTGTGATTGGCGTTTTACCCACTCAACTGCTTGTTGACGACCAATTACTAAACCGCTGGTCGGACCTTCTATCGCTTTGGCACCACTATAAATAACTAAATCAGCTCCCTGTTGATAATAAGTTTGCAAATCTTCTTCTGCCGCCGCATCAACAATTAGTGGAATATTATACTTTTTGGCAATACTGGCCGTTTGCGCTACCGACAACATACTTTTTTGAACACAGTGATGTGACTTAACATATAAAATCGCCGCCGTATCAGGATTAATTAACGATTCAATATGCTCCGGTTTGCACTCATTGGCATAACCTGCTTCAACTACAATACCACCACCTAAACCAACCATTGTGCCTATTGGGGCTCCAAAATTAACGTTATGGCCTTTAGGGACAATAATTTCACGTGGCACATATTTATCTGATGAATGTAAATTCATCAACAGGTCAAGGTCATCTTTTACAATAACCCCGGCAACCGCTTGTGCAATACCCGCTGATGCACATGACACCACTACGGCATTTTCAACATTTAGCAAGTTAGCAATATATTGCCCTGTTTTATCCACTAAATCCTTTATTTCAAAATACTCATTTAAGCCTTCACAAACAGTATTGACTACTTCTGGTCTCGGTGTTGATACACCTAATATTGTCATACGACCTGAGGCGTTAATCACTTTTTTTAAGTTATATTTTTCATATATAGATATCATCTTTATCTCTCAGATTGATTAATGATGGTTATGATATATTTATTTGAAGTGTTTTATACCTGACCTATTTTGAATTTACACAACGTGAAATTTATTTGATACAAAACACCTGATTTAATGATGTTTATTAAGTTACCTTTATCAGCTAAATTGCTTTTTAAAGATAACAAAACATAAACTTAACTATTTATTATTAATAATGTAATTAAAAATAATTATATTTATACAAATAGTTACAATATCCCTAGTAATGAAGTAATCACGCTGATAATTACCACTGAAACTAAGATGGTCGTATAACGTGGCCCTTTTTTGATGAGATAAAAGTAAATCGAAAATACAGCAAATAGTGGTAATAAACCTGGCGCTATCGAGTCTATTATTTCTTGTACCACCACTTTAGTTCCTTCTGCCGTACTAAATACAAGAGGCGTGGTTAAATGTACATAATTTGCTGATAATGCTCCCATCATAATCAGCCCTAAAACATTAGCGCCATAAATTAATTGCTTCATTTTGCCATCTTGTAATAAGGTTATAATAGAGTCTCGTCCAACAGTATAACCTTTATTAATTAAGGCATAACTTAAAATAAGAGTAATGGTTGGATAAACAATTAATGGTATAACGCCACCCATTGCATTACCATTAGCAGCAAATGGGATAAATAATGCTATAAGTAAAGGCATAACCGCTGCCCAAATAATTGAATCACCAATACCTGCAAGAGGTCCCATTAAACCCGTTTTAATACCAGTAATTGAACTATCAGAAATATTTTCTCCTAAGCTTTTTTGTTCTTCCATAGCAATTGCAATACCTTGAATCATTGAACCAAATGTTGCTTCTGTATTAAAAAAATTTAAATGACGTTTTAAAGCCTCAGTTTGTTCTTCTTTGGTGTTATACAGTTTTTTAATAATTGGCGTCATTGATGCACAAAATATTAAACTTTGTAACCGTTCATAAGAACTAGATAATTCAGCGCCAAGATAATAAATAAGCCATGCTTTACGAAGATCATTTTTAGTTAATCGGCTACTTTGTTTAGCTTTTTCAATAAGTTCGTTTTCAATGAAATCAGAACTGACTTGGTTATTATTCATTTCATGCATCCTCTTTATTTGCAAAGCTTTTTATTAAAAATGCTAAGCAGGTTCCAAATATTGCCATAGCCATTACATCGACTTTTAAGTAAAGTACCGCGAAAAATCCACCAATAAAATAAGGTAGTAAATTCTTTTTCCCAATAACCATAATGGTAATGGCAAAACCTAGTGCAGGTAAAATACCACCAATAATTTCAAATGAATGAGTTAACCAAGTAGGCATTAAGGCTAAAAATTTTTCAACTACTGGCTGACCAAAAAAATTAGCAGCAAAAACAACTGGAAAGCGAATAATAAAACCTAAAATAGATGGATAGATAAATGCACAACGCATAATACCGCCGATGTTTGCTTGTTCTGCATGTTTATCTGCCATATGAACCCAAATGGCATTTAATGTGCGTCGTAACTGATCGACAAATACCCCTATTACACCAAATGGAATAGCTAAGGCAATGGCCATATTAGTATCCATTCCAGCTTGCACAGCAATTGGAATTGCTATACATGCGGCAAGCGCTGGATCAGAAGGAACATTACCACCGGGAGTTGAAGTTACACCTAAATAAACCAGTTGCATGCCCGCACCGATGATCATGGCTGCGGCCATATTTCCAGTTAATAAACCAACAAAAATGGCGACAACAACGGGTTGTAATAACATTGCTGAAAATGTGTAACCAAATCGTAAACGGGCAAACCAATAATATACCCCCATACAAATTGCAATCATTAATGTACTCATAATTTCTCCTAATAAGATGATAAGTTAGTATTTTTTTAATACATCATCAACTTGTTGAGGCTTATCTTCTGGTATAGTTTGGAAATAAACATCAACACCAAATTGCTTTATTTTTTCTAGTGTTTTCACATCATTATCATCTAATGTAATATTTTGAAATACAGCTTTACGATTAGGTCCTCCCCCAAGCCCACCTACTTGAATTTTATCAATGGTAAAACCCATTTCAATAGCCTGACAAACGGTAGTTAAACTAGGAAATAAAACTAATACATTACCTTCTCCTAATTGATTTTCTGTCCAGAGTTGAACAAAATGTTGGTTACCCAAACAGTCTACTTTGACATTAGGTGGCGCGGCCATTAAGTAGATGTTTTTCATGAAAGGATCATTTTCAAGTTCGTCACTTACCACAACGATTCGATTAGCTTGAGATTGACCAACCCATTTAGTTACAACTTGCCCATGGATTAAACGACTATCTATTCGACATAATACAATTTTGGCCATTTTATTGATTCTCCTTAGATTTCTGTTTTATTTCGGCTAATACATCTTTACAACTTCCCTGTCCGACTGCTACTAAATCGTTAATTACATAAATTAAAGGCCCTTCATCTTTTTTGTTGATAGCTTCAATTAATAACAAAGCACTAAGTCCAGAAATAACGCCAATTTTATAATCAAGACTTAGTCTGGCGGCTGTATTAGAAGTAGTACCGCCAATAAAATCTGTAATGATTAAAGATCCTTCAGGCATCTTTGCAACTTGTTGTTCAACTTTTTGATAATACTCACTGAAGGTATCATTAGGCATTAGCGCAATATCAAATACACCATCAATGTGACCAATGATCATACTTAAACTTTCTTTAAGCTGTTTTCCCCAATCACCATGGGTAAGTATTAAGATTTGAGATGATAAATTATTCAAACTTTTACTCCTTATAATGTTGACTTACAAAATAATAAGCAAAAGTTATGCCAAAAAATCTAGCAAGAGGGAATAAATGTTTTTTTGTGTTAAAAATCAAATATTAATTGTAAAGTAATTGATAGATATATAAGAATTCGGCATCGGATAAACGAATAGTGTAACTATTTTCAATCGGGGAAAAGGCTTCTTTAATAACAGATATAGCATAATTAGATTCAATAGTTTGATTTTCAATTGCCATCTGTAACGGTTTGCGACTAATTACAATACGCTCAACCATACAACAGCAGTGAATAAGAAAACGAAGTGTCACTTGTTTTGATGGAGATAAATCTAGTTTTTGACAGATATAATGATAAACATCTTTCATTTCATCTAAAATTCTTTGTGGATTTAGTACCGAAATTTGATTGATAATACTTTCTAGTGTCAAAACCCCAATAAATTTCATTGTGCTCTTTTGTAGCATTAACTGTCGCTCATTTTCACTCATTTGTGGTTTTAATAGACTAATAATTAGTTCAGGACCTTGTTCTGAAAATAGTTCTTCTAACGAGATAAACGGAATATCTGGTAACCCGGGTTGGAAAGTGCCAATAATGCCAACGATATGCTCTTTTTTATTTAATACATTACGTAAACGTTCAGGACTACGAATATCATGATAATCGACAACCAATAAACGAGTATTATTAATTAAATCGTTAAAACATTCCTCAATGACATTTTTTATTTTAATAGCAGTTCCCATACCTGTTATACACGATATCATCATAACCTGTTCGTGATTTTCTTCCAGATGGTCGCATAATTTATAATCAATGTCTTTTTCTTTAATTAGCGTAACAATTTGATAAAAATCTTTAGTTTCATAAGTCAAATCTAAGCTAAAATCTAATAATGTTGATAGGGTAATATTATGCAGCAATAGAACATCAATATTAAATAATTGATGAATAACATTGCCAAAATGTACTAAAGATCCGGTATCAACAATTAAAATAAGTTGTTGGCAATGGTATTGTTTAATTTTTTCGATTAAAATTTCAAGCGTATCATGTACAGATTGTTCAAATGGCATATTAATTGGAATAATTAATTCATATTCTAAAATACGATTAACATAATTTGCCATGCTGGTTGCTGTTGTATCACCATGCGCAATAAATATAACCTTATAACTATCAGGAATGGTTTTTTTTTGTCGATTTAAACGGCATTCTTTGAGGAATAAACACCAGTAAACAATTTCAGTAGCAGGGCATTGAATATAAAAAATATCTTCAATTCGTTTGCAAATTAATAATGCATTATCATATTCATCTTTACAGTGATCAAGAATCAAGCTAGATGAATATAGATTAGGGATCATCTCTTTTTTAATATAAGTGAGTAATGTTAAAAAATGTTTATATAGTAAATTCTTAAGATGATTTTGTAAGGAAAATCCTAAAATATCCTCAATATACTCTGTTAAGATATTAATATATTTTTCGAATTGTTCATTATGTATATATTGTTTATGATTTTGTTGATTAATCCCATAATCGAAAATGTTTTTTAATTTCTTTTTTAAGATAGATAGAGTTTCATGGGGAGAAACATTACTATTACGTAAATTGACATACTCTTGAGTAATAAAAGTATAAAATAGATCGCTATCTTCTTTGTTGGTTAATTCGGTGAGAGTATTTGTTAACTGTTGATTCCCTATTTCAGATATTTCAATATATTGCTCATGATTAAATAATCCATTAGCAAGTATATTGACTTCTTGAGTTGGGGAGTAAAATTCTTCAATAAATTGCTTATCAAGTACTAGGGTTGAAGATTTTTTATGTAGATTGGCAGTCCATCCTTGAGCACATAAGGATTGTATATCGCTTTTAAGCTGGCCTATATTTCCTTTTAGTTGTTTGGTTAATAAGTAGATTAAAACAACTTTATCAATTGAGATAATATGATCAATCTTTTTACTTTCTATTTGTAAAAAGTGAAAAATTAATTCAGCTCGTTCTTCTAAACTACGAGACTCGATAGACGGTAAATCAATATTGACTTGAATACGTCTTAAAAAAGTACGCAATAAACTGGATTGAATATTTTCGGTCGTAGTACAGATTAATCGAATATTAACTTTGGTTGGTTTATCCGTTGACCCTAGAGGATTAAATTGACCTTTATCTATAAT
This sequence comes from uncultured Gilliamella sp., assembly GCA_945271295.1. Classification (GTDB taxonomy): domain Bacteria; phylum Pseudomonadota; class Gammaproteobacteria; order Enterobacterales; family Orbaceae; genus Gilliamella. The sequence continues at coordinate 3,364 of CALYPG010000015.1, read as the reverse complement.
TAAAAATAACTTTTCTTGGCTTTCATGGCTTAATCTATGTACTTCATCTAGCAATAAAAAACCACCGTTAGCTTGTTCTATAAGACCGATTTTATGATGAGTTGCCCCCGTAAATGACCCTTGTTTATGACCAAATAGATGTGATGATAGTAATTCTTGATTATTATAATATTCCGCGCAATTAAAATAGATAAAAGGAACAGTATGCCCAACTTGTTGCTCTCTTAGTTGATGCATTAATTCTGCAAAATAGGTTTTCCCAACACCAGATTCTCCAGTGATTATCACATGTAGTCCATTAGGATAAAGTACCGCTGCCCGACCTTTTGTAACTGCGGTTTGTAAACTATGGTTATGACCGATAAGCTGAAAAAAAGGATCAAGTTGTGTTTTTTTAGTTTGAGGTAAAAGTTGTGATTGTGTTACTTCATCATAAATATTGTAGCTTAATTTTTGTTGGATTATATTTTCATAGGTTGCTTTATCTAGAAAATAAACAGGACGAGATTTTATTTTTATTACCATACCCGCTACATTCAGTTGATTGAGTTCTTTACTTACTGAATTGCGCGCAATACCTAAATTAAATCCAATTGTATTGGCATCAAAGCCGGTAACTTTAGTTAAGTTTCCATTAGCAATTTGTAATTTTAGGGTTTTCGTTAAACGAATCAGCTCCTGATGAACTATCTCCTTGCGTTTACTCATTTTTAATAACTGTAGTTTGATGAGTATTAAATATTATATAGTAGATAATTATAAGGGCAATAGTCTAACCTATTGCGATTTATAGTTTTACGTTGATTTTAATTGTGATGAAAAATCAGTTTTAATCATATCAAAATTAAATAACATTTAAGGTATTTAACTTAATATTTCAATTAGCATTTCTGCCGTCATTGCGGCAGAATGATTAGATTAAAAGCTAACTGCACCTTCTTCTGCTGAAGTAAGATTTTCACGAATAACAGTAAAAAGTTCTCGACCAAAACCATGATGCGAGTCAACTAAATTAAAAGGATAAGGTTCGCGTTTAGCAAGTTCTTCTACGTCAACTAATAATGTCATTTCACCAGTTTGACCATTAACTCGTATCATATCACCATTTTTCACTTTACTTAATAATCCACCATCATAAGCTTCAGGGGTAACATGTATCGCTGCTGGCACTTTACCCGATGCACCAGATAAACGGCCATCAGTTAATAATGCCACTTTATAACCACGATCTTGAAGTACACCTAATGGTGTAATGAGTTTATGTAACTCAGGCATGCCAATTGCTTTTGGGCCTTGATAGCGAACGACAACAACACAGTCTTTATTTAATTTACCCGCTTTATATTCAGCATCTAAATCATATTGGCTATTGAAAATTACTGCTGGTGCTTCAATAATTTGATGTTCAGGGGCTATCGCTGATGTTTTCATTACTGCGCGCCCAAGATTACCTGACATTACTTTTAATCCACCATGAGAGTTGAATGGTTTTTTCATTGATGCAATGACATTTTCATCCAGTGATTTAGTTGGTCCTTCACGGAAAACTAATTGACCATTTTCCAAAATAGGTTCTTTGGTATATCGACTTAGACCTCGACCAGCAACGGTTTCAACATCTTCATGAAGTAAACCGCCATTTAATAATTCTCTCACTAGTAACGATGTTCCACCAGCAGCTTGAAAATAGTTAATATCAGCAGGTCCATTTGGATAAATTCGGCAAAGTAAAGGTACTACGGTTGATAAATCTGAAATATCGTCCCAATTGATGATAATGCCCGCCGCTTTAGCCATAGCAACAATATGCATGGTGAGATTAGTAGAACCACCTGTGGCCAGTAAGGCAACTAAACCATTTACAATTACCTTTTCATCAACCATTTTACCTACAGGCATATAATTTCCAGATTGGTTAGTTAGGCGAGTAATTTGTTTAGCAGCGGCATTAGTTAATTCAAAACGTAATGCGGTTTCAGGATGAACAAACGCAGCTCCGGGTAAATGTAATCCCATTAATTCAATAACCATTTGGTTACTGTTTGCCGTACCATAAAAAGTACAAGTGCCACTGGTATGGTAAGAAGCTGACTCTGATTCTAACAAATCTTCACGCGATGCTTTACCTTCCGAATAAAGTTGGCGAATGCGAACTTTTTCTTTATTTGGTAATCCAGAAGGCATTGGGCCGGCTGGTATAAAAATCGCAGGTAAATGGCCAAAGGTTAATGCACCCACAAAAAGACCGGGTACGATTTTATCGCATATGCCCAAATATAAAGCACCATCAAACATATTATGAGAAAGGGCAACTGCAACGGACATTGCAATTACATCACGACTCATCAATGAAAGCTCCATACCCGGTTCACCTTGAGTAACTCCATCACACATTGCCGGCACACCACCAGCCATTTGGCCAACAGCACCAGCTTCATGTAAGACTTTACGAATTTGCTCAGGATAGAATTCATAAGGTTTATGCGCTGAAAGCATATCATTGTATGAATTAATGATTCCAATATTACTTTTAAGGATATTTTTTAAATCATTTTTTTCATCAATACAACAGGCAGCAAAACCATGTGCTAGATTACTACAGGGTAAACTGGCTCTGGTGACTTTTTGATACATGGCGCGTTCTATTTTTTGTAAATAAGCTTCACGAGAAGCTTTAGAACGCTCAATAATACGACGTGTTACAGATTGAACGGTAGGATTCACATTAACCTCTTGGATTTTCTTTATTATTTTTTATTTGTTTTTATATTATTAGCAATGACATATTGCACGTATCGTTTCTTCGGTGTCATGGACAACACCTTCTAATGATTGTTCAATATTAATGGTATAAACATCTTTTTCATCAGACATTGGTTCTTCAAGAGTATCAAATTGTGATTGTAGCATGCCTGTTTTTTGGTAATGCCCTTTACGTTTTGCTAAACGATCTGCAATAACTTCAAAGCTTCCTTTTAAGTACACAAAGTGAACATTTTCATTTTCACCACGAATAATATCTCGATATTGTCGTTTTAGTGATGAACAAATAATAATTGAAACATCATTTACGTTGCTCATTGCAAATGCTGCATTACTAATTAAATGAAGCCAAGGCATCCGATCTTCATCATTTAATGGGGTTCCGCTGCGCATCTTTAAAATATTTGCTTTAGGATGTAAAAAGTCGCCATCTAAAAATGCTGCGTCAAGATTATAAGCAACTTGTTTTGCGACCGCTGATTTGCCACTACCTGACACGCCCATTAATACAAAAACTTGTTTACTTTTTTTAGTCACTTCGAGTCCTTACTTTATTACTTTATTACTTTATTACTTTATTACTTTATTACTTTATTACTTT
>CALYPG010000014.1 GCA_945271295.1 uncultured Gilliamella sp. | reverse complement strand
ACTATTCGTAAACGCGCAAAAGCAGCGGCAGTTAAACGTCATGCTAAAAAATTAGAAAGAGAAAACGCTCGTCGCACTCGTCTATACTAATATTTATACTAAAAAACAATTTATTATATTTTAGATAGAAAGAATTTTAACAAGCCGTCATCTATACGGCTTGTTGTCTTTGTGTAATATCAATCTTAGTGAATTTTTATCATGAAAGGTCTTATTCCTAACGATTTTATTCTAGATTTGATTGCTCGCACTAACATTCTTGATGTGATCAGCAAACGCGTTAAAATGAAGAAGAAAGGTAATAACTATTTTGGTTGTTGCCCTTTTCATGATGAAAAAACCGCCTCTTTTTCGCTCAACGAAAAAAAGCAAATCTATTATTGTTTTGGATGTGGTGCATCTGGCTCTGTTGTTAGTTTTTTAATGCAATATGAGCGTTTATCATTTCCAGAAGCAATTGAAGAATTAGCTAGTATGCAAGGGGTTCGTGTTCCTTATACAGCTGATAGTAACAATCAACACGATCAAGCAAAGCAGATTGAATCACGAAATGTTCGTCGCGATCTTTATACACTGATGGCAAAAGTGACTAATTTTTATCAGCAGCAGTTAGCTTTACCAACCTCAAAAGAGGCGAGAGAATATCTTGAGCAACGAGGTCTTAATGCTGAAATTGTCGCTAGATATAAAATCGGTTTTGCTCCTAATGAATGGCAATTAACTTTTCAACATGTTGTTAAAACCAAAGATGAAGCCATACTTTATGAGAAAGCGGGAATGTCGGTTAATAATGAAAGTGGTAATCACTATGATCGCTTTCGTGGACGAATTATGTTCCCCATTCGTGACAGACAAGGTAACGTCATTGCTTTTGGTGGACGAACTATCATCAATGATTCAGCAAAATATCTAAATTCACCAGAAACACCTATTTTCCATAAAGGCTTCCAATTATATGGACTTTATGAAGCTCAGGAAGTCAATCGTAATCCCAAACAATTGATAATTGTGGAAGGTTATATGGATGTGGTTTCGCTTGCTCAATATGGTATTGATTATGCCGTTGCGGCGTTAGGCACGGCAACATCAGAAGAGCATATTAAACTTTTGTTTAGGGCAACCGATTCAGTGATTTTTTGTTATGATGGTGATAACGCTGGACGCAGTGCTGCTTGGCGAGCACTTAATGTATTATTACCTTGTCTGATTGATGGTAAAGATATAACATTTGCTTTTTTACCACAAGATGAAGATCCTGATAGTTTAGTTCGCAAAATTGGCAAACAAGGCTTTGAAGATTATTTAAAATCAGCACCAAATTTATCTAAATTTTTATTTGATGAATTATTAAAACAAGTGGATTTAAAAACGGCTGAAGGTAAAGCCAAATTAAGTTCTCTCGCTTTGCCATTACTTGATCAAGTTAAAGCCAAAGCATTTAGATTAAACTTATTGCAACGCTTAGGGAATTATTTAGGATTACTTGATGTATCACAAATTGAACAGTTAATCTATTCAAGTCGTTACAAAAGTGACGAAAAAAAAGTAGAAAAAGCACCAGCATCAAATATGAAATTAACCACGATGCGTATTTTAATTGGTCTATTAATTCAATATCCCCAGCTGGCAAAACAGGTCACAGATCTCGAAACGATTCGCCAAGTAAAACTTGCGGGTATCGAAATTTTTATTGAACTACTTGAATTATGTCAACATTATCCTAATATAAATACAGCCCAATTACTAACTGAGTGTATCGATAGACCATTTTATAAACAGTTAAATCGTTTAGCAACATGGGAATATCATTATCAGGATGACGAAATAACCTTAATTTTTTGTCATACATTAAAAGAGTTATATGATAATATACTTGCCCAAAGGCAAGACGAATTAATCGCCAAAGAAAGAGTCTCGGGCTTAAGCTCCGCAGAAAAAAAAGAATTAGCGACATTAATACTTGTTTTATCAAAAAAAGACTAAATATACATAATATATCTATAATGATGTGTATTATTCTAGATATAAAACTTACATGACCGAATAACTAAAAGTGGATACCTTATATGGAGCAAAATTCTCAATCACAGCTAAAACTCCTAATCATACGAGGTAAGGAGTTAGGATACTTGACCTATGCTGATGTCAACGATCACTTGCCTGAAGAGATTATTGATTCAGATCAGATTGAAGATATTATCCAAATGATTAATGATATGGGGATTCAAGTGCTTGAAGAAGCCCCTGATTCTGATGAATTACTACTTTCAGATAATGTCCCTGATGAAGAAGCCGTTGAAGCAGCAACTGCATTAGTATTATCTAATGTTGAGTCAGAAATAGGTCGAACAACCGATCCGGTGCGCATGTATATGCGTGAAATGGGTGCGGTAGAGTTATTAACACGTGAAGGCGAAATTGATATTGCTAAGCGTATTGAAGATGGTATTAATCAGGTTCAGACTTCTGTATCAGAATATCCTGAAGCAATTACTTATCTGCTAGAACAGTATAATTTAATTGAAACAGGTGAAGTCCGTTTATCTGATTTGATCACTGGATTTGTTGATCCAAATGCTGAAGAATCAACTGAAGAACTGCCAGTAGATTTAGAAGATAGTGAAACTGAAACTGAAATTGAACTTGATGATAATGATGATGAAAACGAGGATGAAGATAGTGACGCCTCAGCTGATGATGATGTCTCAATCGATCCTGAAGTAGCAAGAGCTAAATTTGCTGAATTAAAAGAGCAACATGATAAAACATCTGCTGCCATCAAAAAATATGGGCGTGCCCATAAAAAAGCCCAGCAAGAAATAGTAAATTTATCTGAAATCTTTAAGCAATTTCGTTTAGTCGGTAAACAGTTTGATATTCTTGTTAATAATATGAGAAGCATGATGGATCGAGTAAGAGCACATGAACGTGTAATTATGAAGATCTGCGTCGAACAATGCAAAATGCCGAAAAAACAGTTTATGACTTATTTTACAGGTAATGAAAATAACATGAACTGGTATAATAAAGCCTTAACTGCTAAAGGTGCATTTGCTGCTAATTTAAAAGAATTTGAAGACCCGATAGTGGATCAGATTAATCTTTTACAACAAATTGAAACCGAAACAAGTCTATCTATTGAGCAAATTAAAGATATTAACAGACGTATGTCTATTGGTGAGGCAAAAGCACGTCGAGCCAAAAAAGAGATGGTTGAAGCTAACTTACGTCTGGTTATCTCAATTGCCAAAAAATATACTAACCGAGGATTACAGTTCTTAGATCTTATCCAAGAAGGTAATATTGGTTTAATGAAAGCGGTGGATAAATTCGAATATCGTCGAGGATATAAATTTTCAACATATGCTACCTGGTGGATTAGACAAGCAATTACACGTTCTATTGCTGATCAGGCTAGAACCATCCGTATTCCGGTACATATGATCGAAACAATTAATAAATTAAACCGTATTTCACGTCAGATGCTTCAGGAAATTGGTCGTGAACCAACACCAGAAGAATTATCTGAACGTATGCAAATGCCAGAAGATAAAATTCGTAAAGTATTGAAGATCGCTAAAGAGCCAATATCAATGGAAACCCCTGTTGGTGATGATGAAGATTCACATTTAGGTGATTTTATTGAAGATACGGCATTAGAACAACCGTTAGATGCAGCAACATCAGAAAGTTTACGTAGTGCGACACGTGATATCTTATCAGGTTTAACACCTCGTGAAGCGAAAGTGTTACGTATGCGATTTGGTATTGATATGAATACCGATCATACACTTGAAGAAGTTGGTAAGCAGTTTGATGTTACACGTGAACGTATTCGTCAGATTGAAGCCAAAGCATTACGCAAGTTGCGTCACCCAAGTCGATCTGATGTACTACGTAGTTTCTTAGAGTAAATCTGTATCCCTTAATTATATCGCCACATCTGTGGCGTTTTTTTTAACTTGTTACCTTGAACACTATGAACATTTTGCAGCGTTTTAAAATCGATACTTTTTTATTAATATTAATTGGTGTTGTTATTACCGCAAGTTTATTTCCATGTAAAGGTGAGACTAAAACTGTTTTTGAATACTTAACCACTTTTGCCATTGGTTTACTATTTTTTATGCATGGTGCCAAACTCTCTTTTCAAGCGATTATAATTGGCATAAAAAATTGGCGACTCCATTGTGTAATATTTATTACTACATTTGTTATTTTTCCTCTATTAGGTCTGGCAATGCAATTGCTAGTACCAAGATTTTTATCCCCAAATTTATACTTAGGATTTGTTTATCTTTGTGTTTTACCAGCAACAGTACAATCAGCTATTGCTTTTACCTCTATCGCTAAAGGTAATGTTGCAGCGGCAATTTGTAGTGCATCAGCATCAACTTTATTAGGTGTTTTTATTACCCCACTTTTGGTTGGACTCTTAATGCATACACAAACTGCCGGTTCAATGAATATTATCGATGCAATAACCTCTATTATGTTGAAATTAATGTTACCTTTTGTTATTGGACATCTATCACGGCGTTTTCTTGTTAAATGGATAGAAAAATACAAAAGTGTGATCGCAAAAACCGATCGAACATCAATTTTATTAGTCGTTTATGTCGCTTTTAGTGATGCGGTGGCTAATGGTATTTGGTCACAAATTAGTTTTTTATCTCTTTTGGAAATTATCTTGTTTTCAATTTTATTATTAACTATGGTATTAGTTATCACAACTTATGGTTCAAGACTTCTTGGTTTTAATAAAGAAGATGAAATTACGATAGTATTTTGTGGTTCTAAAAAAAGTCTGGCAAGCGGTATTCCAATGGCCAGTGTCATTTTTCCCATGTCCGTAATGGGGATAATGATTTTGCCTTTAATGATTTTTCATCAAATCCAATTAATGATTTGTGCTTTTTTAGCTGCCCGTTATGCCAAACGCTAAAAGAAAAAAATAAAAATTGTTTTGCTCATTATCCTATTCTCAAGGATAATAGTCCCGCTATTAACAACAGAAAGATATATTATGTTTCATCTATTTGCTGATTTAGAGTTTTCAACCATTGTATTATTAGCTTTAGCATTGCTTTTTGTGTTATTTTACGAAGCAATTAATGGCTTTCATGACACGGCTAATGCAGTAGCAACTGTTATTTATACTAGGGCATTGAAAGAACAACTTGCTGTTTTTATGGCGGGGATGTTTAATTTTTTTGGGGTGCTACTAGGTGGACTTAGTGTTGCTTACGCAATTGTTCATCTTTTACCAACCGATCTACTGCTTAATGTAAGTTCAATGCATGGACTTGCGATGGTCTTTTCAATCTTATTATCAGCTATTATTTGGAACTTAGGTACTTGGTATGTTGGCATTCCCGCATCTAGTTCACATACCTTAATCGGTTCAATTATTGGGGTTGCCCTTGCGAATGCATTTATTATGGATACCTCTATTATTGATGCACTCAATATTCCTAAGATGATTCAGATATTTTTATCTCTTATTATTTCCCCTGTTGTAGGATTAGTCATTGCTGGTTTAATGATATTTTTATTACGAAAATATTGGACGCGTAAAAGTCAAAGTAAAAAAAGTAGTAAGAAAAGAGAACGTATATTTATGACACCAGAACAGCGAGAAAAACTATATGGTAAGAAAAAACCCCCATTTTGGATACGTATAATGTTAATTATCTCAGCTGCTGGTGTTAGTTTTTCACATGGTGCCAATGATGGGCAAAAGGGTATTGGCCTGTTAATGCTAGTATTAATGGGGATTGCACCGGCTGGTTTTATTGTAAATATGAGTGCAACTACTTACGATATTACTAATACACGCAATGCAATTCATAATATTGAAGAGTATTTTACTACCCATAATGATGAACTTGATACTATTATCGGTAAACAGTCAGCAGTAGATACGACTGTCCCTGTAGGTGATTTAAATAAATACCATTGTGATTATTCACGTTCATTTACCACACTAGGAATCGCTAATTCATTGTTTAATAAAATCAATGATTATGACACACTAACTGTTGACCAACGTTTACAAACTAGACGTATTTTGCTTTGTCTATCAGATACGGTTTCTCATGTAGCTAAGCAAACTAAAGTTTCAACAGCAGATAAGCAATATCTAAAATCGTTAAATAATAATTTACTTAAAACAGTTGAGTATGCGCCTATTTGGATTATTGTTGCCGTTGCCTCTGCTCTGGCTATCGGAACAATGATAGGCTGGCGACGAGTGGCTATTACTATTGGTGAAAAAATTGGTAAAAAAGGTATGACATATGCACAAGGTGTTTGTGCACAAATTACTACCGCATTATCCATAGGTATCGCAAGTTATACTGGAATGCCGGTCTCGACAACTCAAGTTCTTTCTTCATCTGTTGCTGGGACGATGATTGTTGATGGTGGTGGAGTGCAAAGCAAAACCATAAAAAATATTGCATTGACCTGGATTTTAACACTTCCAATATCAATTTTGTTATCTGCGTCACTTTTTTGGCTTGCTCAAAAACTAATTTAGTAGTAAAAATAGGGTATTGATTTTAAACTTAACCAGGAAGTCTAAAAGAGGAAGGAGTAAAATATCATGGCTTATAAACATATATTAGTCGCAGTTGATTTATCACCTGAAAGTGAAGTTCTTGTCGAAAAAGCAGTTTCTATGGCAAGGCCATATAATGCGCAAATATCATTGATTCACGTTGGTATTAATTATTCCGATCTTTATACTGGTTTAGTTGATATTAATATGAATGATATGAAAGATAAAATTAGTGAAGATGCACATATCGCATTGAACAAACTTGCAAATGATGCAGGTTATCCAATTGCTCATACTCTTTCTGGAAACGGTGAGTTTGGACAAGTATTAATTGAAGCAATTCAAGAATATGGTGCTGATCTTGTAGTTTGTGGTCACCATCAAGATTTTTGGAGTAAATTAATGTCTTCAGCTCGCCAACTTATTAATAATACTCATATTGACACCTTAATTGTTCCGCTAAAAGATGAAGAACCAATCGAAGAAGTTGCCAAGTGAAATTTTAAACATCAACCCGCTTAACTAGCGGGTTTTTGTTAGATTCAATCGAAATCATTTGTAAAAATGTTTCAGGTTAAGTATATGTTTGAGTATATTTTTATGTTATCTTTTATCTACTTATCTAAAATATAATAAAAATATGCCTAAACTGTAATTTAACATTTCAAGGAGATTTATTATGAATACAGCTTTGGTTACAGGTGCTTCGTCAGGTTTTGGTCAAGCTATTTGTCGTAAATTAATCGCAGATGGTTATAAAGTCGTGGGTATTGCTCGACGAGCAGATAAATTACAGAAACTTGCCGAAGAATTAGCTCATAACTTTTTGCCATTGCCATTAGATGTGACAAAAAAAGATGCAGTGGAATCTATTTTGCAACAATTACCACAGAATTTTCAATTAATTGATATTTTAGTAAATAATGCTGGACTAGCACTTGGTTTAGAGCCAGCTTATGAGGCGGATTATAATGATTGGCAAACCATGATAGATACTAATATCATTGGACTTGTACATTTAACTCATCAAATTTTGCCTAAAATGGTTGAACGCAACACTGGTTATATTATTAATCTTGGTTCAGTTGCTGGCACATATGCTTACCAAGGTGGCAATGTTTATGGGGCATCTAAAGCATTTGTTAAACAGTTTAGTGCTAATTTACGCACAGATTTACTTGGTAAAAAAATAAGAGTAACCAACATTGAACCTGGATTATGTGGTGGTACCGAATTTTCGAATGTTCGGTTTCACGGTGATGACAAGAAGGCAGCTAAAGTCTATCAGGGAGTAGAATATATTACAGCTGAAGATATTGCCAATACGGTATCATGGCTGGTCAATACACCTGCACATTTTAATGTTAATTCTATTGAAATAATGCCAGTTGCTCAGGCTCAAGCTGGTCTTGCTGTATATAAAGGAACAATGTAACAACTTTAAATTCAGTATCTGCATGAAATAATAAATGCAGATACACTAATACAATTTGATAGCCAAAAAATTGTTTGTTGATAAACAAAATAGACTTGCACTTATGTTAATGGATTGCTATCCTTTTCTCTTATATATTTGATAGAGGTTTATTGCAATGACATTTTCTGAAGTAACGAAAACATTTGCGACAAGTTTGCCCGGTACTGATACTTACGTAAAATTACGTAGAGCAATGCAAACATTGATCCAAGAAGATCCCAAAAATGCGGCAGTGTATTTTTTGATCTTTGGATTTGCGCGTACTTATGTGATGTTATATGAAGATCAGGAAATATCGCCACAATTTGCCGAAGATAATCAAAAATTAATGTTGTCGTATTTAAATATCCTTGATGAAGCATTAAAAAAACAAAATGTTGAAAATATCTATCAAGCGTTAAATAAAGTAGTCAATGAGTACGAAAATAGTAAAAAGGTTTTTTAAAATTACAGCCTGACATGAAAATGTCGGGCTGTTTTGTTTTGAATTTTATTTGATAAATTATTTAGGAAAAAAAATGACAATGGTAACAAGTATTTTAGGCATTATTGGTACCTTAGGCACTATTATTAGAAATAGGGCGGGTTGATTTTTCCTAAAAAAATTAAAAGACCCGCCAAAAAAGGCGGGTTTTTATTTTGTAAGCAAAAGAAGTATTTAATATCAATAAAAGAGTAATAATAAATAACCAATTAATAGTGTCAGGGTTTGGTTCTATAAAAATTCGTTTAATACTTAACGACAAATTTTGTATTAGGTAATTTAAATAGTAATGGACGGAAAGAAATTAAAATAATAAATAAAGGTGTGATATGAAAGTTTTAAAATTTGGAGGAACATCTGTTGCTAACGCCGAACGTTTTTTGCGTGTTGCAGAGATTATTGAAAATAATGCTAAGCAAGAACAGACAGCCACGGTTTTATCTGCTCCAGCTAAAATAACCAATCATTTAGTTGCCATGGTTGAAAAAACCATTGCTGGGCAAGATATTCATAATAATATTTATGATGCTGAAAAAATTTTTGCAGATCTTTTAGAAGGACTATCAAAAGCACAACCTAATTTTGCTTATCAAGAAATGAAACGTTTTGCCTTAAATGAATTAAATCATGTTAAGCAATTACTTGAAGGTATTCGTTTATTAGGACAATGTCCCGATAGCATTAATGCCTCAATTATTTGTCGTGGTGAAAAACTATCGATTGCAATTATGCAAGAACTACTTAAAGCAAAAGGTCATGTAGTTACCGTCATCAATCCAATGGTTATGCTATTAGCACAGGGTGATTATTTAGAATCAACTGTGGATATTGCCGAATCTACATGTCGCATTAAACAAATGCAAATACCTCAAGAAGATATTATTTTAATGCCTGGTTTTACAGCTGGTAATGAAAAAGGTGAATTGGTCGTCCTTGGACGTAATGGATCTGACTATTCAGCATCCGTGTTAGCAGCTTGTTTACGTGCCAATTGTTGTGAAATTTGGACTGATGTTGATGGAGTTTATACTTGTGATCCGCGCATTGTACCTGATGCTAAACTCCTTAAAACTATGTCTTATCAAGAAGCGATGGAACTATCTTATTTTGGTGCCAAAGTTCTTCATCCACGTACTATTTTACCAATTGCGCAATTCCAAATTCCTTGCTTAATCAAAAATACTAATAATCCTGATGCTCCAGGAACATTAATTGGCGCCAATGTGATTGACTCAACCACACCAGTTAAAGGTATAACTAATTTAAATAACATGGCCATGATTAATGTGTCTGGTCCTGGCTTGAAAGGTATGGTTGGCATGTCAGCACGGGTATTTTCAGCTATGTCTTATGCAGGCATTTCAGTGGTACTTATTACCCAATCATCTTCTGAATACAGTATAAGTTTTTGTGTGCCTCAAGCTGAACTAAATCGAGCGCAAGAAGCCTTAAGTGATGAATTTTATCTAGAGCTAAAAGATGGATTACTAGAACCAATAGAAATGATTGAAAAGCTTGCCATAATTTCTGTTGTCGGTGACGGTATGCGTACATTGCGTGGCTTATCAGCAAACTTCTTTACAGCACTTGCCAGGGCCAACATTAATATAGTTGCCATAGCCCAAGGATCTTCTGAACGTTCAATTTCTGTTGTTGTGGATAATGATGTTGCGGTAATGGGTGTTCGTGTTGCTCACCAAATGCTATTTGGGACAGATAAAATGTTAGATGTTTTTGTTATTGGAGTAGGTGGTGTTGGTGGCGCACTGATTGACCAAATAGGGCGCCAACAAAAATGGCTTAAAAACAAACAAATTGATTTACATGTTTGTGGTCTATTTAATTCTAAACACAGCGTTATTAATCGGGATGGTATTGATTTATCTAATTGGCGTGAGCAAATCAAACATAGTCAAACACCTTATTCATTAGATGCAATTATTGAGTTTGCTAAAAATAATCGACTCCTCAATCCAATCTTAGTAGATTGTACATCAAGTAGTGAAATTTCTGATAAATATGCTGACTTTTTAGCTAATGGCTTTCATGTAGTTACACCAAATAAGAAAGCCAATACCAGTTCTATGGCATATTATTTACGTTTGCGTCAAGAAGCAGCAAAAAATAAGCGTAAGTTCCAATATGATACTAATGTTGGCGCTGGATTACCAGTTATTGAAAACCTACAAAATTTACTTAATGCAGGTGATGAACTAATCAAATTCTCTGGCATTTTATCGGGATCTCTCTCTTTTATTTTTGGTAAACTAGACGAAGGTATGTCACTTTCTCAAGCAACTAAGCTAGCGAAAGAAAACGGTTTCACCGAACCCGATCCGCGTGATGATCTATCAGGAACAGATGTTGCCAGAAAGTTATTAATTTTAGCGCGTGAAGCCGGATTACAGTTAGAACTCGATCAGATCGAAGTGGAATCTGTTTTACCAGCACAATATGCACAAGGTAGTATTGATGAGTTTATGGCTAAATTGCCACAATTGGATAGTGAGTTTAAGGCCAAGTCAGAGCAAGCTGCAAAAGAAGGTAAAGTTTTACGTTATGTTGGCAGTATTGAAAACAACCAATGTAGTGTAAAAATTGTTGCAGTTGATAGTGAAGATCCGCTTTATAAAGTTAAAAATGGTGAAAATGCCTTAGCATTTTATACTCGTTACTATCATCCGATTCCTCTGGTGTTGCGTGGTTATGGTGCAGGTAATGATGTAACAGCAGCAGGTGTGTTTGCTGATATTTTACGTACCACATCAGGTAAATTCGGAGGTTAAATGAGTCATAAATCCTTAACTGTTTATGCACCTGCATCAATGGCTAATATCAGTGTTGGTTTTGATATTTTAGGTGCGGCTATTCATCCAATTAGTGGGGAGAGGCTTGGAGACTGTATCACCATTGAATCGTCTAAAGATTTTAATCTTATTAGTAAAGGTCAATTTGTTAAAAAACTACCTCGTGATCCTAAATACAATATTGTTTATCAATGTTGGCAACGTTTTTGCCAAGAAGTAGGTAAATTATTACCCGTTAATATAACACTCGAAAAAAATATGCCAATTGGTTCTGGATTAGGTTCCAGTGCTTGTTCCGTGGTTGGCGCGTTTGTAGCCTTAAATGAGTTTTTTAATAAACCATTTAATCAGTTTCAAATGCTTTCTATGATGGGTGAGCTTGAAGGACGGATTTCTGGCAGTGTTCATTATGATAATGTCGCACCTTGTTACTTAGGTGGAATGCAATTAATACTTGATGAAATGGGTATAATTAGTGAATCAATACCTCATTTCGAAGATTGGTATTGGGTAATGGCTTATCCAGGAATTAAAGTTTCAACTGCGGAAGCACGTGCTATTTTACCTGCGCAATATCAAAAAGCAGATTGTGTTGCACATGGTCGATATGTGGGTGGTTTTCTTCATGCTTGTTATACCAAACAACCAAAATTGGCAGCAACTATGCTGTGCGATAATATTGCAGAACCTTATCGTAAACAATTATTACCTAATTTTGATGAAACCCAAAAAAGAGTTAAGCAACTTGGTGCGTTAGCCTCGGGTATTTCTGGATCTGGCCCGACAATGTTTGTGATTGCAGACAAACTAGAAACAGCACGACAAATTGAAGCACTGCTCAAAAGTTATTATTTACAAAATGAGGATGGTTTTACTCATATTTGTAAAATAGATACCCAAGGCGCAAGAGTTATTTGAGTTTAATTTGATATATGAGAATGTTGGATTAATTCCAACTTTTAATAACAACTGTAAGCAGTTTAGACCTAAAGATTATTGGAATATATTATGAAATTGTACAATTTGAAAGATCATTCAGAGCAGGTTAATTTTGCACAAGCCGTGCAACAGGGACTTGGTAAAAACCAAGGTCTGTTTTTCCCACAAGATTTACCTAAATTTACTGCCGATGAAATACAATCGCTACTAAAACTCGATTTTATAACCAGAAGTGCCAAAATCTTATCGGCGTTCATTGGTAATGAAATCAGTGCAGAAGATATGCATAGGCTGGTGCAAAATGCGTTTCAATTTCCAGCGCCAGTAAAATCAATAACGGCGGATATTGGTTCATTAGAATTGTTTCATGGTCCAACTCTTGCGTTTAAAGATTTTGGTGGAAGATTTATGGCGCAAGCTTTAGTGCAAGTTGCGGTGGATAAAAAAATCACGATTCTTACAGCTACATCCGGTGACACTGGTGCTGCTGTTGCGCATGCATTTTATCATTTACCTAATATACGTGTGGTAATTTTATATCCTGAAGGCAAAATTAGTCCGTTACAAGAAAAGTTATTTTGTACACTGGGCGATAATATTCACACTATTGCCATTCAAAGTGACTTTGACGCCTGCCAAGCACTGGTTAAAAAAGCTTTTGATGATGAGGAGTTAAAAACAAGCATAGGTTTAAATTCGGCAAATTCGATTAATGTTAGTCGTTTGCTGGCGCAAATATGTTATTACTTTGAAGCTTTTGCACAGTTGACACCTAAACAGCGTGAACAATTAGTTATTTCAGTTCCTAGTGGCAATTTTGGTGATCTCACAGCTGGCTTACTGGCTAAAACCATGGGTTTACCTATTAAACGCTTTATTGCCGCAACCAACGCTAACGATACCGTTCCACGTTACTTAGAAACAGGTAAATGGGAACCTCATGCAACTGTGGCAACTTTATCAAACGCAATGGATGTAAGCCAGCCTAATAACTGGCCTCGTATTGAAGAAATCTACAAACGCGAAGGTTGGGTATTGAAATCATTGGGACATGCATCTGTTTCTGATGAGGTGTCAATACAATCTGTCCGTGAGCTTGATCAGTTAGGTTATCTCTCTGAACCTCATGGTGCGATCGCATATCGCGCTTTACGTGATCAGCTACAAGATGGTGAGTATGGTCTATTTTTAGGAACAGCACATCCGGCAAAATTTAAAGAAGTTGTTGAAAATATTTTAGGTAAATCCATTTCACTACCAACAGCACTGGCAGAAAGAAAAGATATGACACTGCTTTCCCATTATATGCCTGATGACTTCGCCAAATTGCGCAATTTCTTAATTAATTTAGATTGGTAGTCATATATTTTCGTCGTCAATTTTGGCGACGAAATATTTAAATTAATGAGCTCTAAATAAATTTAAATTATCTAATTTATCTGTTACTTTTCCTATATCAACAAAAATCTTCCGCTGGCTAGGTGTTGTTCCGTCTTATCAAAATTGCGTTTGGCATAAAAATCAACTAAAAAATTTTCTGCTTTTTGTACATATTGGGGAACTTTTTGGGGCAACAGTAATAATGTGCTTAATAATATAAATTTTTTAAGCAACCTTTAAATTCCTTTTAAAATTGTGCAATAGATGATTAATATGTTTTTTTATATAATTATATTAACAATGCTGTTACAAATAGATGAAAATAAAATAAATATTGCTTGAAGTAAAATCTTGTTTAAATCAATAATTTCGGCTATTGTAATGTAAATTATTTCATTATAAGGATATTCTTATGCACTGTCCATTTTGTAATGCTGATGATACTAAAGTCACTGATTCTCGTCTTGTTGCCGAGGGTTTTCAAGTTCGTCGTAGACGGCAATGTGTTGAATGTAATGAACGCTTCACCACGTTTGAAGTCGCTGAATTAATTATGCCAAATGTGATTAAAAGCAATAAAGTACGAGAACCATTTAATGAAGATAAATTACGAAATGGGATTAAGCGTGCATTAGAAAAACGTCCTGTAGGTTTAGATGCTATTGAAGATGCAATTACGCATATAAAAACAAAAATTAGAGCAACCGGTGAACGCGAAGTACCTACTAAATTAATTGGTGATTATGTCATTGAAGAGCTTAAAAATTTAGATAAAGTAGCCTATATTCGTTTTGCTTCGGTGTATTTTAGTTTTGACGATATTGAACAATTTAGTAATGAAATTGCTAAGTTACAACAAAAATAATTGCCTATATGACTATGAAAAATGACCAAGATTTATTTTATATGCAACAAGCTATTGAGCTTGCTAAACTTGGGCGTTTTACCACTACCCCTAACCCTAATGTCGGCTGTATAATTGTTAAAGATAATCAGATTATTGGTCAAGGTTATCACCAAAAAGCCGGAGGGCCACATGCTGAAGTTTATGCACTACAAATGGCTGGCAATAATGTTAAGGGTGCCACCGCTTATGTAACGTTAGAGCCATGTAGTCATTTTGGTCGAACCCCACCTTGTGCAGATGCCTTGATTAAATCTGGAATTAAGCGTGTTGTTATTGCTATGCAAGATCCCAATCCTAATGTGGCCGGTCAGGGTATCAAGCGGTTAAATGATGCTGGTATCGAGGTTAGTGTTGGTGTTTTAGCCGCTCAAGCTGAATTACTCAATAAGGGTTTTTTAAAACGTATGCGTACCGGTTTGCCGTATGTACAACTTAAACTTGCAACGTCTCTTGATGGCAAAATTGCGATGGCATCTGGCGAAAGTAAATGGATCACATCAACCATTGCCCGACAAGATGTGCAACAATTCCGGGCTCAAGCCTGTTGTATTTTGAGTACGCGATCGACAGTGCAAGCTGATAATGCTAGCCTTACGGTTCGATATGCTCAATTACCTGATAATGTAAAGCATAACTATTTGCCAAAAAATCTACGGCAGCCAGTCAGAGTTATTATTGATAGTCAACACCGACTAACTGGTGATGAAAATATTTTTAAACAGCCTGGTGAAACATGGATAGTTAGAAAGCAAAATATTCCTGTTATGTTGCCTAATACCAAGTTGATTATTGAATCATCAACTAATAATAATATTGATTTAACTATATTGTTAAAAACATTGGGCGAACAACAAATAAATTCGGTGTGGGTTGAAGCGGGTTCCCAATTAGCCGGTGCATTGATTGAGCAAGAATTGATTGATGAGCTTATCATCTATTATGCTCCAAAGTTGCTTGGTCATAATGCAATAGATATGTGTAAACTAACTAATTTACAAAAGCTGTCATTAGCGCCACATTTTCGTTTTGAATCCACGAAAATGGTTGGTGAAGATTTACGCGTTATTTTAAAAAAAGCATGATTATTATGTAGATGAATATATAATTAAGTCAATATGTTAGATTAATGTTGATATATACAATTTAAAATTTTATAAATAGAAGATGTGATTTAATAAATTAAAAGCGATAGATAAAAATAGAAAATTATGTTTATCTACATTTTGATTTCTAGATTAAAAATGAGTTTTTTTATAAAGATTTTTAATGATAATTATTATTGTGCTATATTAATTTTAAATATATCTCCGAATTAAAAGGATTTTCCAATAATTATAGTTATAAAATGAAAGTTATTCTAATAAAACCAAATAAATTTCATTGCTAAAGTTTAGTTTTAATGGTTAACGGTGCACTTTAAATATCAGGAAGAAAGTGAATATTAATGACTGTTATGATACATAAAATTGAATACTGGTATTATTTGTTTGTAAAGTAGATTTTAGTTTCATTGTTGTTAATATTTATCTGTAATATAGGAAATAGAAATTGGCTAAAGTATCTTCAGCCTTATTAAAACGTCGATTAGACATTGCGGAAATTGTGCGCAAACAAGGTGAAATAAAAGTTGATAAATTATCTGACATGTTGCAGGTTTCTCATGTAACTATACGTCATGACTTAACTTATTTAGAACAACAAGGTTATTTAAAACGCTCATTTGGGGGCGCTATTTATATTGTACCTGAAGCAGATTTAAATAGAACAACTACCCCAGCTTCAAATAATTCAACTACTATCGACAGTCAAATTGGTTTAGTAAAAACCTGTTTAAGTTATATTAATGATGGTGAAACTATTTTTTTGGGTCATGGTAATGTGATTCGAAAACTCATTCCATTTTTGCATACTAAAAAATCTCTAAAACTCATTATGAATGATATTAGTAATGCACAATTGGTTAAAGAATTTTTAGATGCGGAAGTGATTTTAGTTGGTGGTGCATTACTTGACGGGAACATTTTATATGATCCAGAGACCGTTAAGGTATTTTTGAATCAATTAACTATTTCTCATTTTATTGTCGAATTAGCTGCAATTAATAAGGATAATCAAGTCGTTATTAAAAATATGGAGCAGCTTAAAACATATCAACAAATACTCAAAATTACTCAACACACGATTGGAATTTTACCTCAAATTGTTTCTTATCATGATAATAATATTCTTGGTAAATTAAAGCATATGGATATGGTCATATTATCAAGACCTACTGTAACTGAATATCATCAACAATTACTTGAAACAAATTTTAAACAATATACTACAAATAAATATTGTGTGACTTATCATAATATTACCCGAGGCATGAAATGAGCGTTAAAATTTGTACTTTTGGGGAGTTAGTTGTTGAGTTTTTAGCGAAAGAGCAAAATCAACGGTTTGATCAAGATGGTGAATTTTTAGGTCCTTTTCCAAGTGGAGCCCCTGCGATATTTGCCGATCAAGTTGCAAAATTAGGTTTTCCAGTCGTTTTCTTTAGCTGTGTTGGCAAAGATGCATTTGGTCGAATGTGTATTAAGCGACTGGAAAAAGACGGTGTTATTATTGACGGTATCACATCGCATAGTAAAGCCAATACTGGGAGCACTTTTGTTACCTATAAAGGTATGAATGAAAGAGATTTTATTTTTAATATTCCCAATAGTGCTTGTGGTTTATTGTCATTTAATCATATTAATGAAAAATTATTAAAAAATTGTACTCATTTGCATGTAATGGGGTCTTCGCTATACTCATTTCGTGCCATTGATGCAATGCGAAAAGCATTAGATATCATAAAAGGTAGCGGTGGTACAATCTCGTTTGATCCTAATTTGCGAAAAGAAATGTTCGATATTCAAGAAATGGAACAATCGTTTGATTACATTATGGAATATACAGATATATTTTTACCGAGTGAAAACGAAGTCAGTTATTTTGCTCATAATATTGGTGAAAGCGAACCGCAAATAATGTATGGGCTACTGAAAAAAGGCATTAAACATATCGTCGTGAAAAAAGGCGCTCAAGGCGCTAATTATTATGGATATGATAAATATCATAATTATCAAATGATTCATATGGATGGTTACATGACAAATGCTATCGATCCAACAGGTGCTGGGGACTGTTTCGATGCAACTTTTGTGAGTTTATTGTTGGCGGGATATTCGGTAAAAAAAGCATTACAGTATGCCAATGCTAGTGGTGCATTAGCGGTATCAAAAATAGGACCGATGGAGGGAACGCCAACATTAGCAGAAATAGAAGCATTCCTTTCTAAGGTTACCCTTAAGTAGCTAAAATTACTTTTTTAGTATCCAATTAAAAAAACCCAATAACCAAGTTATTGGGTAAAATAAGGAATAGGAAAACAATGAAATAAATACATTGTCATTAAATTATGCACTTTTTTAATATAAATGTATGTAAATAGATAACAATAATTACTTAAATAGTTTGTATTAAATTTGTTAATTGAACGTTAACTGATAATAATTTCAACCTAACAGATATAAAATAGTAATTATTATTGAAACTATAAAAAAATCTCTAGTAATGAGTTCAAAAATAATTTCCCATTTTCAGTTATTTGCCAATGTTGTTTATTGTCAGTTAAATAGCCTTTTTCAATAGCTAAAGCAATTTGTTTGTTGATGGTTTGTAATGGTAAAAAGGTTCGTTGTTCAAATTCTTCTTTTGGTGTTGGTTCAAATAACCTAAAACGATTCATAAAAAATTCAAAAGGTAAGTCTTCTTGAATTACTGTATATGATTTTTCTAAATAGCGTCCTTGCAAATAGCCTTTAGGGTGACGAGTTTTAATTGTGCGAATGATTTGCCCATTTGTTTGGGTAAGTTTACCGTGTGCTCCACAACCAATTCCTAAATAATCCCCAAAGCGCCAATAATTCAAGTTATGTTGACATTGGGCATGAGGTTTAGCATAGGCAGATGTTTCATATTGTTGATAACCGTGTTGAGTCAACAATTGATGTCCTTGTTGATAAATTTCCCACAGTTTATCGTCATCAGGTAAAACTGGTGGTTTAGATCCAAATAATGTATTGGGTTCTATGGTTAATTGATACCAAGACAAATGTGGTGGTTTAATTTCAATTGCCTGTGTTAGATCATACAATGCGTCATCAATATTTTGATTTGGTAAACCATGCATTAAATCTAAATTAAAACTATGCAAATTTAATGTGTGTGCCAGTTTCGCGGCATTTATTGCTTCTTGAGGATTATGTATTCGTCCTAATTTGGCAAGCTTATCGGATTGAAAACTCTGCACACCTATGGATATACGATTTATACCTGCTTGTTGATACCCATTAAATCTTTCAGCATCTACCGAGTTTGGATTTGCTTCAATAGTAATTTCGGCATTTTTATCTATTGGTATAATCTTATTGATGTTAATTAATAATTGATTGATAAGTTCAGCCGTAAAAAGACTCGGTGTTCCCCCACCAATAAAAATTGAAGAAACGGTTCGATTAGAACAAAGCTTGACATCTTGTTGTAAATCTCTGATCAAATGATAAATATAAGCATTATAATCAGGTTCATTTTTAACTGTATGTGAATTAAAATCACAATAAGGGCATTTTTGCACACACCATGGCATGTGAATATATAAACTTATTGGTATTTTATACTGAAACATATGCTTTTCCTGAAAGATTTTGTCAATAAATATAGCTGATAATTAACCTAATTAGTAAAATAACGCGTTATATTACCTTAATTTAATAAAAATAGCTTTTTTACACCTTTTGTTATTTTTATATTTAAAACAAAAAGGGTACAATCAACAGTAATTTTTAAAATTTATTATTAATCACAGTTATTTTGCAGGAGAATGTATGAGTATTTTTAAGGATATTTTAAATAATAGCGTTTCAGAAAAATCAATAAGCCCATCGGTTCAACAAACCACATTTGGTGAATTGCCTATTTTAGTTATTAAACATAAAATTTGTTCCGCTGCAGTTTCGCTTCAAGGCGCTCATTTATTATTTTGGCAACCTATAACTGAATCAACACCGGTTATTTGGTTAAGTCAAAAAGCTATTTTTAAACATGGTAAAGCGATTCGTGGTGGTGTACCTGTTTGTTGGCCTTGGTTCGGTAAATTAGGTGATCCCATGCATGGTTTTGCGCGCATTGTTGACTGGACATTAGATTCATGTAAAGAAGATGAAAATGGAGTCGAATTAGTATTATCACTCACTAATAACCAACAAACACAAGCATTTTTTACCAAACCTTTTAATGTTTGGCTCACAATCCATTTAGGGAAAACGTGTCAAATTACATTAAGTTGTCAAGGTGACTTTGAAGCAACCAGTGCATTACATACCTATTTCGGTGTTAATAATATAGCAAATGTTGTAGTTAAAGGTTTAGGAAAAACCTATGAAGAACGTTTAGCGGTAGTTAACAAACCAGCGATTGAGGGGCAACTTACCTTTAATCAAGAAGTCGATCGTATTTATAATAATGCAAACAAAATCATCACTATTAGTGATGGTGACAGAACCATTCAACTGACAAATACAGAAGCAAGTGATGTAGTTACCTGGAATCCATGGATAGATAAAGCCAAATCGATGGCTGACTTTGCTGATGAAGAGTACCAATCGATGGTTTGTGTTGAAACTGCTTGCATAAATAAACCACTTAAATTATCAATGATGCAAAAAACAACATACGGTTTTAAAATAGAATTAGTTTAAAATTGCAGATAGATAATTATATCTATGCAATTATGCTTAATTAGTTCAATGATAGATTGAATATTTGATTGCGTTTATATAGCGAAGACTTTATAATCGCCTTCGCTTTATAAAGCACCAATTTGATAGCCAACTACTGGGTCGCCTGTAATTGGTTTTTATTTTAAAAAACTAAGAGAAATAAACATGTTTACATTAAAAGCAGAAGTAAGAAAAGAGCATGGTAAGGGTGCGAGCCGCCGCCTGCGTAACGCTGGTCAATTTCCTGCCATTATTTATGGTGGAACTAAGCCTGCTATATCTGTTGTGCTTGATCACAACCAAATCTTTAATATGCAAGAAAAACCAGAATTCTATTCTGAAGTGTTATCAATTAAGGTTGGTAGTAAAACTGTTAAAGCTAAAGTACAAGCGGTACAACGCCATCCATTCAAACCAAAATTAGTACATATGGACTTTTTGCGAGTATAATATCTTTATACATTAAAATATTATCCAATAACTGTATTAATCACAAGGTCACCCAATAAGGTGACCTTTTTTTATTTAAGATTTTTTTTAAATCAACGCTAGCACCTATTGCTACAATTTAGACAATTAATTTCACTAGAGGTATACTTACGGTTTAACATAATATAAAAATAATGTGTGCCAATCGATATTAGGAGAAAGTTATGTCTGATATCCCAGCCTGCAATTTAGTTATTTTTGGAGCCAAAGGGGATTTAACAAGGCGAAAGTTATTGCCATCTCTGTATAAACTAGAAAAGTATGGAAAATTGCCTAAAGAAACAAAAATTTTAGGTGTAGGTCGTGCTGATTGGGATCATACTGCATATACCAATGTAGCGAGGGAGGCATTAATTACATTTATGTCGGAGCCATTAGATGAAGAAATTTGGCAAAAATTCAGTCAACGGCTTAATTTTCATAAATTGGATGTGAACGATACCTCTGCTTTTGATGGCTTAAAACGTAAACTTAACCATACTTACCCTATAATTTTTTATTTTGCCATGCACCCGGCATCTTTTGGTACTATTTGTCAAGGATTAGCAAAAGCGGGATTAAATCAAGCGAAAAACCGTATAGTAATGGAGAAACCGCTTGGTACCGATTTACAATCATCGCGTGAAATTAATGATTCTGTTGCAGAATTTTTTAATGAATCACAGGTTTATCGTATTGATCATTATTTAGGTAAAGAGTCTGTTTTAAACTTGCTTGCATTGCGCTTTGCAAACACATTCTTTGCTTCATTTTGGGATCGTAATTTTATTGATCATGTTGAAATTACAGTAGCGGAACAAGTTGGTATTGAAGGTCGTTGGGGATATTTTGATAAAGCTGGTCAAATGCGAGATATGGTACAAAATCACCTTTTACAGATTTTAACTATGATTGCTATGGCTCCTCCGGCCGATCTTAAAGATGATAGTATACGAACTGAAAAAATAGCTGTGCTTAATGCTCTTAGGCCAATTGATCAAAGCAATATTCACGAAAAAGTTGTTCGTGGTCAATATGCTGCAGGTTTTATTAATGGTATTAACGTGCCAGGATATTTAGAAGAAGACGGTTCGAATAAAGAAAGTAACACTGAAACATTTGTTGCAATTCGTGTTGATATTGATAATTGGCGTTGGGCTGGCGTGCCGTTTTATTTACGTACAGGAAAACGTTTAACAAGCAAATGTTCAGAAGTCGTTGTTTATTTTAAATCGTTGCCCCTTAATTTATTCAGTCAATCTTTTCCTGAGCTACCTCAAAATAAATTGACTATTCGTTTACAACCCGAAGATGGCATGGATATTGAAATCTTAAATAAAGTACCTGGATTAGATAGTACTCATAATTTGCAAACAACAAAACTTGATTTAAGTATTAGTGAAGCTTATCACCAACGCAGTGCAGATGCTTATGAACGTTTATTACTTGAAGTCATGCGTGGACGCCAAGCATTATTTGTACATCGTGACGAAGTTGAAGCAGCGTGGAAGTGGGTTGACTCGATTATTAATGCATGGGATGCTTATAAGGAATCACCAAAAATTTATCAAGCAGGCACTTGGGGCCCGGTTGCTTCAGTGGCCTTAATAACTAAAGATGGGCATTCATGGCATGAATTTGAATAAGAGGGCATAAAGATGTTTATATTAAACAAATATGCGAGCAGTCAATTATTAAATGAAGATTTGAATGCGCATATTGTAAGTGCGTTAAAACAAGCAATTAAACAAAAAGGACATGCTTCACTAGCAGTATCGGGAGGAACAACACCTATTCCATTATTTATCATGCTTAGCCAACAAGATTTGGATTGGCATCGTGTGTTTATCACTTTAGTTGATGATAGATGGGTTGATGATATTCATGAAGCCAGTAACGAAAAATTAGTGAAAACATATTTGTTACAAAATAAAGCTAAATTAGCTAATTTTGTAGGATTAAAAAATAGCTGTGAAAATCCTTTTGTTGGTTCGGTTATAACTGATAAGTTACTCACAAAGTTCCCAATGCCATTTGATGTTTTAATCTTAGGAATGGGAGAAGATGGTCATACGGCATCACTATTCCCTAGAGCCGCTAATTTAGCGGCGGGATTAGATATGCAATCAGATCGAAAAGTGATTGGTATGACACCTTTAACGGCTCCTTTTGATCGAATTACATTAACATTGCCAACTATTTTAAATAGTCAAAATATTTATTTGCATTTAGTTGGTCAAGTTAAAATGAATGTGCTTGAACAAGCAGAAAAAGGTAATAATATTACCGAAATGCCAATTCGTGCAATTTTGCAACAAGATAAAGTAAATATAACTATTTTTTGGACTGCATCTTAATTTTTATAAGTTTTGCCAACAGTGTATAGTTGGCAAAACTATATTGTTTTCTATTTTTATCCTATTTTTTATTTCTAACCTATTGTTTATAAATTAAACAACAAAAGGTTTTGCTTCAAACGTTAATGTTTCAACCATTTTTACTTTTTTTAGTTAATCATAGCTCCCAATATCTTAATTCTTGTTTAGTATTTAGGCTATTAAAATAGCTTTTATATCCAGATAAATTAATTAATTAAATATCTATTAATTTACTAATTTTTGTGGTAAAAAGTGGGAGTAAGTGGTAAAAGTAAATGAATTATTTAATTGATTGATTATTAATAATTTATAAATAATAAAAATTTATAAATAATGGTACTTTCATGTTTAGTGGCGCAATTGCAGTCAATTTAGATAGTAAAGGGCGGATGGCTATTCCAACCCGCTATCGTGAATATTTGGCTGAAGGTATGGTTTGTACGATTGGTTTATATCATCCTTGCCTTGCACTTTACTCTATGTCTGAATGGAAATATATTGAACAACAACTCTCTACATTATCAGCAATTATTGAAGCCGAACGTAGAATTAAACGTTTATTATTAGGTTATGCAACAGAGTGTCCAATGGATAATTCTGGACGAATCTTATTACCGCCAACATTACGTGCTTATGCTAAGTTAGAAAAATATACAATGCTAGTTGGACAATCTAATAAATTCGAAATTTGGGATGAATCAATTTGGCACCAACAAATTAGTGAAGATATAGCTGCATTATCTGCAGATATTGAAAACTTATCTGATAATTTGAAAAGTTTGACCATTTAAAAAGAGTAAAAAATTGATGATTTATCAACATAAAACAGTTTTGTTAACTGAGGCTGTCGCAGCACTAAATATAAAAAAAGATGGTATTTATGTTGATGGTACGTTTGGACGTGGAGGACATTCTCGTCTGATACTTGAGCAACTCGGTAAAAACGGTCGACTCATTGCAGTTGATCGTGATGACCGTGCGCAGCAAGCAGCTTTAGAAATTACAGATCCGAGATTTACTTTTATTCGTGGCGAATTTTCAAATGTAAAACAATATATTGATAATTTGGGATTATTGGGCAAGATTGACGGTTTTTTGTTAGATCTTGGTGTTTCATCTCCACAATTAGACGATCCGCAAAGAGGGTTTTCATTTATGCATGATGGACCTTTAGATATGCGTATGAATATCAATAAAGGGATGACAGCAAGCGAATGGTTACAAAACAGTAATGAAGAAGATATAGCATGGGTACTCAAAACCTTTGGTGAAGAAAAATTCGCAAAACGAATAGCTCGAACCATTGTTGAGCGTAATAAAATATCACCTATAACAAGAACATTGGAACTAGCTAACTTAATTGAAAAAACTATTCCTAAGAAAGATAAAAACAAACATTCGGCAACACGAAGTTTTCAAGCTATTCGTATTTACATTAACAGTGAACTAGAAGAAGTTGAACAAGCATTAAATAGTAGTTTGTCTATGCTTGCTAATCATGGAAGACTGGCAATAATTAGTTTTCATTCTCTAGAAGATAGAATAGTAAAGCAATTTATCACTAAGCATAGTAAGGGACCCCAGCTACCAGCGGGCTTACCACTTACAGAAGCACAAATTAAACAATATGGTGGAACTAAATTAAAATCACTTGGCAAAATTAAGCCAAGTACTGTTGAAATTGATGATAATCCGAGATCTCGGAGTGCATTATTAAGAGTAGCAGAAAGAAAAAATGAACAATAACCCAAATAATGGTAATGACCTTAATAATATTGATGAAGGTAATCCCAAAAAAATAAGCAAAAGTTTATTTGGGTTAATTATTGGTGATTTAATTGGTCATCAAAAATTGTCATTGCTATTGTTGATACTTATTATTGTTTCAGCTGGTGCGATTTTAATAACAACACAACAGATACGTAAACAGTTATATGAACGAGAACAACTTTTATTAGAACAAGATGTTTTAGAGAGTGAATGGCGTAATTTAGTAATTGAAGAGAATGTCCTTGCGGATCCTAAGCGGATTGAAGATAAAGCTAAAAATCAATTAGGAATGAATTATGTTACGCCACAAAATGAAACGATTATTGTGATAAAGAGTAACGAATGAAACCTGTTACTAAAAAAAAAGCTAAAAAAGTTGTAAAAACAAGAAAAGTAAATAACATGATGATTAATAGGCATTTTTTTAGCCCTAATCGTTTTTATGTTGTATATGGTTTGATTGTTTTTGCTATTATTTGTCTAATTATTCGAATGACGATTTTGCAGATTATTGAGCCAGAAAAACTCATTGCCGAAGGTAATAAGCGTTCGATTCGTCATCAAGATATGGCTGCCCCCAGAGCAATGATCACCGATCGTAATGGTCGAGCATTAGCGGTGTCTGTGCCAATGTTCGATGTTTGGGCAGACCCTAAAATTGTGGTACAAAAAGGTGGGGTAAATGCCGACGATGTTCGTTGGCAGGGATTGGCAAAAACATTGAATATTCCAATGTCAGTACTTGAGGAAAAATTGAATAATCCATCTATGCGATTTGTTTATTTATCCAGACAAATAACGCCAACAATATCGGATTATTTGAAAAAATTAAAATTACCAGGGGTCTCGTTTACTAAAACTTCAAAACGTTATTATCCTGCTGCTGAAAATATTGCACAGTTAGTTGGATTAACTAGTATTGATAACAATGGAATTGAAAGGGGTTCTGAAGGTATTGAGAAAAGTTTCAATAAGTGGTTGGTTGGTGAATCTGGTCAAAGAATTGTAAGACGTGACCGAGGTGGACATGTTATTGAAGAGTTAAAACGGACAGAGAGTGAGATAGCTTCCGATTTAACATTAAGTATTGATGAACGTCTACAATCTTTAATGTTTAGAGAAATAAGTCAAGCTGTTGAATTTAACAAAGCAGATAGTGGAACGGCGGTATTAATTGATGTACATACTGGTGAAATCTTAGCAATGGCAACTAGCCCATCTTATAATCCGAATAACCGTGCCACAATTGATTATAATTTATTACGAAATCGAGCGGTAACAGATGCGTTTGAACCAGGTTCTACAGTTAAGCCTTTAGTAGTAATGGCTGCTTTGGAAAAGAAAGTTGCAAACTTAAATTCGGTTATTGATACACGACCATTTTATGTAAATCGTTATGAAATTAAAGATGTGTCATATCAAAAAACACTGAATTTAGCAGGTATTTTAGAAAAATCAAGTAATGTTGGGGTAAGTAAGCTTGCTTTGCAAATGCAATCGAGTGATCTTGTTGAATATTACAGTCGTTTTGGTTTAGGTCAACCTACTGGGCTAGGTTTAGGTGGGGAAGCTAGTGGCTCAATTGCCGCAGATAGAACAAGAAAATGGGCTGATATTGAACGAGCCACATTTGCATTTGGTTATGGTTTAAGTGTGACGCCATTACAACTGGCAAGAGCATATGCAACAATTGGCAGTTACGGAATTTATCGACCAGTTTCAATTATTAAGGTGACTGAGCCAGTTAAAGGTAAGCGCGTGGTACCAGAACAGATAGCTAAAACCGTAGTTCACTTGATGGAAGCGGTAGCTGTTACTGGTGGAGGAACGAAAGCGTCAGTCCCCGGATATAGTGTTAGCGTAAAGACAGGTACCGCAAAAAAATTATCAGGTGGGCGGTATGTTAATCAATATTTGGCCTATACAGCAGGTATAGCTCCGGCTTCTAGACCCAAATATTCATTAGTGGTGGTAATTGACAATCCCAAAGCAGGTCAATATTACGGTGGTTCTGTCTCTGCTCCTGTGTTCAGCCGCATTATGGGGGGGGTGCTTAGAACAATGAATGTACAGCCTGATCGGCAAGTTGATAGTCCTGTGATTATTTATTAATAGGTGGTGGTAAGTGGTGGCAATATCTACGTTTAAAACATTATTTAGTTTGTTAGGGGGAGATAATAATTTCGATTTGGATGATTTCCCTCTAAATTACTTACGTATTGATAGTCGTATGGTAAATAACAACGATGTTTTTGTTGCTATACAAGGTTCTGTTTTTGATGGCCGTGATTTTATTTCTCAAGCTATTTCAGCTGGTGCTGCGGTAATTTTGACTGAAACCAACAAAAAAACAAATGATCTAAAAATAAAATATATTAAACAACAAGCAAAGCTTGTTCCACAAATAAGTGTGTTGCAATTATCTAAGCGATTATCAATTATTGCAAATGACTATTATCAGTCGCCTTCTAAAAAATTATCTGTTATTGGTGTTACTGGTACTAATGGCAAAACAACAGTGACGCAACTGATAGCGCAATGCGCAACATTATTGAATGAAAAAAGTGCTCTTATGGGAACTATTGGTAATGGACTTTATAATCACCTTGAACCATCACTAAATACAACTGCCTCACCAATAGATATTCAAACATTGTTAGCTGAGTTTGTAAAACAACAAGTCAAAGTTGTTGCAATGGAAATCTCTTCACATGGATTAGTTATGAATCGCGTAAAAGGATTAAGTTGTGCAGCAACAGTATTTACCAATCTAAGTCGGGATCATCTTGATTATCATAAAACCATGAGTAAATATGCTAAAGCAAAATGGTCATTATTTAGTCCAGAAGCAAAAGAAAAGCAAGTAGTATATTCTGGTAAAAGCATAATTAATTATGATGATAACTATGGTAAACGTTGGATTGAAAAACTTAACCAGCCAACAGCAGTATCATGTCAACCAAAATCATTACGTCAATTGAAAGCATTAAATATACCTTATGTTGGCGTATCAATGATTGAATATCATGATAAAGGCGCCAAAATATATATGGAATCAAGTTGGGGTAATGCAATTATTAATAGCCGATTATTAGGTGAATTTAATGTTTCAAACTTATTATTATCACTAGCAACATTATTGACACTAGATTTTCCATTTTTTGCTGTTACTAATATGGCATCTTTTCTAAAACCAATCTGTGGACGAATGGAAGTATTCAATGTAAAAAACTCCCCGACCGCAATTGTCGATTATGCACATACACCTGATGCACTACAAAAAGCTTTGCAAGCTAGTCGAATTCATTGTAAAGGCAATTTATGGGTGATTTTTGGTTGTGGTGGTGATAGAGATAAGGGTAAAAGACCTTTAATGGGTGAAGTGGCAGAAAAATTTGCTGATAGAATTGTTTTAACTAATGATAATCCTCGAACTGAAGATGAGATGAAAATTATTGCCGATATTGAGCAAGGTTTGCTTAATAGTGACAAAGTTCAAGTAATTACCAATAGAGTTGAGGCCATTACACAAACATTTGCACAAGCTGAATTAAATGATGTGATTCTTATTGCAGGAAAAGGTCATGAAGATTATCAAATCGTTGGTAACACTAAATATCATTATTCAGATCAAGAAACAGTGAAACAGCTTTTAGGAGTAGAGAATCAATTATGATTCCATTAGTTATTAAGCAAATTAAAACCTTAGTCAAAGGTAAGTCTTACAATATTGAAGATGAAGCAGTGATTGTTGATTCAATTAGTATAGATTCGCGTAAAATCGTTAAAAATTCACTTTTTATTGCCTTAGTCGGTGATAAGTTTGATGGTCATGAATTTGCCCATCAAGCTATCAAAGATGGTGCTATTGCAGTTATTGTTAACCGTAAACTTGATGGTTTACTACCGCAAATTGTGGTTGCAGATACTCACCAAGTATTAGGACAAATTGCTGCTTTCATTCGACAACAAAGTTCAGCTAAAGTTGTGGCACTCACTGGCTCTTCTGGCAAAACTTCGGTAAAAGAAATGACCGCTGCAATTTTACAGTATTGTGGACAAACACTTTATACACAAGGTAATCTCAATAATGATATTGGGGTACCACTTACATTATTTCGTTTAACCCCACAAGATCAGTTTGCGGTTATTGAATTAGGCGCTAATCATATTGGTGAAATTGCCTATACCACCAATATTGTCAAACCACAAACTGCATTAATTAATAATATTGCGCATGCTCATATTGAAGGTTTTGGTTCACTTGATGGTGTGGCAACTGCAAAAGGTGAAATTTTTCAAGGGTTATCCAAAGGCGATATTGCTATCATCAATTTGGATAGTTGCTCAGATAAGTGGCTGACTAATTTAAAAGATAAAAAAGTTTGGACTTTTTCGTTATCTAAACAATCGGCAGATTTTTATGCTACTAATATTCGAGAAGGCGAGTTTACTAATTTTACATTACATACACCGCAAGGTGAATGTGAAATAACATTACCATTAGTTGGGCAACATAATGTTGCAAATGCAATTGCTGCATCAGCTTTAGCTATTTCGGTTGGTGCAAATTTTGAAGAAATTCAACAAGGTCTGATTTCTTTAAAGCCGGTTAAAGGTCGATTATTCCCAATAAGATTAAATTCAACCCAATTGATTTGGGATGATTCTTATAATGCTAATGTTGGCTCAATGACTGCAGCAATTCAAGTTTTAGCTAAACAGCCAGGTTATAGAGTATTAGTAGTAGGTGATATGGCTGAATTAGGGCGTGACGCCGAAAAATATCATCAGCAAATAGGCGAACTTGCAAGGCAATACCAACTTGATTGTGTAGTTAGTGTAGGAAACCTAAGCCGAATTATAAGTGAATTTAGCCAAGTTGGGCATCATTTTGCTAACCAACCAGATGCAGCTAATTATCTGTTAACACTATTATGTCAGCATTCAACATTAACTATGCTTGTAAAAGGATCACGTAGTGCAAAAATGGAAAACTTAATAGAAACTATTAAACAATTTAGAATGAGTCAGGATTAAAATTATGTTGGTGTGGATATCTGAATATTTAGTTAAACATTTTACCTTTTTTAATGTTATCTCTTATTTAACAGTTAGAGCTATTTTGGGTTTATTAACCTCATTGGCTATTTCTTTATTTATGGGGCAAAAAGTCATTAATTGGTTACAAAAACTACAAATTGGTCAAGTAGTACGTAACGACGGTCCTGAATCCCATTTTAGTAAAAAAGGTACCCCTACGATGGGAGGGACGCTTATTTTGGCATCAATTTCGTTGTCAGTATTTTTATGGGCAGATCTTCGTAATCCTTACGTTTGGTTAACCTTATTTGTGTTAATTGGTTATGGAATTGTCGGATTTGCTGATGACTATTTAAAAGTGATTCGTAAAAATACAGCAGGTCTTATCGCCAGATGGAAATACTTTTGGCAATCAGTTATTGCATTAATTGTTGCATTTGGACTTTATGCTTATGGTAAAGATAGCGCTGTGACAGTACTTGTCATACCATTTTTTAAAGATGTAGCACCGCAATTAGGATTATGGTTTATTTTACTAACTTATATTGTAATTGTTGGGGCCGGTAATGCGGTTAATTTAACAGATGGTCTTGATGGATTAGCTATTATGCCAACTGTATTTGTTGCAGCAGGTTTAGCTCTGGTATCTTGGGCAACAGGCAATATCAATTTTGCCGCGTATTTACATATTCCTTATATTAAATTTAGTGCTGAATTAATGATTGTTTGTACAGCAATTATCGGTGCGGGACTTGGTTTTTTATGGTTTAACACTTATCCGGCAATGGTATTTATGGGCGATGTCGGTTCACTGGCATTAGGTGGTGTATTAGGTATTATTTCAGTTTTATTACGCCAAGAATTTTTATTATTAATCATGGGTGGCATATTTGTTATTGAAACCTTATCGGTGATTTTACAAGTCGGCTCATTCAAATTACGAGGTAAGCGGATTTTTCGTATGGCACCTATTCATCACCATTATGAACTTAAAGGTTGGCCTGAACCACGAGTAATTGTTCGATTTTGGATTATTTCATTAATGTTAGTATTAATTGGTTTATTAACATTGAAATTACGTTAAATAAAAATAGATCAGGATTAAATCATGGTTAGCTATCAAGGCAAAAATGTCCTTATTATTGGCTTAGGCATTACAGGGCTTTCTTGTGTCGACTATTTTCTTGCTCAAAATGTTATTCCTAAAGTTATTGATACGCGTTTATCGCCAACTGGATTAGATCAACTCGATAAGCGTATTGTTTATCATTTAGGAGGATTAAAGGCTGATTGGTTACTTGAAGCTGATTTAATCATTGCCAGTCCTGGTATTGCAATATCAACACCTGAATTACAAAAAGCGGCTGAAAAAGGTATTGAAATTATTGGTGATATTGAGCTTTTTTGTCGTGAAGTTAATCAGCAAACGAATAAAAAAATTGTAGCCATTACCGGAGCTAATGGTAAAACGACAGTCACAACTTTAGTTGGTGAAATAATTAAATCTGCTGGGATTAAAGTAGGGGTTGGAGGCAATATTGGACGACCTGCTTTAACCTTATTAAAGCAAGATTGTGATATATATGTGCTTGAGTTATCAAGTTTTCAATTAGAAACAACCACAAGTTTAAGCGCAACGGTTGCTACCATTTTAAACATTTCAGAAGATCATATGGATCGTTATCCTCATGGTTTGATGCAATATGTTGAAGCCAAACAACGTATTTATCACAATGCTAAATGTTGTGTTATTAATTATGATGATAAATTAACAATTCCTGAGAACAATCACACTGATATATTGTCATTTGGATTGACACAAGGGGATTATCACTTAAATAGTCAGTGTGATTATTTGATTGCTAAGGAACAACCAGTATTGGCAACTAATATGATGAAATTAACAGGTTGTCATAATTATCTAAACGCATTAGCTGCTTTGGCCATTGTTGATAGATTAATGATCTCTCGAAAATTTAGTTTAGCAACCATTGCTGAGTTTCAAGGTCTACCACATCGTTTTGAATTAGTTTTAGAAAAAAATGGTGTGAAATGGATTAATGATTCCAAAGCAACCAATGTAGGTAGCACGGAATCAGCTTTAAAAAGTGTAGTTTGTAAAGGAAAGTTGTTTCTATTATTAGGTGGAGATGGTAAATCAGCTGATTTCTCACCATTAGTTCCTTATTTACAAAGCAGCAATCTTGAAATTTTTTGTTTTGGAAGGGATCGCTCATTGCTTGCGAAGTTAGTACCCAATATTACAACTATGACTGAAACTTTAGCAGAAGCGATGCAAATTATTGCCCAAAAGGTTGTATCGGATGATGTCGTCTTACTCTCTCCAGCTTGTGCAAGTTTAGATCAGTTCAAAAATTATATAGAACGAGGGGAACAATTTGTAAAATTAGCTAAGCAAGTGACTAAAGGAAATGCGTAATGAATCTTTTAGGGATTAAAAAGCAAGTTAACCCACATGTGCCATTTGATAATCAATTATTATGGACAGTAATTGGTTTAATGGTATTTGGTTTAACTATGGTTACATCAGCTTCCATGTCATTTAGTGAAAGTAATCCTTTTTTTTATACTCAGCGTGAATTAATTCAACTTGGTATATCATTATTTTTAATACTGATTACTTTGTATGTTCCTATGCAACGTTGGCAACAGTTTGGCACAGTATTGTTAATTCTTGTTATCGCGATGTTAGTTGTAGTATTGGGTATTGGCACTTCAATCAACGGTGCGTCACGTTGGATACCATTAGGTGTATTTAATTTCCAACCAGCTGAACTTTCTAAATTAGCATTATTTTTGTATTTAGCTGGTTATTTGGCTCGTAAATCAGATGAAGTGCAAAGTGGTTTTTGGGGATTTTTTAAACCAATGGCTATCATGTCAATTTTGTCTATTTTGTTATTATTGCAACCAGATTTAGGAACAGTTATTGTTTTATTTATGGTTACTATTGGTATTTTATTTATTGCTGGTGCTAAATTGTGGCAGTTTATCGCTATTTTATCGACAGGTATTTTAACTGTAGTTAGTTTGATTTTATTTGAATCGTATCGGTTAGCTCGGTTATTAAGCTTTCTTGACCCATGGCAAGATGCAACAGGTTCTGGTTATCAGTTAATTGCATCATTAATGGCGATAGGTAGCGGTGGGTTATTTGGTCAAGGTATGGGTAATTCGATCCTCAAATTAGGGTATTTACCTGAATGTCATACTGATTTTATTTTTTCAATTATCTCGGAAGAATATGGTTATGTTGGTGTTATATCGTTATTGGCATTACTTTTCTTTTTAACTTTTAAAGCTATGGCAATTGGTTATCGGGCATTAAATGAGAGAGTTCTATTCTCAGGCTATTTAGCCTGTGAAATTGGTATTTGGTTTGGATTTCAAACTTTTGTGAATATTGGTGTAACATCTGGTATGTTACCAACCAAAGGTTTAACTTTGCCATTTATTAGTTATGGTGGTTCAAGTTTAATTGTAATGAGTATAGCTGTTGCAATACTACTTAGAATTGATTTTGAATTTAGGCGAAAACAAGCACAAGCAAGAATAAGGTCAATAAAATAATGAAGAAATTATTGGTTATGGCAGGAGGAACAGGGGGACATGTTTTTCCAGGGATTGCAGTTGCGCACTATTTAATGAAGCAGGGTTGGCAAGTGCGATGGCTTGGTACAGCTGATCGTATGGAGGCGCAATTAGTTCCTGATAATGGTATTGATATTGACTTTATAGAAATATCTGGATTACGAGGTAAAGGCGTGCTTGCATTATTAAAAGCACCATACAAAATTTTAAAAGCGATGTTGCAAGCAAGGAAAATTTTAAAGGCCTATCGTCCTGATGTTGTCTTAGGTATGGGAGGCTATGTTTCTGGTCCAGGTGGCTTTGCAGCTAAAACACTTGGTATTCCGATAGTAATACACGAACAAAATGGTGTTGCTGGATTAACCAATAAGTGGTTAGCGAAGATTGCCACTAAAGTTTTACAAGCATTTCCTACTGCATTTCCAAAAGCTGAAATTGTAGGTAATCCTGTTCGTACTGATCTACTCAATATACCAGAGCCCATGCAAAGATTTAAAGATCGCGAAGGACCAATTAGAATTCTGGTAATGGGAGGGAGTCAAGGTGCCAAAATTATAAATGATATTGTACCTCAAGTGATAGCTAAATTAGGGGAAAACTATATTGTATGGCATCAAACTGGCAAAGGAATGTTGGATCAGGTTATTGAATCTTATAAGGATTGCAATATAACAAATAATAAAGTAACTGAATTTATTACTGATGTAGCTTATGCTTATAGTTGGGCAGATATTGTTATTTGTCGAAGTGGAGCCTTGACTGTTAGCGAAATAGAAGTTGTTGGAATTGGTGCCATTTTTGTTCCATTCATGCATAAAGATCGCCAACAATTTTGGAATGCTAAATCTTTAGTTGATGTTGGTGCTGCAAATGTTGTTGAGCAAGCCGATTTTAATGTTGAATCATTATTCAATTTGTTAATAAATTTAAATAGAGAGCAATTAGTGAAAATGGCAATTAAAGCTAAAAGTTTAGCTATTGAAAATTCTACTGAAAGAGTAGCCGAAACAATTGATTCAGTGATAAGATAATTAGGAGTTAAATAGTGAATATAAAAAAGTTAGCAGAATTAAGAGCAATTATTCCCGAAATGAAACGGGTTAAACATATCCATTTTGTGGGTATTGGTGGCGCGGGTATGGGTGGAATTGCTGAGGTTCTTGCTAATGAAGGTTATCAAATTAGTGGTTCTGATATCACTGAAAATGCAGTTACCCAGCATTTAGAAACATTAGGCGTAAAAATTGTTATTGGTCACACCGCCGAAAATGTGCTTAATTCAAGTGTAGTTGTTATTTCTTCTGCTATTGCACAAGATAATATTGAAGTTGTGGCCGCCCGTGAAGCTCGAATTCCCGTAATTCAACGAGCGGAAATGTTAGCTGAATTGATGCGCTTTCGTTATGGTATTGCGGTTGCTGGAACTCATGGCAAAACCACTACTACAGCAATGGTAACAGCAATATATGCTGAAGCAAAACTCGACCCAACTTTTGTCAATGGCGGTTTAGTTAAAGCAGCAGGTACTCATGCTCAATTAGGTAGTAGTCGTTACTTTATCGCTGAAGCCGATGAAAGTGATGCATCATTTTTACATTTACAACCAATGGTATCTATCGTTACGAATATTGAACCCGATCATATGGATACCTATCAAGGCAAAGTAGAAAATCTTAAACAAACATTTATCTCTTTTTTACGTAATCTTCCTTTTTATGGTTTAGCGGTTATATGTTATGACGATCCAATTAATAAGGAATTATTACCGGTTGTTGGACGTAAAATAATCACTTATGGTTTTAATCAAGAAGCAGATGTAGTGATAAAAAATTACCGTCAAGAACAAGGTAAAAGTTATTACACGGTTAGTCGCCCAAATCGAAATGATTTACATATAGAATTAAATGCACCAGGAAAACATAATGCTCTAAATTCTGTTGCAGCAATTATTGTGGCAACGGAAGATGGTATAGATGATGAATCAATAATTAATGCGTTGGCTAAATTTGCAGGCACCAATCGACGTTTTGATTTGTTAGGCTTTTACCCTCACCTCAATGGCGGTGATATTATGGTAGTTGATGATTATGGTCATCATCCAAGTGAAGTAAATGCAACAATTCAAGCCGCTCGCAACGGTTGGCCAGATCGTCGTTTAGTCATGATTTTTCAACCGCATAGATATACCCGTACTCGAGATCTGTTTGATGATTTTGCCCAAGTACTTTCCCAAGTTGATGCCTTGGTGATGTTAGATGTCTATTCTGCTGGTGAGCAGCCCATTGCCGGTGCAGATAGTCGCTCATTATGTCGTTCAATTCGAAATCGCGGTAAAGTTGATCCAATTTATGTTTCCGATTTAGAGCTTTTACCCGAAATCATGAACGAAGTTTTACAAGGAAACGATCTTTTGCTAACTCAAGGTGCTGGAAGTGTTGGGCGTATTGCACGTCAGCTTATTAACACTCAATTATTTTTAAAAGAGGTACATAATGATTGATAAAATTGCGATATTGTATGGTGGAACATCTGCTGAACGTGAAGTGTCACTTAAATCAGGTAATGCTGTGCTGGCTGGATTATTAGCTGGTGGGATTGATGCACATCTTATTGACACTAAAAATCATCCAATTACCCATTTAAAAGAAGAAGGGTTTACCAAAGCTTTTGTGATTCTTCACGGACGAGGTGGTGAAGATGGTATTGTTCAAGCAATTTTAACCTACCAAAATATACCTTATACAGGTAGTGATGTACTATCATCTGCACTTACGATGGATAAGTTAAAAACAAAGTTGGTCTGGAAGGCTTCAAACTTACCAGTTGCTGATTATGTTATGGTAGATAAATCTCAATCATTCAATGTACATGCCATTGTTAAACAACTTGGATTGCCATTGTTTGTTAAACCTAGCCATGAAGGTTCAAGTGTTGGTATGACTCGTGTTAATGAAGAGTCAGAATTAACAGCAGCGATTGAACTTGCTTTTAAATATGATAGCAATGTAATGATTGAATCATTTTTAGCGGGCCCAGAATTTACTGTAGCAATTGTAGGTGAAGAAGTACTGCCATCTATTTATATTAAACCCGCAACTAATTTTTATGATTATGATGCGAAATATTTGTCAGATTCAACACAATATTTTTGTCCTAGTGGTTTATCGGATGATAAAGAACAACAGATTCGTAAGTTAGCCCTGGATGCATATAAAGCGGTTGGATGCCGAGGTTGGGGACGGGTAGATATTATGTTTGATGCTAATCAAAATCCATATTTACTTGAAGTAAATACAGCACCAGGTATGACAGATCATAGTTTAGTTCCAATGGCAGCAAAACAAAATGGTTGGTCATTTAGTGAACTTGTGTGTCGAATCTTAAATCTGGCAACTGTCTAATTGGCTCTATTTTATGAAACAAGTTCGGCAAGCGGAACGAAGACGAGATGATAAAGAAAAAAGACGATTAATTATTTTTCGTAGTACAAAACAATTGATTGGTTTTTTATTTTTTATTTTGATTATTTCTGTCAGTGTTTGGGTTGTCACAAGTTTCAAAAATTGGATAGATAATCCTGAACAAATGGTATTGTCACAATTGGTATTAAATGGTGATCATGCTTACACTGGTGAAGATGATATTCGACAAGCAATTTTAGGATTGGGTTTACCTAATACTTATATTGGACAAAATGTTGATGATATTCAACAAGAAATAATGCAATTCCCTTGGATTAAGCAAGCTAGTGTACGTAAGCAGTGGCCTGACAGATTAATTGTATCTATAGAAGAATATAAACCAGCATTTTATTGGAATGATCTGTTTTTACTAGATAATTATGGAAACATTTTTAATGTGCCACTAGACCATTTTGTTGAAAGACAATTACCAAAACTTTATGGCCCTGAGGGCAAAGAAAAAGCAATTGTGAAAATTTATTATAAATTTAATGATCTTTCAAAGAAATTAGCTAGTAGTGGGTTAACATTGCAGATAAAATCAACTGTAACCGATGAACGAAATGCTTGGCAACTAACAATAAAACAATGTATAGCAGGTTTTTGTCCAGAAAATCAGGAAATGAAATTAATATTAGGAAGTGAAAATATTGAGCAAAGATATCAACAATTTATTAAATTGCTGCCTGAAATTCAGGTAAGAATACCAAAAGATGAAAGAATCACTGTCGCTGATTTACGCTATGAAAGCGGTATTTCGGTGATAAAAGAAAAAACGGTGCAATAACGAATGATTGAGGCTGAAGTATGAAAGCAACAGAAAAAAAATTGGTCGTTGGACTAGAAGTAGGCACGTCCAAAGTCCTAGCACTCGTTGGTGAAGTTCTTCCTGATGGTATTGTCAATATTATTGGGGTAGGACATTGCCCATCAAAAGGTGTCGATAAAGGTGGTGTTAATGATCTAGAGTCAGTTGTGAAATCAATCCAACGAGCTATAGATCAAGCTGAATTAATGGCTGATTGCCAGATATCTTCTGTTTATTTAAGTCTTTCCGGTAAACACATCCGTTGTCAAAATGAAATCGGTATGGTTCCAATATCAGAAGAAGAAGTTACAGCTGATGATGTTGAAAATGTTGTTCATACCGCCAAATCAGTTAGAATTCTAGATGAACACCGCATATTACATGTGATAGCACAAGAGTATTCTATTGATTTGCAAGAAGGCATTAAAAATCCAATAGGTCTTTCAGGCGTTCGAATGAAAGCCAAAGTTCATTTAATCACTTGTCATAATGATATGGCAAGAAACATCGTGAAAGCAGTTGAACGTTGTGGATTAAAAGTAGATCAACTTATTTTTTCTGGTTTAGCCTCTAGTTATGCAGTGTTAACCGATGACGAAAAAGAACTCGGTGTTTGTGTGATTGATATGGGTGGCGGTACCATGGATGTCACTGTTTATACCGGCGGTGCTTTACAACATTCAGTTGTAATTCCTTATGCTGGCAATGTGGTCACTAGCGATATCGCTTATGCATTTGGCGCACCACCAATGGATGCTGAAAATATTAAAATACGTTATGGATGTGCAGTAGGATCGTTAATTGGTAAGGATGAAGTGATTGATGTACCAAGCGTTGGTGGTCGACCTTCCCGCTCATTACAAAGACAAACATTAGTAGATGTCATAGAACCGCGTTATTCAGAATTATTATCGTTGGTTCAAAAAGAGTTGATAATACTTCAAGATGAACTTAAAAAACAGAATGTCAAATATCAATTGGCGGCAGGTATTGTATTAACAGGTGGAGCTTCTCAAATAAAAGGTATGGTAGAATGCGCTGAAAAAGTTTTTCAAAATCAAGTTCGTGTAGGTCAACCATTAAATATATCAGGATTAACAGACTATGTACAAAAACCTTATTGTTCAACTACAGTAGGTTTATTACATTATGGAAAACAAAATTTATTAAACGATGATGTTAAAGATAGAAACAAATCATCATTAAAAGCGCTAGCTAAACGAGTGACCAGTTGGTTTAAGAAAGAATTTTAGCTAATATATTACAAGAACTTCATGGACATCGTAGACTGTTATCTGTACAATGTCCTAATATCGTAAATGTGGAGATAAGTTATGTTTGAGCCAATGGTTGCAGATGATGAGCCAGCAGCAGTCATTAAAGTTATTGGTGTCGGCGGTGGTGGTGGTAATGCTGTCGAACATATGATTGCTGAGCATATCGAAGGTGTTGAATTTTTTGCTGCAAATACGGATGCACAAGCATTAAAAAGAATTAAGGTAAGTCAGACTATTCAAATCGGTACTAATGTTACTAAAGGACTTGGTGCGGGAGCTAATCCTGAAGTAGGTAGAAATTCTGCTGAAGAAGACCGAGAAGTAATCCGAAGTGCGATTGAAGGTGCTGATATGGTTTTTATTGCAGCAGGAATGGGGGGCGGGACTGGCACCGGAGCAGCCCCTGTTGTTGCTGAAATTGCCAAAGAATTAGGTATTTTAACAGTTGCAGTTGTAACAAAGCCTTTTGCTTTTGAAGGTAAAAAGCGTATGGCTTTTGCTGAACAAGGAATTGCTGAGTTAGCTAAACATGTTGACTCGCTAATTACTATCC
Source organism: uncultured Gilliamella sp. (assembly GCA_945271295.1). Classification (GTDB taxonomy): domain Bacteria; phylum Pseudomonadota; class Gammaproteobacteria; order Enterobacterales; family Orbaceae; genus Gilliamella. The sequence goes on along the minus strand of CALYPG010000014.1, from coordinate 20,946 downwards.
CAAATGATAAATTATTAAAAGTATTAGGTCGTGGGGTTAAATTATTAGATGCCTTTGCTGCAGCTAATGGTGTTTTAAAAGGTGCGGTACAAGGAATTGCAGAACTAATTACTAAACCAGGTCATATTAATGTTGACTTCGCTGACGTAAGAACAGTGATGTCTGAAATGGGCTATGCGATGATGGGATCCGGTCGTGCTAGTGGTGATAATCGAGCCGAAGAAGCTGCTGAAATGGCAATTTCAAGCCCACTACTTGAAGATATTGATTTATCTGGTGCGCGTGGCGTATTAGTTAATGTCACAGCTGGTTTAGATCTTGGTTTAGAAGAGTTTGAAACAGTTGGTAGTACTGTTCGGGCATTTGCTTCTGATAATGCAACAGTTGTTGTTGGAACAACCTTTGATCCAGATATGTCTGATGAAATCCGGGTAACTGTCGTTGCGACCGGTATCGGTATGGATAAACGTCCCGAAGTGAAAATTACCAAACCGATTACACAAAATTCACTATTTGGACAAAATAACTTGATGGAACAGCAAGAAGATAAATTAGCTAAGGCAGTTAATGAACAATCCATATCTTCGCTTGAAGAGCATAAAATTTTAGATATACCTGCATTTATTCGTAAGCAGGCAAATTAATAGTGAACTTATTTGATTTTTTATTGTCAAACATGAATAAAAGCAATTAATAGAGTAGGTGCAAAGTGAAACAAAGAACATTAAAAAAGACAATACAAGCAACAGGTGTTGGTCTGCATACAGGCAAAAAAGTTACTTTGACATTGCGTCCTGCGCCTGAAAATACAGGAGTTATTTATCGTCGTACTGATTTAAATCCATCAGTTGATTTTCCAGTTGATGCAAAATCAGTGCGTGATACTATGCTTTGTACATGTTTGGTTAATCAAGATAACGTTCGTATTTCAACTGTTGAACATATCAATTCTGCATTAGCAGGGCTAGGTATTGATAATATTATTATTGAAGTCAACGCACCTGAAATTCCAATTATGGATGGTAGTGCAAGCCCTTTTGTTTACTTATTACTTGATGCAGGTATTACCGAGCAACAGGCATTAAAAAAATTCTTACGAATTAAAGAAACGGTTCGTGTTGAAGTTGGTGATAAATGGGCTGAAGTTAGGCCATTTAATGGATTTAGATTAGATTTTACCATTGATTTTAATCATCCAGCTATTGATAGTAGTTCGCAACGTTACCAGTTAGATTTTTCATCAGAATCCTTTATTCGTCAGATTAGTCGAGCAAGAACTTTTGGTTTTATGCGTGATATTGAAGCATTACAATCAAAAGGTTTATGTTTAGGCGGGAGCTTAGATTGTGCGATTGTCGTTGACGACTATAAAGTATTGAATGAAGATGGTTTACGTTTTGAAGATGAATTTGTACGCCATAAAATGCTTGATACCATTGGTGATTTATACATGAGTGGTCATAATATGATTGGGGAAGTGGTTTGCTATAAATCAGGTCATGCATTAAATAATCAGTTATTACAAGCATTATTAGCAAAACAAGATGCATGGGAATATGTGACATTTACAGACGAGCAAATTGTTCCTGTTGCCTTAGGTACTCAGCAACTTGTATTAGCATAGCTGTAATTTTATTAATAAATAGAATTTTATTTATAAACGCTTCCATTATTAATGGGAGCGTTTTTATTTTTTGTAATCAAAGAGAATTATATATGAATGAAAGCCATTTTTTTGCTCATTTATCACGTTTAAAGCTCATTAATCGTTGGCCATTAATGCGTAATGTTAGAACAGAGAATGTATCAGAACATAGTCTGCAAGTTGCTTTTGTAGCACATGCGCTTGCGATTATAAAAAACAAACGATTTAATGGTAAAGTTAATCCTGAACGTATTGCGCTCTTAGCAATGTACCATGATGCTTCAGAAGTAATTACAGGTGATTTACCAACGCCCACGAAGTATTACAATCCACAAATAACTGCTGAATATAAAAAGATTGAAAAAATAGCACAAAATAAACTAATTAATATGTTACCAAAAGAGTTACAAGAGGATTTTAGATCTTTGATAGATGACAATTTTTATGAAGAAACAGAAAAAAATATTATAAAACAGGCTGACGCGTTATGTGCTTATCTTAAAACGATTGAAGAACTCAGTGCAGGTAATAATGAGTTTAGATTAGCTGAGCAACGTCTAAAAAAGACCTTATCGGATCGCAACAGTCCCGAAATGGATTACTTTTTAGATGTATTTGTGCCTAGCTTTAGTTTATCACTAGATGAGATCACAATGGATAAATAATGTTTAAATTTTAATGTTCTTAATTAATTACAGTATATGTGGGCATATTACAAATAAAAAAATTTTTTAAACCAAAAAAGTATATATGCAAACAAAACAAAATGAATAAATATATAATAATTATATATGGAAAATAAGGTGATAGAGTTTCTATCATATTTATGCTTTTTTTATATAACCATTTCTTTGTAAACACTTTTGTCCCTGACTGCTAAGTAGAAAATCGATAAACAATTTAGCTTGCGGATGTGAATGATTAAGTAATGCGATGCTATAGTTAATTGCTGGGTTAAAGTCGATTGGCAGTTCAATAATTGCTAATTGCGAATTTTGCAAAATTTTCGATGCATAATTTGCATAACCAATATAAACATCGACGGTATTATTTAATAATAAGTATTCTGCTGGAAGCATTCCTGTTGGTGTCGAAGTAGTTAATGAACCACCTACTAATTGTTTAGCTCGTTTTTTTAATTGTTCCCCCATACCTTGATAATGGCTATCAATCTTATCAAATAATGCAAATGCGTAATCGCCAGATGGATCTTTTTTAGGCGTAGAGATTCCAATTCGGGTATTAGGATCTAATAATAGTGTTAAAGCATCATAAGATGTCCATTGAGGTTGATTACGCACGGTTAAACACAAGCGATTATGCGCAAAAATATACTGTGATATAGCCAGCCCTTTAATCACTAAATTCTGTGGATAAATGGTATTTGCTGAGGCAAATAAGTGAGCAAATGGATGAGCTGTTTCTTGTATAATCTTTTCACACAACAATCCAGCTGGGGCAAATTGCATATCAATTTCAGTTGGATGAATTTGGGTAAATAGTTTTGCTAAATCTGCAAAAGCCAGGCGTAAACTGCCTGCGGCATAGATATTAAGTTTATTCATTATAAATTATTTCTCATAGTCATAAATAGGAATAATGGTATGTATATTGGTCAACGTTATTTTTTTCATAGTAATACGGTATAGTTGACTTAAATTACTTTCAGTTAATAAACAATCGGTTAATCCATATTGATAACTCTTGTTATCGAGTAATAAAACTTTATTAGCAATGGTCATTGCATGAGCAGGATCGTGGGTAGTAAAAATAATTGTTAAATCACGTTGTTTAACTAATGAAGTTAAAATATGTAATACTTTTTTTTGATTAAAAAGATCTAAAGCGCTAGTCGGTTCATCTAACAAAAGTATTTTGTTTTTCGTTAATAATGCCCGAGCAATTAAAACAAGTTGTTTTTGTCCGCCAGAAAGTTGAGAAAAAGGGTGAGAATAATAATTCTCTAATCCTAAATGATTTAAACTTTCTTTCACTAACTGTAATATTTTTTTACTGGGTTTGCCAAATAGTCCCCACTGTTTTACACTTCCCATAACAACAATTTCCCATACAGCATAGTCAATAGTGCATAAAAAATTTTGTGGTACATAACAACATGGGTAACTACATTCAAATTGACCTGATAACGGTTGATTAATACCCATTAAAGTATTTAAAAAAGTCGTTTTTCCTTGACCATTAGTACCTAAAATTGCCACGATGTCATTTTTATTTACCATAATATTAATTGGTGAGGTCAAAGGATTATCAACTTGATAACCGCAGACTAAGTCATGAGTGTTTAACATGGTTAATGACATATTAAGCTCTCGATAAAATTTGTTGGCGTAAGAGTATCACAAAACAAGGAGCGCCAATTAAAGCCGTAATAATGCCAAGAGGTATTTCAGCTGTGCTTATTAAACGCGCCATATCATCAATTACTATCATAAATCCACCTCCTAACCAAAATGCAATTGGCAGTAAACGTTGATGATTGCCACCAACTAATAATCGGGCTGCGTGAGGAATAATTAAGCCTATCCAACCGATACAACCGCTTACTGCCACTTGAACTGAGATAATTAAGGTACATAATATCAATATTAGCCAACGAGAAAATAATACTGGGATTCCTAAACCTTTTACTTCGTTATCACCTAAAGATAATATATTTATTCGCCAACTTAACCGAATTAATAAATAGCTAGCAATAATAGTTGGGATTGACAATATGATTAATTTATCCCAATTTGCAGTAGCAAAACTACCGAGTAACCAAAAGACAATACTCGGTAGTTTTTCTTCAGTGTCGGCTAAATATTGCATCAAACTAACTAATGCACTAAAAAAACCGCTTAATACAAGTCCTATTAATACCAGCATTAATATATTGCTTTGTTTTAGACTTTTAATGAGAATAAAGATCAACAATAAAGTTGAGGTGCCAAATAAAAAGGCTAAAACGATCAATCCAAAAGTAGAGTAGTTTAATAAAATGGCCAATGTACCACCAAAAGCGGCACTTGAAGTTACACCAATGACATGTGGATCAACCAAAGGATTATAAAATAATCCTTGCAGTACTGCTCCGCATAATGCCAATCCAGCGCCAGCAAAAAAAGCTAACAATATTCTTGGTATTCGAACTTGCCAGATAATTTGCTGTTGAAATGTTAACAATTGATCTTGGTTAACATAAAAAGGGAAACTAAGCAGGTTAAAAATCTGGTTAACAGATATCAAATAATGTCCTAAAAACAATGAAAATAGGGCTAATCCTAATGTGATAACAATCAGCCCAATAAGAATACGTTGATGTGGTAATAATGTCATATCAAATCTATTATAATCCTTGATAATGAGTTCGATAAAAACGTAAATAGTAATCATCAGCTTGCTTTTGCATATCAATATCAGCAAATAATTCGGGATATAATTTTTTTGCCATCCATAATTCACCAATAGCTAATGCTTCTGGCATTGGATAACCCCAAGCTTTGGCATATTCGGGCATTAAGTAAATATGTTTTTGTTTTACCGCATCAATATTTTGCCATAAGTTGTCAGTTAAAATACTTTCAACTACTTGTGGATATCTATTTTGCACAAAAATAACTTGTGGATTCCATTGCATAACATTTTCAATGGTAACTTGTTTAAAACCTTGAATTGTTTTAGCGGCAACATTAATAGCGCCAGCGTGCTCCATCATTAGACCAGTATATTTACCTGAACCATAAGTAGTTAAATCAGGATTGGCCATATACACACGGATGCGTTTTTCTGGAGCGATATTTTTTAAGCGATCTGTAACAATTTGTCGATTTATAAAAGTATAATCAATTAACGTTTCAGCTTCATTTTGGGCGTTTAAAACTTCACCAATTAATAAAATACCTTCTTTTAAACCTTCATTATAGGTGGTTTCTTCATCCACCATGGTTGGATTAATTTTGTTGGCTTCTGTTGCTAAATCTTTTCGTAAAGAAATGGCAATGACTGGTATGTTAAACTTTTCAATTTGCTCAATGATTTCCTTTGGTGCATAGTTAGCGACAAATACCACTTGTGGATTAAGTGCTACTAAACTTTCAATATTTACTGAAGTTAAATCTCCAGGAGTTGGCATTGTAGCTAAATTAGGGGCTAACTTAACATAATCTTTTCCTAATAGCTTTTGCCATGATGAGAGTACACCAACGATAGCATCTTGACGGTTAAGTTGCACAATTAGATTTAATGTTTGATGTTGCAGCACCACTACCCTTTCGACTTTATCTGGGATCTCGATGGTACGATTAAGTTGATCAGTTATTTGTTTCGCTTCGCAAGTAAATGTTAAACAAAGTACTAAAAATAATCCTAGCTGTTGTAAATAATGTTTATATTTTTTCATCGTTCATCCTTACTAAAACATATCATGCATTAATTAATTTATAATTATGTTCGTTATATAAATACAAATATAACGGGTTTTTGAACTGACCACAAATAATATTTAGTGAGAAAGAGAAATAATAATATAGCGTTGTAAAGCTATATCATATTGAAATATTGATAGTAAAAAATAGCAATAAAGCTATACTATTTTCCAGTAATAACTTATTGTTACTGAGGGAAATATGATTAGTGTTAATGGAGTGAATCTTTACTATCAAAAAACAGGAGATGGCGAAGCTATGATTTTATTGCATGGCAATGGAGAAGATCATCAGATTTTTTCACCATTAATTGCTAAATTACGATCGGATTTTACGGTTTATGCAGTTGATAGCCGTAATCATGGTCGCAGTGATAAAACGACTGTTTACGATTATAACGTTATGGCTGATGATATCGAGGCCTTAATTAAAGAGCTGCATCTTAACGCAGTTAATCTGATTGGTTTTAGTGACGGTGCTATTATTGCATTATTGTTAGCGTTACGTGACCAGGCAGTGATAAAAAAAATGGCATTATTAGGTGTAAATTTAAAACCATCAGATTTTACCCAAGAAAGTTATAAATATGTACAACAACATTATGCTAAAACAGGTGATCCTTTGCTTAAAATGATGCTAGAACAACCTAATATAGAGATAAACTCATTAAATAAAATTACTATACCAACTTTAATTATAGCTGCTGAAAACGATATTTATCATCCTGCTTTATTTAGTCAAATTGCCGATAATCTACCCGACTCACAATTGAAAATAATACCTAATCATGATCATGGTAGCTACATCATTAATAATGATATGCTATATCCAGATCTGGTAGCATTTTTTCGGAAAAGTTAAATTAAATATGCATTGATATAACTTTATGTCATTTATTTTTTGAACACGAAGTTATTATTAAAATTAAGACCGATATTTCGAAATATCAGTTAGACAGTTTATTTTTTTGAAAAATGTTATGGTTAATTTATTCCATTTTTGTTCAATCTTAACTAGCTATTAAATAGTAATAGCTAGGTTGTCGATAAATATACGCAAACGTATAGTAGACCTGAAACATCTTTACAATATATCTATGTTATTTAATCTTAGCTTATTGTAATAAACATGCTTGAATTTTATCGACTTCTTTGTTTAACGCCTCAATAACCAAGTTTGGATGTGCACTTTGGAGTGTTTTTACACTCTCAAACCCGTCATTAACTACAGAGCCTGTGTATTGTTGTGCTTGTTTGATATTACTGAATAAATAATGAATATTATTTTTATCACGAGTTGCTGTTAAGGTATAACTAACAAAATATTTGGAATAGTAATGATAGTCTGTTATTGCATTAGCTACTATGCTGTTACCTTCTATCAGCTTAATTGATTCACCGCTATTAACTGTTATTGCTTGTTGATTAGGTATATTATTAGAAAACCACCAATGGGAACCAAAATGGTTTTCACTTGTCAGTACAACAGGAGTATTATCAAGCTCTTGCGCAATACAAAGTGATAATGAAGAGTGAATAGTAGTAATTACACGAGAAGTACGATATTTATTTAAGATATCAACATCTGATGAATTTTTGGTTATTTCAATACCTTCCATCTGATAAATTGACGCCATTTTTTGAGATGCACAGCTAGTTAGCATTAATGCAACAAAAAGTGCGATTAACTTCCTCATGTTATATCCTTTTTCCGGCTGATTTAGTTAATTCTATCTATTTATTAACGTATTTGCTAGCAATCGATCAAGGTGAACTAATAATTTAAGTTATATGAACAGTTGCTTTACTTGTTTAGCAATGATTGATGTTTTAAAAAATATGCTAATGATTTATAGAGTTTATATTATAAAATTTATTAATGTGAGGAAAGCTTTCCTCACAGCTAATCGCTACTAAATTTAGACCTCTTTACCACGTAGTTTACGCGATATACGTTTAAAACCATGGGCAAATTCTTTAAAAGCCATAGCTAAAAAAGGGACTTTAATTTTTATATCAAAGCGATCCCTTAATTCGATTGCATCATTGGCCTTGGTAAGCCAGATAAATCCAGAGTTAGTCAAATCAATTGCTTTGATTTTCCCATCTGGTGTTAAAATAAAATTGCCACCATGGATATCATTCGAAACTAAATTGTAACTATGTAGTTTTTCGATACAGTCTTTTATTTGATCACCATAATCTTTCATTTCTTCCCATTGCAATGAACGACCTTCAATAAAATTGAATATCATATAGTGGCGTTTAGTTTTTTGATCGAAAGCAACTAAATAAAGTTCGTAGGCAACATCACATTTATCAAGTGACATTTTGGCGAGTTTATGAATCAAATTAAAATAAAAATCACCTGTAATTTTGGCAATAAGTCGTCGTTCTAAACGGTGCTCAACTCCACCATCGATTTTAAAAATAAACTTGGTTTGATTATGGTTGATTAAGTAAGTATATCTTTCAATTCTATCACTAGGATCGAGTAGTTCATGATGCCCTTCTTCTGCTAAAAATTGATCAAAAAGAGCTAAATAATTTATTTCATCATTTTCAACATAAGCAAATTTAATATCACCACGTTGCATTTCAATAATTTTTGCAAAATTATTCAAATTAATAACCTCAAAATACTCCAAAAAATTGATCTATCTTAAACATTATCTCTTGCAAAGTAAACGGAACAGCACTATTTAGACTAACAAGTGAGGTAGATATTTACTAATCATTATCAATCTAAAAACTAATTTGATATACCAGCATTAAATATAAAAATGTTATTATATTTTCATTTTGTATGTCTTATTATGTCAGTTAAAACATCAATATGGTTTCTATACATTATTAGAACTGCAAAGCAAACGCTTTATACTGGCATTACAACGAATGTGGCTAGGCGTTTACATCAACATCAACATCAACATAATAAAGGTGCTAAATACTTAAAAGGGCATAAAGATCTCACTGTGGTTTATCAAATTATGATTGGTGACCTTTCAACCGCTCTTAAACTTGAATATAAAATCAAGCGACTGACCAAACAGCAAAAAGAAAGACTAATCGAACAAAGCCCAACATTACCTATTTTATTGAAATTACTAGATTAATTTAATATATCACTTATCTATTATTGTTTTATTGAAAGTTATAAAATAATCCTTGCTAGCAAGTATTCACTAATATCAAATGTATGTCACATTCTTGAAATTAATTGTATTGGTGGCGATTTAATTGCCTGAATTTGTTGTTTAAATATTACTAGCTGTTGATACCAAAAATCCAGATCAGTTATCCAAGGGAATGCGATAGGGAAGGCTGGGTCTTGCCAACGTTGAATGATCCATGCTAGATGATGAATCATTCTCATTGCTCTTAATGGTTCAATAAGCTTGAGCTGGTTAATATCAAACTCATAAAATTCTTGATACAGTTCAATTAACATATCTAATTGTAAGCGTTGTTCTTGTTTTTCACCATATAAAAGCATCCATACATCCTGAATTGCCGGACCATTTCGAGCATCGTCAAAATCGACAATCATTGCACCATCTCGCCATAAAATATTCCCAGCATGGCAATCACCATGTAAACGAATTGCCTGCCAGTCATTATGCCAATGCTGTTGTACAATTTTAATCAATTGGTTTAATGTTGTTTTAAGCTCTGATTGCACTTGTTTAGGAATAACAGAACTAGTCAATAAAATTTCTTGAGGCTGATAAAGATATTCATCAAGCCCTATAGTTGGACGATAGGCAAATGGTTGCTGAGCACCAATTTGATGAATACGGCCAAGTAACATTGCCACCGATTCCATTTGCTCAATGTTATCTGTTTCAAATTGTCTACCGCCAACACTTGGGAAAAGTGCAAACAGATAATTTTGATATTCATGTAAGGTGGTATTATTGAAGGTTAATGGCGCAATAACAGGGATTTCGTTATCTAACAGTTGTTTTGTAAACTGGTGTTCTTCAAGAATTTGTTCGCGATGCCAGCGATGTGGGCGATAATATTTAGCAACATAGCGTTGCCGATCTTCATCACAAAATTGATAGACACGATTTTCATAACTATTTAAAGCCGTTAAACCTGAGTCAATGCGTATGCCAATTGATGCTAAACTGGCAACAATAAGATCGGGTGATAAAGTATGAAATGCAAATGCTGAACTATGCATGAGATGTTTACCTCAATGGTTTTATTTGTATTTAGATTAAATTAAAATACAGTAAAAACGAACAAATGATGATAATATTCAATATCGTCGTTCGATTTTGCCAGTTTATTGCTTCATATCAAATTATCATAGCAATATCGTTTACTGTCCGATTGTGAATAACAATTTACATTATAAAACGACATTTAGTAAATATATAACAAATTATAGGAGATTAAACCATTCATTTAACTTATGTTTTAAAGGTTCAAGTCCAATTCGTTTTGGTGAAGAAAAAGGCGCAACGGTAATATCACCTTGAAAAGGTAAAATTGCTTCTTTTACCATATTAACTTGTTTTTTTTGTGCTCCCGAAGCTAGTTTATCTGCTTTAGTCAAAAGTAACATCACAGGAATGTTAACAGAAACCGCCCATTCAATCATCTGCTGATCTAAATCTTTTAATGGATGTCTAATATCCATTAATACAATTAATCCTTTAAGACTTTCACGTTTTTGTAAATATTCACCTAATGATTTTTGCCATTTACGTTTGATAGCTTCAGGGACTTGTGCATAGCCATAACCAGGTAAATCCACCAAACGACAGTTTTCTTCGATTTCAAAAAGATTAATCAATTGAGTGCGACCAGGTGTTTTACTGGTTCTGGCTAAACTTTTTTGATTAGTTAAGGTATTAAGCGCGCTGGATTTGCCGGCATTAGAACGCCCTGCAAAAGCGACTTCAACACCATTATCAATTGGCAGATGAGAAATATCAGGCGCACTTAAAATAAAATGGGTTTTGGCGTAATTTAATGGACGAATATCAGTCATAAATAAGTATCCTTTAAGTACAGTCATGGCACTTAATCAATTAAAATGCTGTTACTGTATAGAAAAACTCAAGAATTGACAACTGTTTCGACCGCTTTTGCAAAGCGTCTCATGCCTTGTGTTATTTCGTCTTCTGATATAATCAATGAAGGTGTAAAACGTAGCACATTTGGTCCGGCATTTAAAATCATCACGTTAAACTCTGTCGCCATATTTAAAAAATCGCGGGCTTTATTATAAAATTGTGGTTGTAACTCAACCCCAAGTAATAACCCCTTACCTCGATATTCACGAAAAACTTTAAATTTATCATTGATATTTTCAAGTTGTTCAATAAATATTGCCCGACGTTTTAGTACCCCTTCAAGTACTTCAGGGGTATTGATGATATCAAAAGCAGCACATCCTACCGCACAAGCAAGTGGGTTTCCGCCATATGTAGTACCATGAACACCTGGATGCATAACCGATGCAATCTCTTCAGTCGTTAACATTGCACTAATTGGGAAACCACCACCAAGAGCCTTGGCTGAAGTTAATATATCTGGTATTACATTATATTGTTGATAAGTAAATAAACTGCCTGTACGGCCCATACCACATTGTACTTCATCAAAAATAAGTAGCGCATTATATTCATCACAAAGTGTTCGTACTCCTTGTAAAAATTCTGGTGTCGCTGAAGCTAATCCACCTTCACCTTGCACTGGCTCTAGCACAACTGCACAAGTATGATCATCCATAACTGCTTTAACCGCATTAAGATCATTAAATGGTACATGAATAATGTCAGCAGGTTTAGGTCCGAAACCATCAGAATATTTAGCTTGCCCACCTACTGACACGGTAAAAAAAGTACGGCCATGAAATGACTGATAAAAAGCAATAATTTTGGTTTTATAAGGATTATATTTTTCAATGGTATAATGTCTGGCAAGTTTAAATGCGGCTTCGTTAGCCTCAGCTCCTGAGTTAGCAAAAAAGACGCGATCGGCAAAAGTGTTATCAATTAATTTTTGAGCAAGTTGTAACGCTGGTTCATTAGTAAACACATTACTTACATGCCATAACTTTTCGCTCTGTTCATGTAGTGTTTGAACTAATTTAGGATGGCAATGACCAAGGGCATTTACTGCAATTCCACCAGCAAAATCAATATATTCATCACCATTTTGGTCCCAAACACGGCTACCTTTACCTTTAACGGGAATAAAATTAGCTGGTGCATAAATAGGTAAAATAACTTTATCGTACAGTTCACGTGTTATCTGAGATTTCATTTAATCATCCTTAGTTAAATTATTTAGTTGTTATAATATGCTAATTATTTACCAAGTAAAGTAAATAATTATGCAGTTATTATGAATTTATATGCATTGTTAAATATTCATTAATTTTCTTCTTTTCATAAATTGTTTTCATGTATAATCAATTTTTAATCGTTAATTGAATTTAAAATAAGGATAAACATGAGTCGTGTTATTTACTGCCATTTTTTAAAAAAAGAAGCTGATGGTCTCGACTTTCAGCTTTACCCTGGTGAACTTGGCAAACGTATTTTTGATGAGATTTCAAAACTTGCTTGGCAAGAGTGGCTAAAAAAACAAACTATGTTAATTAACGAAAATAAACTTAATATGATGAACCCAGAGCATCGAAAAAAAATTGAAACTGAAATGGTCAAATTTTTATTTGAAGGTGGTGATGTTGTTATCGATGGATATAAACCTGAAAATTGAGACATAAAATGAAAAATAATATAAAAATCATTATATTAATTTTTTTTGTTAGCATTTTAACCAGTTGTTTTAGTAAAAAATCAAATAATGATGACTATTATGTTAAAGATACTAATGCATTTAACATTTTGATCAGTCAGTATGCAAATAATATCGAACAAATTTGGGGGCCAAAAGAAGTACTTATTGCCGGACCGAAAGATTATGTTCAATATGAAGATAATTTGCAAACGCGAGTTCATATCAACTTTGTCTCTGGTATAATTACGATAGAAACCCTGTCAAATATGCCAGAAAATATTTTAAAAGAGGCTATTGTTGCAACATTATTGATGCCAGAGCCAGTTGATATTATTCGTCATGATAAAACTAGTCAAAATTTAACAAAAGAACCTTTTTTATATAATCAAGTACTTGATCAAGAAAGGCAACCTATACGTTGGAGTGGTAGAGCCAACAGCTTTGCTGATTATGTGCTTGCTAATAGCTTAAGAACGCGGACATCTGGCCCTCATCAAATTACTTATGTTGAAATTAAACTTGTTCCTAACCATATCAACCAACGAGCTCGAAAATTTTTACCCCTCGTCACCGAAGCCTCAAATCGTTATCTCATTGATGAACGATTAATTTTAGCCATTATGGAAGTCGAATCAGCATTTAACCCTTATGCAGTTAGCCGTAGTGATGCACTAGGTTTAATGCAAGTACAACAGCACACCGCTGGTCGCGACATTTTTAAATTACGAGGTAAATCTGGTGAGCCTAGTAGAAAATTCTTGCTTGATCCACGTAACAATGTTGATATGGGTACGGCTTACTTATCGTTGCTAAAAACTAAATATTTAGCAGGTATTGATAATCCAATTTCATTACGCTACGCTATGATCACTTCCTATAATGGTGGTGCAGGAAGTGTACTACGTACATTTTCAAATGATCGTAATAAAGCTATTAATATCATTAATTCAATGACACCACAGCAAGTATATCGAAAATTAGTTACCTCACATGTATCACAAGAATCGCGTAACTATCTTATAAAAGTCAGTAATATATTAGATAACAGGTAACACTAGGAATAAATGTTAGGTAGCTTAAATTATTAACTTAATCAAATGGATCTGATAGTTATTTAAGCAGTTAAGTTACCTACCTTAAAATTAATGGATTTTAAGTTTTAAAAGTTTTTATTAAAAAAAAGGTGATCTACTTCAAATTTTGAGTATACTATTTGTCTCATAAAACCCTAGTTTTTTTGAGGACGTTAGTTTTGAGTACTGATAAGATTGTGGATTCATTTTCCCCCGCACAAATGACCCAAATAGCCGAAGACGTTGGCAATTACAAATTAAGTAAACATCCTTGTAGTACAATCCTTTCAGCCATCATTGCTGGTGTTTTTATTTCTATTGCTTTTGTCTTTTATATTACAGTTACAACTGGAACTGCAACAGTTGCTTTTGGTTTAGCGAAATTGGTTGGTGGTATTTGCTTTTCTTTAGGATTAATGTTGGTGGTTTGCTGTGGTTCTGATTTATTCACGTCAACTGTGTTAACTATTTTGCCTCGGATGACGCATAAAGTAAGTTGGATGCGAATGATCCGCAATTGGATTTTAGTCTATGTTGGTAACTTTGTAGGTGCAATATTGTTTGTAATGGTTATCTGGTTTTCTGGTCAATACATGGTTGCCAATGGATTATGGGGATTAAATGTATTACAAACCGCCGATCATAAATTACATCATACTTTTATTGAAGCTGTTTGCCTTGGTATCCTTGCCAACTTAATGGTCTGTTTAGCCGCATGGATGAGTTATGCTGGACGGAGCTTATTAGATAAGATGTTAATCATGGTTTTACCGGTAGCAATGTTTGTTGCAAGTGGTTTTGAACATAGTATTGCTAATATGTTTATGATTCCAATGGGTATTGTGATTAATAATTTTGCTTCTCCCGAATTTTGGCTTTCAGTTGGTATATCTCCGGATCAATTTAAAGCGCTGACTATTGAGCATTTTATATTTAATAATTTAATTCCTGTAACTATAGGTAATATTTTAGGTGGTCTAGCTGTAGCACTGCCTTATTGGGCTTTATATTTACGTAAGCCCCATTGATTGTATAATATTTGCCCTTATTTATTGCAAAGGGCAAATATATGTTTTTGAAAACCTGAGGTAAAAACTATGAGTAATTTAAATGAAGTACAAGCAGTTGCTTGGAAGGGCTTTAAGGAAGGTGATTGGCAAAATAATGTCAATGTTCGCGATTTTATCCAGAAAAATTATACTCCTTATGAAGGTGATGAGTCTTTCTTAGCTGGAGCAACTGAGGCTACAACTAAATTATGGGAAAAAGTCATGGAAGGCATAAAAATCGAAAATGCTACCCATGCGCCCGTAGATTTTGATACCAGTGTTATATCTACTATTACCGCTCATGATGCCGGTTATATTGAAAAAAATCTAGAAAAAATTGTTGGTTTACAAACCGAAAAACCATTAAAACGTGCAATTATTCCGTTTGGTGGTATCAAAATGATCGAGAATTCTTGTAAAGCATATAATAGAACGCTCGATCCATTAGTTAAAAAAATCTTTACTGAATATCGTAAAACTCATAACCAAGGTGTTTTTGATATTTATACTCCAGACATTCTTCGTTGCCGTAAATCAGGCGTTATTACAGGTCTTCCTGATGCTTATGGTCGTGGTCGTATTATTGGTGATTACCGTCGTGTAGCGCTTTATGGTATTGACTATTTAATGCAAGATAAATTTGCTCAATTTAATTCATTACAAGCAGATTTTGAAAATGGTGTTGATTTAGCCATGACAATGCAACGTCGTGAAGAAATTGCCGAACAACATCGTGCACTTGGTCAAATAAAAGAAATGGCTGCTAAATATGGTTTTGATATTTCTAAACCTGCAACAACTGCACAAGAAGCTGTGCAATGGACTTATTTTGGTTATTTAGCTGCAGTTAAATCACAAAATGGCGCTGCAATGTCATTAGGTCGTACTTCGACTTTCTTTGATATTTACTTCCAACGTGATCTTGCTGCAGGTTTAATCACTGAAAAAGATGCACAAGAAATTGTTGACCATTTTGTAATGAAATTACGTATGGTTCGTTTCCTACGTACGCCTGAATATGATGAATTGTTCTCAGGCGATCCAATTTGGGCAACCGAATCTATTGCAGGTATGGGTGTTGATGGTCGTACTTTAGTGACTAAAACATCTTTCCGTTTCTTAAATACTTTATATACCATGGGACCATCACCAGAACCAAATATGACTATTCTTTGGTCTGAACAATTACCTAGTGGTTTTAAAGAGTTTGCATCTAAAGTATCAATTGATACTTCATCTTTACAGTATGAAAATGATGACTTAATGCGTCCTGACTTTAACAACGATGACTACGCGATTGCTTGTTGTGTAAGCCCGATGATCGTTGGTAAACAAATGCAATTTTTTGGTGCACGTGCTAACCTTGCTAAAACTCTTCTATACGCAATCAATGGCGGTGTGGATGAAAAATTAAAAATGCAGGTAGGTCCTAAAGAGGAGCCAATCACTGATGAATATTTAGACTTTGATACTGTATTTGCTCGCTTAGATCATTTCATGGATTGGTTAGCAAAACAATATGTTACTGCTTTAAATGCGATTCACTATATGCATGATAAATACAGCTATGAAGCTTCATTAATGGCGCTACATGACCGAGATATTATTCGTACCATGGCATGTGGTATTGCTGGTCTTTCTGTTGCTGCTGACTCATTATCTGCTATCAAATATGCGAAAGTGAAAACTGTTCGTGATGAAGATGGTTTAGCTATTGATTTTGCAATTGAAGGTGAATATCCTCAATTTGGTAACAATGATCCACGTGTTGATGATATTGCTGTTGATTTAGTTGAACGTTTTATGAAGAAAATTCAAAAACTTAAAACTTATCGTAATGCAATTCCTACTCAATCAGTATTAACTATTACTTCTAATGTTGTATATGGTAAGAAAACAGGTAATACACCTGATGGACGTCGTGCTGGTGCACCATTTGGACCAGGTGCTAACCCAATGCATGGACGTGACCAAAAAGGTGCAGTGGCTTCATTAACTTCTGTTGCAAAACTTCCATTTGCTTATGCTAAAGATGGTATTTCTTATACTTTCTCTATCGTACCAAATGCGTTAGGTAAAGATGATAGTGTACGTAAACGTAATCTTGCTGGTTTAATGGATGGTTATTTCCACCATGAAGCCACAGTAGAAGGTGGTCAACACTTAAATGTGAATGTATTGAATCGTGAAACATTGTTAGATGCAATGGAGCATCCTGAAAAATATCCACAATTAACTATTCGTGTTTCTGGTTATGCTGTACGTTTTAACTCTTTAACTAAAGAGCAACAAAACGATGTTATCACACGTACTTTTACACAGTCAATGTAATATTTGTCATTGTTGTTAATCAATACACGCAGATAGCGTCCATATTGGACGCTATTTTTTTTAATGTAGTTATCGAAATCAATGTTAGTTTTGATTTAAATATTATTCGTGGCAATAATCCTATTAACGCTATATGTAATTTAATAAAATTATAGCAAATATCCAATTAATACAATTGGTGTAAGCTAAACATCATCTGAGTTAAAATAAA
Organism: uncultured Gilliamella sp.; assembly: GCA_945271295.1. GTDB lineage: Bacteria > Pseudomonadota > Gammaproteobacteria > Enterobacterales > Orbaceae > Gilliamella. The sequence goes on along the minus strand of CALYPG010000014.1, from coordinate 3,449 downwards.
CCATAAAAGTAATGTGAGTATTATTAGAGAATGTTTATGGAACAAAATATTATTATGACAACTAAGCAACCAATTAAGGGTCGAATTCACTCATTTGAATCCTTTGGTACGGTTGATGGGCCTGGAATTCGTTTTATAGTTTTTTTTCAAGGTTGTTTAATGCGTTGCTTATATTGCCATAATCGCGATACTTGGGATTTGAAAGCAGGTAAAGAAGTGACGGTTGATGAGCTTATGCAAGAAATTGTTTCTTACAAAAGTTTTATTATGCCTAATGGAGGCGGGGTAACCGCATCAGGTGGTGAAGCAACTTTGCAGGCTGAATTTGTAACAGAATGGTTTAAAGCATGCCATCAAGAGGGTATCCATACTTGTTTAGACACTAATGGTTATGCTAGACAGCTGGATCATACTATTGAAGAGTTAATGAATGTTACTGATCTTGTTATGTTGGATTTAAAACAAATTAACGATGAAATTCATCGTAAATTAGTTGGTGTGCCTAATAAACGTGTGCTTGAATTTGCAAAATATCTACAAAAAATTAATAAAAGGACTTGGATTCGTTACGTAGTGGTACCTGGTTGGTCAGATGATGATAATTCGGCGCATTTACTTGGTCAATTTATTCAAGGTATGAATAATATCGAGCGAGTAGAATTATTGCCATACCATAAGTTAGGTGCCTACAAATGGGAAACACTAGGGGATAAATATATGTTGGAAGGTGTTGAAGCACCACCAAGAGAAACGTTAGACAAAATACAATCTATTTTAGAAAGCTATGGTCACTCAGTAACATTTAGTAAATAAACTATGGGATATTTACGCTAATAAGCACTAAAGATAGTGCTTTTTTATGAATCATTATCGTATGCGTTTGCGTTTTAACGCACGCAAAACAAAGATACCACCCTCTAAGGCAAGCACGCACACAGCAAGCCAAATAAGTCCATAAGAAGCTATATGTTTGGAAGATACTGATTCATGTAAAAATAATACCGAAACAATGGTTAGCAATACTGGTTCAACATATCCTAGCAGGCCAAATAATCCCATTGGTAGTAATCGCCTTGCTACAAAATACATTGCAAAAGCAATTGCTGTAATGATTCCTAGCATGGGGAGATAAATATGAAAGTGACAGATATCATTGATTGCTTTATCTAGACTATAATTAATCGAAAAAAAAGCAAGACAGCCTAAAAAAATAAAAAAGAAATCAGAAAATGTTCCTGCTATACCTTCTATTTGTAATTTTCTTCTGGTCATAAAATAAATTGGATAACCCAAAGCAATAACTGCAGTCTCCCATGAAAATGCACCGGTACTATAGATTTCAATGGTTACACCTAGTGCGGCAAGCCCTACAGCTATTTTTTGCAAAAAGCTTAATTTTTCTTTATAGAATAACTGTCCGAAAATCACCATGGATAATGGTAGTAAAAAATAACCGAGCGACGCTGATAAGCCATGACCATTTAGCGGTGCCCAAATAAAAATCATCATTTGGATGGTAAGCAGCAGCGATGAAAATAACAGACCTAGTAAAAATAATGGTTGATGTTTAATTCGGTAAAATAACATATAAATAGCAGACCATTGTTTTTCAATACTAATTAATACCAGTATTGCGGGGAACGAGGTTAATAATCGCCAACAAAAAATATCTACCACCGATAACGGTTGTAATAAAACAGGGTAGTAATAAAGCAAACCAAAAAGACATGATGCTAATATTGAAAGTATCACTCCTTTTATCATTCATTTTCCCCTTTGTTTTATAAAAAAATAGCGCTAATTATTAGCGCTATCAATATGAGTAATATAACTTATTTTATCCAATAAACTCAATACCATTCATATAAGGTACTAAAACTGAAGGTACTTTAATTCTTCCATCTGCTTGTTGATAGTTTTCCATAATCGCAACTAAAGTTCGTCCTACTGCCAAACCTGAGCCATTTAGGGTATGGACTAAATAAGTTTTATTATCTGCCTTACTGCGATATCTTGCTTGCATACGTCGCGCCTGAAAATCCCACATATTTGAACAAGAAGAAATTTCACGGTAAGTATTTTGCGCTGGTACCCATACTTCCAGATCGTACGTTTTACATGACCCAAAACCCATATCACCGGTGCATAACACTATTTTACGATAAGGTAGTTCAAGTAATTGTAATACTTTCTCAGCATGAGCAGTTAGCTCTTCTAAAGCCTTCATTGATTCTTCTGGCTTGACAATTTGCACAAGTTCGACTTTATCAAATTGATGCATACGAATTAAACCACGAGTGTCTTTACCGTAAGATCCTGCCTCAGAGCGAAAACATGGGGTATGCGCTGTCATTTTTAACGGCAATACATTTTCGTCAAGAATTTCATCTCGCACTAAATTAGTCACTGGTACTTCCGCAGTTGGAATCAATGAATAGTTGCTAGTCTCAGCTTCTTCGACTAATGGTTTAGTGTGAAATAAATCACCTGCGAATTTAGGTAATTGACCGGTCCCAAATAAAGTTGCATTGTTAACTAAATAAGGCACATAGATTTCGGCATAACCATGTTGTTCGGTGTGAAGATCTAACATGAATTGGGTTATAGCGCGATGTAAGCGAGCGATTTGAGATTTCATTACTACAAATCTTGCTCCCGTTAATTTTACACCGGCAGCAAAATCTAGCCCCCCAAATCGTTCACCTAATGCCACATGATCTTGCACTGGGAAATCAAAAGTTCTTGGTGTACCAAACCGAGATATTTCGACATTATTTTTTTCATCTTTACCATCAGGTACAGAATCATCAGGAATATTAGGTATATTGGCAACGATGTCTTTAATTTTATTGAGTAAGGTATCAAGCTCAATTTTCGCATTATTAAGTTTTTCACCAAGTTTGTTGACTTCTTCACGAACAGCCGTAATATCTTCTCCTCGTGATTTTGCTTCACCAATAGCTTTAGAGCGAGCATTACGTTCTGCTTGTAAATTTTCGGTCTCAACTTGTAATATTTTGCGTTTTTCTTCCAGTTGTCGAATAGTATCAACATCTAATTTGAATCCACGACGAGCTAATTTGTTAGCAACAAGATCCAGTTCATTTCGAAGTAAATTAGGGTCCAACATAAAAAAGTCCATTAATTAGGGGTTATCTATCTACATTATTTATTTAATGAATATAACTAGTAAATCATATGAAAAAAGTAGATTGATAATCAATTCAAAATTTAGTGTGATTAGTATACTCGAATTATATCGGGATTCAACCGAAATGGCGCACCCGAAGGGATTCGAACCCCTGACCGCTCGGTTCGAAGCCGAGTGCTCTATCCAGCTGAGCTACGGATGCGTGTAAGTTCGTAAAAAAATGGTGCATCCGAAGGGATTCGAACCCCTGACCGCCCGGTTCGTAGCCGGGTACTCTATCCAGCTGAGCTACGGATGC
>CALYPG010000013.1 GCA_945271295.1 uncultured Gilliamella sp. | reverse complement strand
CTTTTTTACTGATTGTTAAAAGATATGCAAAATAACAAAAAGAGAAGACAATAAAAATCATTAGGAGCAGTTGTTCTTTCATAAAAAAACTAAAATTGGGCATGACTGATTGTTATAATCGAATCGTTAACAAAAAAAACAACCTAATTATGCCCAGCCCCATGTTAACAAATAATCAATGGATAAATCGACAAAAACACCTACTCAAAACCGGGCAAGTTTACAATAAATTCGAACACTGAATAACATTTGATGGTATTGCTTTTCGAATACGAACAGGTTATCCATGGTGTGATATACCCAAAGATCTTGGATTTTTTAATCGTTGTTTAGTAACTGATGGTGCAAAGCATAAAAGCAAAGTGACAATTGATTTTATTGATTATTTACCAAATTGCTAACACATTATTGCAAATAAAGGTTATGACAGTGAAGCGTTGCGAGATAAAAATGTTAAGTCTGTTATTTCTCGCAATAAAATAGCAAAACAAGGAATGTGGATTTTATCAAAATATAAATTTTTCTTAAATTTATTACTATATAACATAAGGTTACAATAAACTATTTTCTTCCCCAGCTTATTTATTGCTGTCATTGCTGTTTACAATTACTTAACCAAATAATAGACTAGTAAATAGTTCTCAACGGGGTGCCTTGGTGGGCTGAGAATATTAAATCACTTAATATAACCCGTCGAACCTGAACTGGATCATGCCAGCGGAGGGATTTGAGTTATCGTGTCTACTCAAACCTTTTGTCTTTTTATTAATATTAGGGGGCAAAATGTTTTATTTCAAATTTTTATTATCGTTATTATTTACAATCTTAATATTTGTCAATTCAGCTAATGCAAAACCGACCTTAACGGTTTACAGTTATAGTTCGTTCTTATCACAGTGGGGGCCAGGAGAACAAATCAAACAAGGTTTTGAAGCGCAATGTGATTGTCAAGTCGATATTGTCTCTATTGGTGATGGTGTTTCAATTTTAAATCGTATTCGCCTTGAGGGTGAAAAAACCAGTGCTGATGTGATTTTAGGCTTGGATAATAATTTGCTTGAACAAGCAAAACAAGCCAATATAGTCACTCCACATCATATAACTAAGCTGGATAATGTAAATACAGACTGGTGGGATAGTGATTTTATACCATATGATTTTGGCTATTTTGCTTTTATCTATAATAAAAACAAAATTGAAAATCCGCCAAACAGTTTACATGAATTGGTCGAAAATAAACCAAATTGGAAGATTGTTTATCAAGATCCAAGAACCAGTACTCCTGGATTAGGTTTGCTGTTTTGGGTAAAAAAAGTTTATGCTGATGATGCTGCTTCAGCCTGGGAAAAAATTGCCAAACATACGGTAACTGTTACTAAAAACTGGAGCGAAGCTTATAATTTGTTTTTAAAAGGGGAAGCGGACTTTGTTTTAAGCTATAGTACTTCGCCTGTTGCTCATATTATGAATGATAACGACCACAAGTATCAAGCGGCAATATTTAAAGAAGGTCATTATCGTCAAGTTGAAATTGCGGGTATTATTAAATATAGCCAACAACAAGAATTGGCACGGCGTTTTTTACGTTATCTGCTAACACCTGAAATTCAACGTCAATTTGCTGAGAAAAATGTGATGTATCCAATTGTAAAAACTTCGTTACCAGACGCGTATCAGCAAATTAACGTTGTGAATAAAGCCTTAGAGTTTGATGCGATACAAACAGACAAAAATCAAAAAGCGTGGGTACGCGAATGGCAATCGGCTATTAGTAAATAGATTAATTTGATTTGATGTTAAAATTTAGAGCATTAATCCCAGGTATCAGTATTGCTAGTATAATTTTAGTTATACTCGGTACCGCCTTATTCGTACTTTGTAGTTTTGCAATTCGTACTGGTGATTTGAATGTTTATTTTGATAGTTACTTATTACATTTAGTTTGGGTAACGGTTTTTCAAGCGGCTTTATCTACTTTGTTAGCAATTATTTTTGCAATTTTATTGGCTAAAGCGCTTTCATTGGTTACCTTTAAGGGTAAAGCACTGTTGTTACGTTTTATGCCAATTACCTTTATTTTACCAACATTGGTTGTGGTAACGGGTATACTATCTGTCTATGGTCAACAAGGACTTATTGCACAAATTTTGCATTATGTTGGTTTGCCGTTTTCAATGTCAATATATGGTTTACATGGTATTTTACTGGCTCATGTTTTTTTGAATTTTCCTTATGCATGTAGTTTGTTTTATCAAACATTAGCTAGTATTCCTGTCGAGCAAAAACAACTCGCTGCTCAGTTAAATTTTTCCAATTTTAGTTATTTTAAATTAATTGAATGGCCACAACTTCTTCGCCAATTGTTCCCTATAGCTAGCTTGATTTTTATGTTGTGTTTTTCGAGTTTTGCCATAGTATTAGCTCTAGGCGGCGGGCCCAAATATACCACAATTGAAGTTGCCATTTACCAATCAATTCGTAATTTTGAATTAATGCAAGCTGTAGTACTATCAGGTTTGCAATTAATGTGTTGTTTGAGCTTTATGTGGTTAATGCAAAAAATTAGTCGCATAAAAAAAGTCAATATGCAATTTGCTGGAGCAGATTATAAACTGCCCGTATCTTGTAAATTACGTTGGCTAAGTTCGGTCATTATTGTAATTGGTGGATTATTTATTTTTACCCCCATTGTAACCATATTAATAGAAGGGATTAATGCTCTTCATTTATTCTTATTTAATACGGCTTTAAAACGAGCTATAAACTATTCAATTGTTATCGCTTTCGCCTCAGCAATTACCTCTATAATATTTGCTGGTTTATTGCTTTGGACCAATAGCCGATTACTCATTATGCAACAAATTAAATGGAGTAATCGCTTAATGCTAGTAGGAAGCTTAATTTTAGCCATTCCCAGCATGGTTTTGGGTGCAGGATTATTTTTATTGTTATTTGACTATATGAATAATGTTGTATTTGTTTGTTTATTGATGATACTTTGTAATAGTTTAATGGCATTACCGTACGTATTGAAAAAACTAGCTATTCCCATGTATGATGTTACCTCGCGTTATTGGCTGCTCAGTCAATCGTTAAACATTACTGGTTATAAGCATCTTTATTTGATTGAATATAAGGCACTAAAACCAGTTTTAGCCAAGAGTTTTGCATTTGCATTTATTTTATCACTGGGTGATTTCGGTATTATCGCGCTTTTTGGTGGGCGTGCAGTGACCACGTTACCGTATTATTTATATGAGCAAATATCGCATTACCATTATCAACAAGGAATGGTAACTGCTTCAATTTTGTTAGTCTTATCATTTAGTTTTATGGTTGTGCTAGATTATGATCGCACTTGAACAAATTCATTATCAATATGATAATTTTAGGTTGTATTTTGATATTAATATTCTTGCCAAGGAAAAAGTCGTTATTATTGGACCAAGTGGTGCAGGTAAAAGTACCTTATTAAGTTTAATTGCCGGATTTATATCGCCGCAATCTGGTCAGATTATTCTTAATTATCAAAATGTCACTAACTTACTGCCAGCAAAACGACCGGTTTCGATGCTTTTTCAAGATAATAACTTATTTAGCCACTTTACTGTTGAGCAAAATATTGCTTTAGGGATCAAACCTTCTTTAAAAATTAATCCTACTGAACAAAATATTATAACGAATATACTTGCTAAAGTTGGTCTTAATGACTTTGCCAAACGTTATCCCGATCAACTATCTGGTGGGCAACGTCAACGAGTGGCATTAGCTCGCTGTTTGATTCAACAACGTCCAATTTTATTATTAGATGAACCTTTTTCATCGCTCGACCAGGCATTACGTTTTGAAATGCTAGAATTAGTGAATGAAATCTGTGATGAGTTTGCTTTGACTTTAATGATGGTATCGCACTATTTAGATGATTCATTGAAGTATTTTTCACGTTGTTTGGTGGTTAATCAAGGCAATATTATTTTTAACGCTGCCCCCGAACAATTGAAACAACCAGAAAATCAGTCTGTTGCTAAATTATTAGGCCTTAATTAATGTTTAAAAAGTTTCAATATTAACACTATAGTAAGCGATAAAATTATAGAGGAGAGGTAATATCTATAATTTTGATAAAGCCGTTAATCGGTTAGCACAAGGTTCATTTAAATGGCAACAAATGTTAGCCATAAAACCTAATGTCTTTAAAGATATATTCCCATTCTTGGTTGCCGATGTGGTTTTTTACACCATCCCAAATCAGTTAAATCATTGCAACATTTTGATTAATAGCAATACAAAAAAGAGTTAATTAATACCTACATTATATATCGATATTGCTTATGTTAATTTATTTTTTATCATTGTTCGATACATCAATTTATTTAACAAATTTAATTAGTCAACGCTTAAGGTTTTATTAATTTATACAGACTATTCTATCAACAATTTATGATTATGGTTGATAGGTAATTATGCAAAAGTTAAAAGAAAACCAAATATTTAGTTGGTCTGCACTAATCTTTGTTATTTTATTTTTTGCTTATTTTTCCTGTGCTTTACAGCTATTTATTTTTCTTTCTGGTCATTCTAATATTAATGGTTTACGCGATGCATTTATTTATAGTTTGATCTGGTTAATTCCAGTTCTGATGTTCCCAAATTATACTCGGAAAATAACTGCTTTTTGGGGGATCATTATTGGTGGGTTATCATTGGTTTCTGTCGGTTATTTTGTGATTTATCAACAAGAGTTTTCACAGAGTGTTTTTTTTGTCATGGCTGAATCCAATTTTAATGAATCTCACGAATTTATTCAGCAATATTTGAGTATTAAGTTAGTTGTCGTGCTTTGTCTTTATATTTTGCTAGCAATAATTCTCTGGAAGCAAGTAAGGCCTGTATATGTAAAAAGCACTACCAAATGGATTATATCTATATTAATTATCATTTATGCTTTGATGCCGATGGTTATAAGTTTGACGGTAAAAAAGGCTTCTTTTGAAAAAGCGGGTTCTCATTTATTATCGCGGATGGAAACCACCGTTCCTTGGCAATTAATAAATAATTTTCTTGCTTATCGATCCCAATTGTCGAATATGGAAGCTATTTTAGCTAATTATGAGATATTGCCACCGTTGAAAAATTTAAGTGATGCCAATGGTAATATGCCAAGAACTTTGGTATTGGTTATTGGCGAATCCACCACTCGTAATAGAATGGGTATATATGGTTACCAGCGTAATACTACGCCGCAAATTGAACAGTTCAAAAAAGATAACCCTAATTTATTGGTATTTAATGATGTGGTGTCATCCAGACCTTATACTATCGAAATTTTACAACAAGCATTAACTTTTGCTGATGAATTACATCCTGATTTATATACCAAAACGCCATCATTAATTCATCTTATGCGGCAAGCTGGTTATAAAACATTTTGGATCACCAATCAGCAAACCATGACAGAACGTAATACCATGTTGACTATGTTTTCTAAGCAGGCCGATGAACAGTATTATATGAATAATAATCGTAACCAGAATTCAAGGAGCTACGATGAATCTGTTTTCGTACCATTTAAAACCGTATTAACCGATTCGGCTGACAAGAAATTTATTATTATTCACTTACTTGGTACGCATATGAAATATGAATATCGTTATCCTAAAAATAGTGTCTATGATCAGTTTAAAGATAATACAGGCGTTTTATTTAATCTTGAAAATGATCTATTAACACGTTATAACAATTATGATAATGCGATAAGTTATAATGATTATGTGATAGCAACACTGTTTAATCTATTTAAAGATAGTAAAAATAATGGTTTTATCCTTTATTTTTCTGATCATGGCGAGGATGTCTATGAAACGCCGCCTCATGATGTGCTAGGTCGCAATGAAAAAGCACCAACTAGAACGATGTACACAGTGCCATTTATACTTTGGCAATCACCACAATGGGAACAAACTCATCCTAATCACTATCAAAACTACGTTGCTCGTAAATATAGTACCCAAGATTTAATTCATACATGGTCAGATCTAGCTGGGTTAACCTATGAACGCTATCAACCAGAAAAGAGTATCGTCAATCCTAATTTTAAACAAACCACTCGATGGATTGGTGATCCATATGATAAAAATGGTTTAATTGATTATGATAAACTACCCAACTGAGTAGTTACAATGTTTGCATAGGCATTTAAGCTGTGATATTGTATATTTATACAGTTATTTTTTAAATGCAACGAAATTAGGTTATGCGAAAAATTATTCATGTTGATATGGATTGTTTTTATGCCGCAGTTGAAATGCGGGATAATCCCCGTTATCGTAATTTGCCTATAGCGGTCGGGGGCGATCCTCGCAAACGTGGGGTCGTTGCTACTGCAAATTATTTAGCTCGTCAATATGGTGTACATAGCGCGATGTCTATGTCACAAGCACTAAAATTATGCCCGAATCTTAAGGTTATCCCAGGTCGACATGCTGTTTATAAAGAAGTCTCCAACCAAATCCACCAAATATTTCATCGCTATACTCAAGCGATTGAGGCTTTATCGTTGGATGAGGCTTATTTAGATGTAACCGAGTGCCAACTCTGTCATGGGTCAGCAACTCTGATAGCTCAAGATATTCGTCAAGCAATTTTCAAAGAACTTGGTTTAACGGCATCAGCAGGAGTTGCGCCGTTAAAATTTTTAGCCAAAATCGCATCGGATATGAATAAGCCTAATGGTCAATATGTAATTAGGCCAGAACAAGTGAGTTCGTTTATAGAGCAATTACCGCTTAATAAAATCCCTGGGGTAGGTAAGGTTACTGAAAAAAAGCTAGCTGAGTTAGGTTTATATCAGTGCCAAGATGTGGTGAAGTACGATCTTGCAAAATTGCTAAATCAATTTGGAAAATTTGGACGGATTTTGTATGAACGTTGTCAAGGCATTGATGAACGTGAAGTATGTAATGACCGCCAACGTAAATCGGTAGGGGTTGAACGTACCTTAATTGACGATATCTACAGTTGGGAAGAATGTTTAACGCAGTTAGATCCACTTTTTGATGAACTGGAAAAACGATTAAGTAAAGTTCGTGCCGATTTGTCAATTGCTAGGCAAGGAGTAAAATTTAAATTTGATGATTTTCAGTTAACTACGCAAGAACACGTTTGGTCAAAATTAGATAAAGCGGATTTGATTGAACAGGCCTTTAAAGTTTGGCATGAAAGACGCAATGATCGTGGTGTTAGACTAATTGGATTTCATGTTACCTTAATTGATCCACAATTAGATAAGCAGTTAATCTTCAAGTTTTAATCACGGGGATATTAAAATTTGATATCCCCATAATTTTAGCTCTTTGGTTATAAATAGTTATTTTAAATTCGCACCATTGGTACTAATTACCTGTTTATACCATGCAAATGAATCCTTTTTATAACGTTTCATGCTACCATTACCTTCATTATCACGGTCAACATAAATTACACCATAACGTTTTTTCATTTCACCGGTGGTAAATGACACCACATCAATAATGCCCCAAGCAGTATAGCCAATGACAGCAACACCATCATAATTCATGGCGGTTAACATTGCTTTAATGTGCGCACCAAGGTATTCGATGCGTGGTTTGTCATGAATTTGATTGCCATTTTCTAACTGGTCAATAGCACCAAAGCCATTTTCAACGATAAACAATGGTAATTGATAACGATCATATAAGCGATTTAGAACGTAGCGTAAACCTTCTGGGTCAATTGGCCATCCCCAATCACTACTTTTAATATATGGATTTTCAACTGCATTTGGTAAAGCACCATTGACAATATTATCGCGATTGTCATTTTTAACATCCGCTTTAACTACGGTTGACATATAATAACTAAAACCGATATAGTCAACTGTACCTTGTTTTAAACAAGCCAAATCCTCTTTTGTTATATCTAATTTATAACCTTCCCGTTCAAATTCTTTTAACGCATAAGCCGGATAATAGCCACGCACATGCACATCTGGAAAGAAGAAGCGTTGATGCATAGCGATTTCAGCTGCCATCATATCATCAGGATTGCATGAATAAGGATAAATTGGTACATGTGACACCATACAACCAATTTGAAAATCTGGATTGATTTTTTTACCGGCAATGACCGCTTTAGCACTGGCTAAAAGTTCATAATGGGCAACTTGATAAAGTACTTCTTGCGGATTTTCGCCTGGATTAACTTTAACGCCAGAATTAGTCCAAAAGAAGATAGGATTACTCGTATCCATTTGATTATTAATTTCATTAAACGTCATCCAATATTTTACTTTGTTTTTATAACGTTCAAAACAAGTTATAGCAAATCGTTCAAAAAATTCAACTGTTTTACGATTACGAAAGCCACCATATTCGCGAGCTAGGTGTAATGGTATTTCAAAATGTGACAAAGTAATTACCGGTTCTATACCATGCGCAATTAATTCATCAAAAACGGCATCATAAAAACGTAAACCTTCTTCGTTGGGTTCTAATTCATCACCTTTAGGATAAATACGTGTCCAAGCAATTGAAGTACGTAGACATTTCAAGCCCAATTCAGCAAATAGTTTGATATCTTCTTTATAATTATGATAAAAATCAATTGCAGTATGATTAGGATAAAATTTATCGGCTTCAATATTTTGGGTTATTTGTCTGGGTACGCCATGCGCGCCTGCTGTCATGACATCAACAACGCTTGGCCCTTTGCCACCTTCGTTCCAACCGCCTTCAAATTGATGGGCAGCTAAAGCACCGCCCCATAAAAATGGTTTTTGTTGCATATAATTATCCTTGTTATTACTCAATTTTAAATATGATATCATTTGGTGTAACTTGTGATTTATTAGTTACGGTAATTTGTTGATACTGATCAGTATTAACAATAATAATTGGCGTGATTAATGGGTAACCCGCTTGTTTAATCGCCTCAGCATCGAAACTAATGAGTAAATCACCTTTTTTCACTTTTTGATGTAATTGTATGTGATAACTAAATTCATTATTGGTTAGATTTACTGTATCAATACCAACATGAATTAACAGTTCTACACCATTGTCTAACGTTAAACCAATAGCATGTTTTGAACTTTCAAAAACAGCAGTAACTTCTGCATCAAAAGGTGCATAAACATGATTATCAGTTGGTTCAATGGCAATGCCTTCACCCATTAATTTTTGTGCAAAAGCTGGATCAGGAACTTCACTAAGCGGTAAAGCAGTGCCTGTCATTGGGCTAGTGATATCAACCTCCTCAAGTAAGATTTTTGGTGTATCATCTTCAACTTTAACTGTATTTTGTTTTTGTTCACCAGTACCTAATATTTGAATCAATACAACTGGACCTAAAAGTGCAATTGCAGAACCAACAGCTACCCCAATAAACGAACCTGGGTGATCTGAGTTTATGGCATTGATAATGGTAAGCGGGCCAGGTAAAGCTGCATAAGCGTAATAATAAGGAGAGAAGAAGCCAGCAACAATCCCACCGATAGCAGCACAAACACATCCATAAATAAATGGTTTTTTAAAGCGTAAATTCACACCATAAATTGCAGGTTCAGTAATACCAAATAGCCCAGTAACAAAAGCAGATAATGAAACTCCTTTCATTTCTTGAGTTTTGGTTTTTAAATAAAATCCTAAAGCTGCACCCACTTGACCTATGACGGCAATAGTTTGGAATGCTTGGAATGAATCGTGACCAAATTGCTTAAAGTTCTCAACAATAACTGGTGTAATCCCCCAGTGAACGCCAAATATTACAAAAACTTGCCAAACCGCACCAATAATAGCACCAGCGAAAGAAGGCGCTAAATTAACAACCCAGTTATAACCGTTAGCAATATAATGAGCACCATTAGCTGTTAATGGACCAACAACTAATAGTGTTAAAGGTACCATAATAACCAAGCTAAATAGTGGTAATAGCAGAGGTTTAATAATGCTATGTAACCGTGGCTCTAAAAATCGTTCTAAATAAGACAGTAACCAAACCAAAAATAAAGGTGGGAGCACTGTTGAAGTGTAAGTTGTTTCAGATAATGCTAGCCCAAATAAATTAATTTCTTGTCCAGATTTAATTAATGCAGCTAACTCAGCCCAAGTTGGTGATAGCAGGGCGGCACAACAAGCAACAGCAATATATATGTTACAACGGAAATGCTGGGAAGCTGTTATGGCAATAAAAATCGGTAAAAATGCAAATGGTGCCCAAGAAATAAAGTCAAATACTTGACAAGTACCTGTCTTAGCAAAGGCGGGGAAAGCTAATTTAATTAAAATTAAAATACCTTGTAAAATCCCTGAAGCTGCTAAAATATAAACAAATGGGGCAAAAACTGCTGACATAGTAGCAATAATTCGATTTAAAACACTCGCATGATCATTTGTTGCTACTTTACTTTCAGTATTAATTAATTGGATGAATGCGTTGTAAACTTTATCTACATTAGTGCCGATAACGATCTGGATTTGGCCACCTTTTTCAACAACAGTAATTACTCCCGGAAATTTGGCAATGTTCTCTTTAGCCTGATCAGGTGTGTTTTGTGTAACTATACGTAATCGTGTGGTACAGCGAGCAACAGTTACAATATTGCTATCACCTCCTAATTCATTCAAAATATCAACTGCCAATTTATTATAGTCTCTAATTGTTGACGACATCGATTTTAACTCCTTAAATAATTAAGATAGCTTATCTTAACGCTAAATTAAAAATTGTTAATTACCAATTATATTGTTTGTGATCTAGATCTAACTTTTGAATCGTTTTGTTTTTAACTTAAAATTTCCTATATACAATATATGTTAGTTAAATACAGAATCATTACAGAAAAACCGATGCTTAAATACGAAGATGTAGCAGAAAAAATAAAACAAATGATCTATCAACAAAGTATGCCTAAAGGTACACAGTTGCCTAATATTGAAGGGTTGATAAATCAGTATCAAGTGAGCCGTACAACTATTATAAAAGCACTAAATCGTCTTGAACGGCATGGTGTTATTTATCAAGTACAAGGTAGTGGAATTTTTGTGCGCCAGCCTAAAAAGGTAAGTTATCTTAATTTTTTGGAAAGCCATGGATTTAGTGTCGATTTAAATGATTTGCCTGGTTCATCACAAGTATTTAATGTTGATCTCATGCAACCAAACGTAAAAGTTAAAGAGAATTTGCAATGTGATGATAATGAGCAAGTTTATTATATTAAACGGTTACGCTATGCTGATGGCAAAGTATATGGTTTTGAGCAGTCATATTATCGCAAAAAGCTAGTTTCATATTTAAACAAGGAAATTGCTGAAAACTCTATTTTTAGCTATGTACAAGAAGTGTGTAAAATTAATATTGGTTTTTCAGATAAATATTTTAAAGCTATAAAGCTCGATGCGGAAATAGCACCATATCTAGGTCTACAAGCAGGAGATCCGGCACTATGCGTTGAAGAAATTTTTTATACCACGTCTGGTGAGCCCTTCGATTTTTCACAAATTGTTTATCATTATGAAAATGCCAAATTTTATGTTCAGAGTCATTCGAAGTAAGTTAGCACAATGAATCATAGACAAAAAGCGCCTTTAAAGCGCTTTTTTATTTTTATAGTAGTAATAACTTAGTTTTACTTTATTCCATATTGTGCTCGGTAAGCCTCAACTTGACCTATTTGGTCTTTGCGGGAGTTATCTTGGTAGAGGTATTGAATTAAATCATCTAAGGTGATAATTGATATTACCTCACAATGATAAGTTTGTTTGATCTCTTGGATGGCAGATAACTCGCCACGACCTTTTTCCTGACGATCTAAACAAATTAACACACCCGCTAGCTTGGATTGATTATCTTGTAAAATGCGCATGGATTCACGAATAGCGGTACCAGCAGTAATAACATCATCGACCAGCATAACGCGTTGTTCATGGATCGAACTGCCAACTAAATTGCCACCCTCACCATGATCCTTGGCTTCTTTACGATTAAAACAATAAGGCACATCGACATTGTAGTGTTCAGAGAGTGCTACCACAGTGGATGACACAATAGGAATACCTTTATAAGCAGGGCCGAAAATCACATCATATTGTAAATTGGCATCCATTAATGCCGCAGCATAAAAACGACCTAATGAAGCTAAATCTTTGCCAGTATTGAATAATCCAGCATTAAAAAAGTAGGGACTTTTACGCCCTGACTTTAAGGTGAATTCACCAAATTTTAATGCTTGCCTATTTAAAGCAAATTCAATAAATTCACTTTTGTATGATTTCATCGACTTTCTCCAATTAATCGTTTAAGGCTTGTTTTTGAGCTTCAATAATAGTCGTTATTCCATTTTTTGCTAATTCTAATAGTTTTAATAGTTCATCGTGGCTAAATGGTTCCCCTTCAGCAGTGCCTTGCACTTCTATAATTCGACCATCATCAGTCATGACAACATTCATATCGGTTTCGGCGTTAGAATCTTCAATATATTCCAAATCACAAACGGCTTCACCCTCAACAATACCAACTGATACTGCTGCAACTAAAGATTTAATTGGGTTTTGTTTAATTTGACCATTGGCTAACATTTTATTGATAGCATCATTAAGGGCAACGCAAGCTCCGGTAATAGATGCCGTGCGAGTACCGCCATCGGCTTGAATGACATCACAATCAAGAGTGATAGTAAATTCACCAAGTAATTTCAAATCAATCATGGCGCGTAGTGAGCGGGCTATGAGTCGTTGAATTTCCATTGTGCGGCCTGTTTGTTTACCTTTGGCTGCTTCACGCTGGGTTCTAGAATTAGTGGCGCGTGGCAACATTCCATATTCAGCTGTCACCCAACCTTGATTTTGACCTTTTAAAAAACGCGGGACACTTTCATCCACCGTTGCATTACAAAGTACCTTGGTTTCACCAAATTCAACTAATACAGAGCCTTCTGCATGCTTAGTATAATTACGAGTTATTTTGATAGGGCGGATTTGCTCCGCAGAACGACCAGATGGGCGCATGCATTTCTCCAACAGTTTCAATTTAACAATATGTTTTGAGCTAATCATTTAGGAGGACATCAATAAGATCGTGTTGATGTTTAGCCTAAGCTAAGAGCGCATTATACAGAATTTGTGATACAATGCCCAGCAAGTTTTTATAATTTTAGGATGCTATTATGATTTCCAGCATGACCGCCTATGCAAGAAAAGAGTTAAATCAACCATGGGGAACTGCCTCTTGGGAACTTCGTTCAGTTAACCAACGTTACTTAGAAACATATATACGTTTGCCTGAGCAATTCCGCTCCCTTGAACCCATTATTCGTGAGCGACTACGTAATCGCTTAACTCGCGGCAAAATTGAATGTAATTTACGTTTTGAATTAGATCCAGCAGCTCAACATCAACAGTTATCATTAAATATAGAGCTAGCACAACAAGTATTAAATGCTGCTGACTGGATTCGAACTGAATATCAAGCGGGTGAAATCAACCCTATAGATGTGCTGCGTTGGCCGGGAGTCATGTCTGCCAAAGAACAAAATCTAGATAGCATTTCGCAAGAGATCTTAGCTCTACTTGAAACCACGATAGATGAATTTATTGTGGTACGTGAACGTGAAGGTCAAGCGCTGAGTGATTTAATTGTCCAGCGTTTAGAAGGAATTACCGAAGAAGTTACAAAAATACGTAATTCGATGCCACAAATTCTTGAATGGCAAAAAGAACGACTCAAAGGTAAATTAGCAGAAGCCGATATTGAACTGGATAATTCTCGTTTTGAGCAAGAAATTGTCATAGTGGCACAGCGCCTTGATGTAGCAGAAGAACTTGATCGCCTAATGACTCACGTTAAAGAAACCTATTCAATATTGAAAAAAAATGAAGCTGTAGGGCGCCGACTTGATTTTATGATGCAAGAATTCAATCGCGAATCTAATACCATTGCTTCCAAATCGATTAACGCCGATGTAACAGCCAGTGCGATTGAACTCAAAGTGTTAATCGAACAAATTCGAGAGCAAGTCCAAAATATAGAGTAGTGATGCAACCCATACCAAGAATTTTAGGTGTACTTGCGGTAATATTAGCATCTATCTTATGGGGTACTACTGGCACTGCAGCTACATTTGCTCCATCACTTTCACCTTTACTCGTTGGGGCGGTTGCCATGGGTATTGGTGGAATCTTGCAATGTTTATTGGCTTTTACCCAAATAGTTGCACAACGCCATTTATTAATCAAATATTATAACCTTCTAATTTTAGGCGCAGTGGCGGTAGCCATTTATCCGTTAGCTTTCTACACTTCAATGCGTTGGTCTGGTGTCACTATTGGTACGGTGGTTTCTATTGGCTCAGCACCAATACTATCTGTGATAATAGAATATTTCAATCGTGATTTTCGCTTAACTAAACAGTGGCTAATTGGAGCAATTTTAGGTTTATTAGGCATACTGTTATTGTCATTTTCCGATAATAATACGGAATATCTTGTCTATGAACATCTCATAATGGGTATATTTTTAGGTATTGTTGCAGGATTAACTTACGCTTTATATTCTTGGTCTGCTCGCCAATTGATGTTAAAAGGTATTTCGACCAAATCCGCTATGGGCGCAACTTTTGGTTGTGGTGGTTTATTGTTAATGCCAATTATAATGGTGATGGGAGCGTCATTATTTGATTCATTTACTCATCTAGCTGTTGCTGCCTATATGGCCACCATCCCCATGTTTCTTGGTTACCTATGTTATGGTTTTGGCCTAGCAAACATCCCTGCCAGTACAGCTACCGCCATTACACTTTTAGAACCCGTCATTGCTACTATTTTAGCCATACTTATTGTAGGTGAATCATTATCATTAATTGGTTGGTTAGGTATTTTATTGATTATTATTTGTCTGATTTTTATCACTATGCCAAAAAAACAACAATGAATAATTTGAAGTGCTTTACCATTTTTCCAAAATAGCAATCTTCTTTTTTCAAAAGGTAACTATGTTATTAAGGCAATTAAAAGTCATGTTTTGATATTATTGTTTAGATATTAATTAAACAAAGTGATATCAAAATTAAAATAACCAGTATTTATAGCAGTGAAAAACTATTTTACCCTCTACTAATTTCTTAACCACTTTTTATCATCAACAAACAATACGATTAATTTTGTATTTAGCTTTTTGCATAAAAAATAATCTTTTTGTAATATTTTGATAACAATACTAATAATAAACATACTACTATTGATTATCGATAGTAGTAATATTTTATTCATGAGCCAATACTAAAAATTAGAGGGATTTTATAAATATCAAAAACTATTAATTATTATTTTCAATAAAACAAAATGTTATGTTTTAATATAGTTATTATTGATAATAATCCAAATTATATTAAAACCGAAAGGGATTAAGAAAAAGCGATACAACCAAACGATGAAAATGCTCAATATTATATCGGGAAGATGTTTGAAAATAAAAGGGGGGAATTTCATAAAGCATTACTGATGCAAACCAATGGGATCAGTAAACTTGTAAAAATGGACTTAAGTATGAAATTTGGGATTGAACAAATTTTAATAATCTGGTTAGTAAAATGTTAACAACAAGTGCTATATTCCTTAAAACGTCATTAATATTATGATCAAGCTATCAAAACATAAATGAGCATATAAAATAGGAATAGTTACCTAACTAAACAGCGATTTAAGACTATTTTGAGGAATAATTAATTTAAAAAGAAACGCTAGGAAAATTTTAAAATGAAAAAATTATTTGCAAAACTCTTAGCATTTTTGTTTATAGCTAATTCGAGTAGTGCTAAAGAAATAGGAAATATGGATTTTAATGAGCTTTATAAATTAGCAATTGAGCAAAATGATGCAAGAGCTCAATGTGATTTGGGAATGATGTATTTTGAAGGTAATGGAGTAGAACAAGATTACATTAAAGCTAAACAGTGGTTTGAAAAATCGGCACAGCAAGGCGATGCTTATGCTCGATTTAGGTTGGGCGTTATATATGAGGATGGAACAGGTGTAGAGCAAGATTATACCAAAGCTAAGCAGTGGTATGAACAAGCGGCACAGCAGGGCGATGCTTCTGCTCAATTTAAATTAGGTGTTATGTTTTATAATGGCAAAGGAGTAGCACAAGATTATATTAAAGCTGCACAGTGGTATGAACAAGCTGCGAAGCAAGGTGAAGCAAAATCTCAATTTTATTTGGCACTAATGTATATAAATGGTAAAGGCGTAGCACAAGATTATATCAAAGCCGCGCAGTGGTATGAACAAGCGGCACAACAAGGGGTGGCAAATGCTCAAACTAACTTAGGTTTTATGTATTTTGAAGGTAAAGGCGTAGCACAAGATTATATTAAAGCGGCGCAGTGGTTTGAAAAAGGGGCGATGCAGGGCTATGCTAAATCCCAATACAATTTGGGGTTAATGTATTTCGAAGGTAAAGGTGTAGCACAAGATTATATTAAAGCGGCGCAGTGGTATGAAAAGGCAGCCGAACAAGGTCTAGAAAGTGCTCAAGCTAACTTAGGTTTTATGTATTATGATGGTAAAGGAGTAACGCGAGATTATATTAAAGCCGCGCAGTGGTATGAAAAAGCGGCGGTGCAAGGCATGGTTGAAGCCCAATATTGTTTGGGGGAAATGTATGATATTGGTGAGGGCGTAGAACAAAATTATACTAAAGCTGCACAATGGTATGAAAAAGCCGCCATGCAAGGCAATGCTTATGCTCAATTTAGATTGGGTGCAATGTATTTTGTAGGTAGTGGCGTAGAACAAGATTATATTAAAGCTATGCAGTGGTTTGAAAAATCGGCGCTGCAAGGCATTGCTGAAGCCCAATATAATTTGGCTGTAATGTATGAAGATGGATTAGGCGTAAAGCAAAATATGATTAATGCTAAACAATGGTATCATAAAGCTTATGAAAATGGATTTAAGCATTAAGTTTGTAATAGAACGATCTTCAATGATCTTGTAAGTAAAATGTTAACAGGGGCGCTTTAAGTCCTTTGAAATATCATTAACGCTAGGATAAAGCTATCAAAACTTGGATGGGCTGATAGGTAGGAATATTTACAAAATTAAGTAGCAATTTAAAACTACTTTAAAGAATAATTAATTTAAAAGGAAACTTAGGAAAATTTTAAAATGAAAAAATTATTTGTAACACGCTTGCCATTTTTATTTGTAGCTAATTCGAATAGCGCTAAGGCATTAGAAAATATGGATCTTAAGGAGCTTTATAAATTAGCAACCGAACAAAATAATCCAAAAGCTCAATTTTATCTAGCAACTATCTATGCAATGGGTAAAGAAGTCGGGCAAGATTTTAATAAAGCTAGAGAGTGGTATGAAAAAGCTGCCATACAAGGTGAGGCAGAAGCGCAATATAATTTAGGTTTAATGTATGATGATGGCGAAGGTGTAGAACAAGATTATGCTATTGCTAAACAATGGTATGAAAAAGCGGCAATTCAAGGCGATATTGATGCTCAATATAATTTAGGGGTAATGTATTCAAATGGCAATGGCGTAGAGCAAGATTATATTAAGGCCAAGCAATGGTTTGAAAAAGTGGCAAGCAAAGGTGATGCTGATGCCCAATTTAATTTAGGTATGTTTTATTATCAAGGTTATGGTGTTAAGCAAGATTATATTAAAGCTGCACAGTGGTATGAACAAGCCGCGAAGCAAGGTGAAGCAAAAGCGCAATATAATTTAGGCTTAATGTATGATGATGGAGAGGGTATAAAACAAGACTATGCTATGGCTAAACAATGGTATGAACAATCGGCACAGCAAGACAATGCTTCCGCTCAATTTAAATTAGGCGTTATGTATGAAAATGGAAAGGGTATAGCAAAAGATTATATTACAGCTGCGCAGTGGTATGAACAATCGGCACAGCAAGGTTATGCTTCTGCTCAATTTAGATTGGGGCTTATGTATGAGGATGGAACAGGAGTAAAACAAGATTACACTAAAGCTAAGCAGTGGTATGAACAAGCGGCGATGCAAGGCGATATTGATGCTCAATATAACTTAGGGGTAATGTATTTAAATGGTAATGGCGTAGAGCAAGATTATATTAAAGCCAAACAATGGTTTGAAAAAGTGGCAACACAAGGCGATGCTGATGCCCAATTTAATTTAGGTATGTTTTATTATCAAGGTTATGGTGTTGAGCAAGATTATGCTAAAGCCAAACAATGGTATGAACAGGCCGCCCTACAAAATTGCGCAACAGCGCAATTTGGTTTGGGATTATTGTATTACAAAGGTAAAGGTGTTGCACAAGATTATATTATAGCTCAAGCATGGTTTGAAAAAGCTGCCATACAAGGCAATGCAAAAGCCCAATACAATTTGGGAATGATGTATTTAAATGGTAATGGCGTAGAGCAAGATTATATTAAAGCGGTGCAGTGGCTTGAAAAAGTTGCCACACAAGGCGATGCAAAAGCCCAATATAATTTGGGGGTAATGTATGATGATGGCGAAGGCGTAAAACAAGATTATGCTATGGCTAAACAGTGGTATGAACAATCGGCACAACAAGGCTATGCTTCTGCCCAATTTAGATTGGGTGTTATGTATGAAGATGGAACAGGAGTAGAACAAGACTACACTAAAGCAATGCAGTGGTATGAGAAAGCGGCCATGCAAGATGATGCAATGGCTCAATACAATATGGGAGTAATGTATTACAAAGGAATAGGTGTAGAACAAGATTATATCAAAGCCAAACAATGGTTTGAAAAAGTGGCAACGCATGGCGATGCTGATGCTCAATTTAATTTAGGTATGTTTTATTATCAAGGTTATGGAGTTGAGCAAGATTATGCTAAAGCCAAACAGTGGTATGAACAGGCAGCAATTCAAGATTACGCAACAGCACAGTTTGGTTTGGGATTATTGTATTATAAAGGAAATGGCGTAGCGCAAGATTATATAGAAGCCAAACAGTGGTTTGAAAAAGCGGCGATGCAAGGTGATGCAAAAGCCCAATATAATTTGGCAGTAATGTATGATGATGGTGAGGGAGTAGAACAAAATTATACTAAAGCTAAGCAGTGGTATGAAAAATCGGCACAGCAAGACTATGCTTTAGCTCAACTAAACTTAGGCGTTATGTATGATAAAGGCAAAGGTATAAAACAAGATTATATCAAAGCTATAGAGTGGTATGAAAAAGCTGCCGAACTAGGTTTGTCAATTGCTCAAACTAACTTAGGTTTCATGTACTATGATGGTAATGGAGTGGAACAGAATTATACCAAAGCTAAGCAGTGGTATGAAATGGCTGCCGTGCAAGGAAATGCTGATGCTCAATATAATTTGGCAGTAATGTACTATGAAGGTATTGGAATAGAACAAAACTATATTAAAGCGAAGAAATGGTTTGAAAAAGTGGCAACGCAAGGCGATGCTGATGCTCAATTTAATTTAGGTATGTTTTATTATCATGGTTATGGAATAAAGCAAAATTATACTAAAGCCAAACAGTGGTATGAAAAAGCGGCACAACAAGGTTTGGCCAATGCTCAATGTTATTTAGGTATAATGTATGAAAAAGGTTATGGGGTAACGCAAGATTATACTAAAGCTAAACAGTGGTATGAACAAGCGGCGATGCAAGGTGAAGCAATTGCTCAATGCAATTTGGGAGTAATGTATGAAAAAGGTTATGGGGTAACGCAAGATTATACTAAAGCTAAACAGTGGTATGAACAAGCGGCGATGCAAGGTGAAGTAAATGCACAATATAATTTGGCTTTACTTTATTATCACGGTTATGGTGTAGCGCAAGATTATATTAAAGCGGCGCAGTGGTATGAACAAGCGGCAATGCAATCGGATACATCTGCTCAGTACAATTTAGCGGTAATGTATTTAGATGGTAATGGTATTACACAAGATTATATTAAAGCTAAAGAGTGGTTTGAAAAAGCTGCCATGCAGGGAAATGCCGATGCCCAATATAATTTGGGAATAATATATTTAAATGGTTATGGTGTAGCGCAAGATTATATTAAAGCTAAAGAGTGGTTTGAACAAGCCGCCACGCAAGGAAATGCCGATGCTCAATATAATTTAGGGGTAATGTATAATAATGGAGAGGGTATAAAACAAGATTATGCTATTGCTAAACAGTGGTATGAAAAAGCTGCCATACAAGGTGAAGCAAATGCGCAATATAATTTGGGACTGATGTATGCGCAAGGTTATGGTGTAACACAAGATTACGTTAAAGCTAAACAGTGGTTTGAACAAGCCGCCATGCAAGATTTGGCAAATGCGCAATATAATTTGGGAATAATGTATGAACATGGATTAGGGATAGAACAAAATATGATAAATGCCGAACAATGGTATCAGAAAGCTGTTGAAAATGGACTTGAACTGGAAGATTATGATTAATCTTCCCCCTTTCCCCCGACTTTATAATTAAGTTGTTATAGGTAGGCTAAATATTCTAACTGACAGATTGGATGTAGGACTATTTTAGTAGAATAGTTGATATAAAAGGAAATTTAGGATGATTTTTAACATGAAAAAGTTACTTTCAATATTCTTATCATCTTTATTTGGAGTTAGTTCAAATGGCTCTAAACTAATAGAAAATATGAATTTCAATGAGATTTATAAACTAGCAACAGAACGAAATAATGCAAAAGCTCAACTATATCTAGGTGTTTTTTATGAAAAGGGTAATGAAGTTGAACAAGATTATATTAAAGCAGCGCAATGGTATGAAAAATCAGCACTACAAAATAATCCAATAGCACAATTGGCGTTAGCAATGTTGTATGACAATGGTAATGGCGTTAAGCAAGATTACATTAAAGCTAAGCAGTGGTATGAAAAAGCCGCCAGGCAAGGAAATGCTAATGCCCAATATAATTTGGGAGTAATGTATGACAATGGTAATGGCGTTGAGCAAGATTATATTAAAGCTAAAAAGTGGATTGAAAAAGCCGCTAGGCAAGGCATGGCAATTGCTCAAGTTATTTTAGGTGACATGTATTATCAAGGTAAAGGGGTCAAACTAAATTATGCTAAAGCCAAAAAATGGTATGAAAAAGCCATCCTTCAAGGATCAGCAAGTGCTCAAAATAGCTTAGGCGTAATGTCTAGTCAGGGTAATGGAGTTGAACAAGATTATATCAAGGCTAAGCAATGGTATGAAAAAGCCGCTAAGCAAGGCGATGCTTGTGGTCAATATAACTTAGGTGCTATGTATGAACATGGTAATGGAATTGAACAAGATTATATTAAAGCTAAGTACTGGTATGAAAAAACGGTAGAGCAAGGTGAAGCCGCAGCTATGTATAAGTTAGGGTTATTGTATTTTGATGGAAATGGTGTAACGCAAGATTTTATTAAAGCTAAACAGTGGTTTGAAAAAGCGGCTATGCTAGGTTCTGCTATTGCTCAATTTAATTTGGGTGTTATGTATGAACATGGTAATGGAGTCGAACAAGATTATATCAAAGCTAAGTACTGGTATGAAAAAACGGTAGAGCAAGGTGAAGCCGCAGCTATGTATAAGTTAGGGTTATTGTATTTTGATGGAAATGGTGTAACGCAAGATTTTATTAAAGCTAAACAGTGGTTTGAAAAAGCGGCGATACTAGGTTTTGCAGATGCTCAAGCTATTTTAGGTAACATGTATTATATAGGCGAGGGAGTAGAGCAGAATTACCTTAAAGCCAAGCAATGGTTTGAAAAAGCGGCGATGCAAGGTTATGCAGATGTTCAAACTATTTTAGGTAACATGTATTATGTAGGCGAGGGAGTAAAGCAGAATTACATTAAAGCCAAGGAATGGATTGAAAAAGCGGCGAAGCAAGGTGAAGTCGTTGCTATATATAATTTAGGGTTATTGTATTTTGAAGGAAATGGTACAGCGCAAGATTACACTAAAGCTAAAGAGTGCTTTGAAAAAGCAGCTATGCTAGGTTATGCAAAAGCTCAATATAATTTGGGGCTCATGTATGAACATGGGTTAGGCGTAGAGCAAAATATGATTATTGCCCAAAATTTTTATCAACAAGCTAGTGAAAATGGTTATCAGCGTAAAGTTGGTATTTGAACAAAACCAGCAAAGCAAATTATATTGAAAATAAACAATTTATTTTTGCCTAACCAGAAGGAGCAAACGTAGAGCTCCTCATAATGATTAATTAAACAACTAAACTATTATAGCAAGATAGCAAGTATTAACAATAATGCCTATGTTTAATCGATTTGAAGTACCAATACAGTACTGCATATGCTATGCCGGAGGCTAATAAATCCGCAGTTGGTGAAGATAACCACACGCCATTAAAGCCAAAAAATAGTGGCATAATATAAAGTGTTGGCAATAAGATCAAAATTTGCCTTGAAAGGCTTAACATAATCGATATTCTGGCCATACCAATACATTGGAAGAAACTAGTTGTTACCATTTGAAAACCAACAAAAACAAAAGCCAGTGTAGTATACCGCAACGCTATTGCTGAAATAGCGACTAAATCTTCTTCAGAACTAAATGCTCGAACTAAAGTATCAGGAATAAAAAATCCAAGTATAAAACCTAAACTTGTAATAACCGTGGCAATTTTGACGGCATAAATAAAAGTCGCTTTAACACGTATAAAGTTCTTCGCACCATAATTATAACCAATAATTGGTTGCATACCTTGATTGATGCCAATGACAATCATAATAATCAAGGTGATTAGACGGTTAGCGTTAGAATATGCCGCAATTGCATCATCGCCAGATATCTTAGCTAAGGGAGCATAATGGTTCAGTTGCCAGTTAATAAAAACTACTACAACTGAGGCGGCAATTTGCATCGCAAAAGGTGACATACCAATAGATAAAATGGCTTTGATAAACGTAAAATTGAGCTTGAAATTACGCCGATATAATTTAATGTTACTGTTTTTACTTAAAAAATGTTGCATCACAAATATGAAACTAATGAACATTGACAGTGTTGTTGCAAAAGCAGCACCTCGCATTCCCCAGCCCAAACTAATGATAAAAATAGGTGCTAAAATAATATTGGCAATAACACTGATAAACATAGTCACCATTGCTTTAAATGGATAACCACTAGCCCGCATCATATTATTGTAATTAAACGTTAAGGTTAAAAAGATGCTACCAGGCAAAAATATTTGCAAAAATTCTTTAGCATAACTGTGGTTAACAGGACTAGAACCAACAAAATATAAAACAGGATCGACAAAATAAAGCAATGATAATAGAGTTATGCCGCTTAATACTAGAGTCAGCATAAACGAGGTACCTGCCACTTTTTCGGCTTTATCTTGTTCTCCTCGGCCTAAAAAGATAGAGATACGACTAGCGGAGCCAATACCAACAAGCATACCTATGGCGGCCGCTAAATTCATAACCGGTAAAATAAGACCGGCAGCACTTAGTGCCTCACGTCCAATCCAATGCCCGATGAATATACCATCAATGATATTATAAAGCGTGTTAACGATAGTACCAATTACCGCAGGTAGAGCATATTGCCAAAATAATGCACTAATTTTTTTATTTTTGAAATCGTTATAAATATCGTGAGAGTTTGTCATGTTTGTTATTCCCACTGTTAGATGTTGTAAAAATGTTTCAGGTTAGGCATACGTTTGAGTATGAATATTGACTGTTTATTGTTTGTTAGTTTAACAGACTTATGAATTGTCGATAGCACTTTTTCGGTACTTTGATAAAATAGCTTACAATTTATTATTGTGATTCAAACAGGAATGCCTAATGAGCGTACAAATACAAGAGGTTATTTTACATAAATTAATTAGAAAAAGCGACACTGAAATTGAACTACAACTCCGGGATTCAATACTAGGCAATCAACAAGCAGTGGTTAACTTAATTGAAGATATTAATCGCGTCTATAACAATAAAAGCAAGGCTTATGGGCTATTTAATAGTGAAAGTTTGTTTGAACAATCTCTTAAAGAACTGCGTTTGGGGAACCAAGATTTTTTGCATTTTAGTCAAGAATCAACTAAACAATTGCGCAATGAGTTGGCAAAATATCCCTTTGCTGAAGGTGGAACAGTTATATTTTGCCATTACCGTTACTTAGCCGTTGAATATTTAATTATAGCTGTTTTAAATAGCTGTTTAAGTATGTTGGTAAATGATCAACTTGATATCAATGAAACTCAATATTTAGATATTGATCATGCTGATATCATTGCGCGGATTGATATCACCGAATGGGAAACTGATGCCAATTCAAAACGTTATTTAACCTTTTTAAAAGGTCGAGTCGGGCGAAAAGTATCTGACTTTTTCATGGACTATTTAGGTGCTAGTGAAGGTTTAGATGCAAAAGTGCAAAATAAAACACTGGTTAAAGCAGTTGATGAATATTGCCAACAAATGCAATTTGATAAACAAGATAAAACTATGGCGCGTGACAATGTCTATAATTATTGTCAAACACAACTGCAAGCAGGTGAAGAGATCGAATTAAGAAATCTCGCTAACGAACTGCCATCTAGTACGGATAATAATTTCATTGATTTTGTAAAAAATAATGATTATGACCTGGAAGAAACCTTTCCTATTGATCGAAGTGCCTTGCGGCAGCTGAAAAAATTCTCTGGTAGTGGGGGTGGATTAACCTTAAGTTTTGATTCCGATCTATTAGGCGAACGTGTCAAATGGGATCCACAAACTGACTCATTAGTCATTAAAGGGGTACCACCTAATTTACGTGACCAGCTACAACGTAATAGTGGTTCAAATTAATATTAACGGGAGCCAAAATAAATGAAATACATTGGTGCACATGTGAGTGCTGCTGGTGGAGTTGATAATGCGCCGATTAACGCTTATCAAATTGGTGCAACAGCCTTTGCTTTATTTACCAAAAATCAACGACAATGGCATGCTAAATCGCTTGAACCAGCAATTATTGACAGTTTTCATAAACGTTGTGAAAAATATGGCTTTACTAGCAAGCAGATCTTACCGCATGACAGCTATCTAATTAATTTAGGTCATCCTGATAGTGAACTACTGAATAAATCACGTACGGCGTTTTTAGACGAAATGCAACGCTGTGAACAGCTAGGACTAACCTTACTCAATTTTCATCCCGGTAGCCACTTACAACAAATAACGGTAGATGCGTGTTTAACCCGCATTGCTGAATCAATTAATATTACTTTAGATAAAACGAAAAATGTGGTAGCCGTAATAGAAAATACTGCCGGGCAGGGTTCTAATTTAGGTTATCAATTTGAACATTTAGCCACGATTATTGACCAAGTTGAAGATAAAAGTCGCGTTGGTGTTTGCATTGATACTTGCCATGCCTTTGCTGCTGGTTATGATTTACGTACTGAAAAGGCTTGTCAGCAAACTTTTGATCAGTTTGACAAAATAGTTGGTTTTAAATATTTACGCGGTATGCATTTAAATGATGCTAAAAGCGAGTTAGCTAGCCATGTCGATCGTCATGATAGTCTAGGGAAAGGTAATATTGGTGAAATCGCCTTTAAATATATTATGCGTGATCCGAGAATCGATGAAATCCCAATGATACTTGAAACCATCAATCCAGATATTTGGGCGCAAGAAATTGCATGGTTAAAACAACAGATGAACAAATGAATAACGAAATAATATATTTTTCATTTTAATTTAGGCTGTTTTATTATCCAGTTCACTAGCAAGCGAAACCAACTCGGGTAAAATTTCCAAAATTAAAGCTAATTGTTGCATAACTAATAGATCATTATTAGCTTGTGCATCATTGGTAGGTAGTGTTTCGATATAATCGGTTACTGATTTTTTAATGGATTGAAAATCCGCAGTGATTTTTTTATCATTTAATATATTGATAATATATACCGAAAGATCATCAAATAACTCAATTGTTTGATTAGTGATAATCTTGTCACGATGCGCCCCTAAGGTGGATAAGTAACTAATAAGAGTATGATTCAGGGTTAACAACCGAAATCCTTGATTAATCAAGTCAGGATTTATATGTGGTTCTTTGGTCATCAAACTAATTAGTGAAGATAAATCGGCATTACTATCATGCGTAGCTCGTCTTGCTACTCGATATTGAGGATCGTTAGATTTTCCTGATAAGTACTGATGACCAATTAAGGCTAAATAATGACTATTATCATGGCAAATGCGATCAACTAATTTAGCTAAATTTCTAAACTTCCAGTCAGGCCAGATAAAACTCACCGCCAACCAAGCAATAAAACAACCAATTAAAGTGGCGATAATGCGTGAAATAGCCACAGCAATGCTACTTTCACCAATTAAACTAAAGCTAAAAAATACTAATAGAGTAATAAATGCTGTGGCATAAGCATATTGTGAATTTTTAAATAGAAAAAATAACCAGCCACTTAAAGTAATTAAAATTAGCTGTGCTTCAATAGTTGGGAATAAATAAGTCAGCGGTATTCCGACCATAATTCCTAATATAGTGCCCAGTACTCGTAAAGTTAAGCGATATTTAGTGGTGACATAATTGGGTTGGCAAACAAATAAGCTGGTTAAAATAATCCAATAACCATGGGCAAGTGACGAAAAATCGATAATCATATATCCCACAGACAATACGATACTCATGCGAATAGCATGGCGAAATAAAGCTGATTTAATTGTTAAATTCCATTTGATTTTAATGAAAAGATCATAAATGCCGGTTAACTCTTCATCAATTAACTGGTTATTTTCTTGTTGTTGTGACAAGTGTTGTTCTGTATCAATATTAGCTAGCAACAAATCGATAGCTAGAAGATTTTGATGGAGATTTTGCAATGATTTTATCAATAACACTGTCGCCTTATCGGTACTTTGATACTGATTTATCGCTTCTTCTAAATAACTAAAATAGCGTGAAAATAACGGATCATGCTGGTAAGTTTGATTTAACTTAATGGATAAGGCTAATTTAGCACATGCTTTTGCTTGTAAATTCAAAATTCGAGCAAAGCGAAACAAAATATCACTATGTTTAAAATGCTGACTTAATGCTTGATAATCACCATGTGCAGAACTTGCTCGTTCATGAATATCTTGTGCCACAAAATAGTAACTTAACATCTTTTTAATATAGGTTTGGCCGCGATAGCTTTTTAAACGATTAAATAACGATCGCTTAGTTTGATTAAAAGCAGTGATTAATTGATTATTACTATCAGTAATTTGTAGTGTTTGCTTGCTAAAACCATCTGACTCATCTGGATCGAACATCGCAGCTTTGGCATCCAAATATTGAGCTAATTTTATAAAACAGTTGGATAACGTTTGTTGAGTAGTGCGAATGGGTTGAACAATTGACTCAATTAATGACACTAAATTATACCAAAGCGCCCCCACTAATAAAAAAACAGGTAAAGTATAATTATCCGTATATAAATTATGCCCTAGCATGGTATAAGCAGCAATTAATAACGAACCAAAAGCAATTACACTGTAACGTTGCCCAAGCGCGCCAAGCATTATAAAAATAAAGGTAGAACCGACTAATCCTATAATAAAAAAAGCAGGATAATCAAATAATAATTCCACTGAAAAGGTAGCAATAGCAAAACAAGTTAGGGTAAGTACGATATTAATACAGCGACTTAATAAACGAGTATCAATCTCGCTTAATCCTGCAGCAACCACACCTAATGTTAACGGGATCACTAATGAAACATAACCCAAATACCAAGGCACCAAAGTTGAACCTGTTAAGCTGATTAATATACGGATGCTGAAAAGTAGATTACTGCTATAAAAAACTTTACGTAAAGTTAAGATAAAAGCGTGCACGATCTTTCAGATAATGTCTTATTTTAATTGTTAGATTCAGGTCATTATAGCTTAATTGTTAACAAAAAACTAAACCAGAATAAATGTTAGCAACATTTTTTAATTGCAGAGTAATGTTGATTTTATATAAAGTTATAACTTGATCTCTCCAATAGTATTAATATATTAAATAAAACCGTCTTACGTTAGGTTACCTATCGATTTTACGATAAAATAACCTCTAATCTTGTGATAAATTACAAAGGAATAAAGTGTATGACTACTGAAATGACCACTCTTGATAAAATTAAACAACAAATAGCTGAAAATCCAATTATTTTATATATGAAAGGTTCGCCAAAATTGCCAAGTTGTGGCTTTTCAGCACAAGCTGTGCAGGTTTTGTCACAGTGTGGTGAGCCTTTTGCTTATGTTGATATTTTACAAAATCCTGATATTCGGGCAGAATTACCCAAATTTGCTAATTGGCCAACTTTTCCGCAATTATGGGTTGAAGGCGAGTTGATTGGTGGTTGTGATATTATGTTAGAGATGTTTCAAGCAGGTGAACTACAAACGTTAATAAAACAAACAGCCGCTAAGCATAAAGCCTAAATCTAATATAATTTCTTGATGTAAGAGAGTGAGTTAATCACTCTCTTACTATGCTTAAAAGCTTAAGTCTTACCACTAATTATTCATTACTGACTGACATTTGCCAATGGCCAGCCACCTAAGCGTTTAAAACGATTAACCATTTCACAAAATAAAATGGCTGTTTTTTCCGTATCATACAAGGCAGAATGGGCTTGTTTGTGATCAAACGGAATTTGCGCTGTTTCGCAGGCTTTTGCCAATACGGTTTGTCCAAAAACTAAGCCACTAAGTGAAGCAGTATCAAAGGTAGCAAAAGGGTGAAAGGGATTGCGCTTAATGCTCGCACGCTCGGCGGCGGTCATTAAAAAGCTGTGATCAAAATGGGCGTTATGCGCGACAATAACAGCACGATTACAATCATTAGTTTTAATTCCGGTTCGCACCATTTTAAATATTTCCTCTAATGCAAATTTTTCATCAACTGCGCTTCGTAAGGGATTTGCTGGGTCGATGCCATTAAAGGCTAAAGCTGTTGGCTCTAAAATTGCATTAGCAAACGGCTGAACATGAAATTGTAAAGTTTCATCTAGTTCTAGCCAACCATTATCGTCCATTTTTAAGGTAATGGCGGCGATTTCTAAAATGGCATTGAGTTTAGGATCAAAACCTGAGGTTTCAATATCAATTACAACCGGAAAAAAACCGCGGAAACGGTCACATAATTTAGCGTTGGTCACAATAACTCATCTTATCTGGCAAAAATGAGGCTCATTATGCCAGTTTTTCAACGGTTCGCCTAGTTTTACCTTGATTAAACCCAAACACACAAGAATTTAGCATCACATAAATCAATTTTGCTTAATTAATCTAATTGATTTAATTTATGTTTTGATTGCTCGATTTCTTTAATCCATTGGGCATTTAAACGTTTAGCATGTTTTGGCATATGTTTTAAACGTTGTTCAATAGTTTGTGATACTTGTTTTGCAATATCAATTTGATTCCATGCAATTAAAGTTTGTAGGTAATACGAAATTGCTTCTAAACTTGGGTAATAGCTAATTAAAGCATCAAACTCTTCTTTAGCTTGCTCTTTATCGTTTAGCGAAACCAGAATTTTAGTATAAAGCAAATGCCCCTCATCTGAGTTGTAATTTGGATTTTTTTCACGGAGATAATCAAGCGTAGCTTTGGCTTGGCTAAATTGCTTATCTTCATAAAGGGCATTAGCATATTGCAATAATATATCTGGTGCAGATTTATAAATACCCGTTAGTGCCTGGCGGTAATAAGTTAACGCTTCGTTGGCGCGATTATTATCAACCAATGCCTTGGCTAAGTTGATTTGTGCATCAACTGTGGGGGATAGATCGTATTGGTTTTGTGCTTCACGTAGTTCACGCTGAGGATCAAGCGCTTTGCGTAATTTAGATTCAATTTGATAACCAGTATGGGTATAGCGCATTTCTGGTAAAAAAATTGCGAATAAATAGACCAAACTACCTAAAAAAGGAAAAATAAATAAAATATACAACCAGTATCGATCTTGCTGTGATCGAATTGCATGAACTGCAAAAAAGATCGCTATGGCAGTACTTAATCCAACTCCAAAAATAGGCACAATAATAACCCGCTATTGATAAAGAATCGGGCAAATTTAACATAAAAAACGAGCAAAATAAATATCGGTATCTAAGTCATGAATTATAAAATAGTGATTTTGAATTTTTCATCAATTGATTGGTGCAAATAAGCTATTTAATTTAATCTACCTAATCAATAGGTAAATTAATTACGCCCAGCGTTTATACATTGGCAGTTGAGGGGGAATAATTATTATCTTTTACCTTACATTTTGGATTCATCATTTTTACAGCAAATCTCAATCTTGCTTGGGTAATTTTACCATTTGTGTTTTTACTCTGGATTTAATTGTCAAAAAAAAGTGAAGTTAGTTTGTTTGTAACAGTGGTAAATTCAGCCAGTTATTCAACAACAAATTCACTAAGTATGTTCACTAATAGATAGATTATTTATCAGATTGTTGTACCAAAGGTAATTAAGAAGTTAACACTCAATACCAAACCGATCTGAAGCTGTAATATAGGCCATATAAATGAGATAATAGCAAAAACGACTATAATTATACGCTAACAAATTAATCTTTATTGTGACAAAAATTGGATTAATTTAAGATAAAATTTTCTGTAAAGATGTTTCAGGTTAAGCATACGTTTTAGTATAAATAAGCAGGAGGAACTGTGCAAAATATCGAACTTGAGCAGATCATTAATAATGAATTGCAAATAATACGTTACCGTGACTATGCACCTAATGGACTACAAATACAAGGTCGTAGTGAAATAAAAAAAATTGTCACCGGTGTTACAGCTTGCCAGCTTTTACTCGATCAAGCTGTAGCATTGCAAGCCGATGCCATACTTGTTCATCATGGCTATTTCTGGAAAAATGAGCCACAAACAATCACCGGAATAAAATATCAACGTATTAAGACATTATTACAGCATGATATTAACTTATTAGGCTATCATCTACCTTTGGATGGACATCCGGTATTAGGTAATAATGTGCAGCTTGCTAACTTATTAAATATAACGGTCGATAAACGTGAGGATGACACTGATCTACTGTTTAAAGGAACCTTGAAACAACCAATTACTGCGTTGCAATTTAAACAACAACTTGAGCAACAATTACATAATGGCGAACGGCCAGTGTTATTTTGTGGTGATAATGCACCTACCGTGATAAAGCGTATTGCATGGTGTAGTGGTGGCGGTCAGGATTTTCTTGAAAGTGCAGCCGAGCAAGGTTTTGACGCTTTTTTTACCGGTGAAGTGTCAGAGCGAACTATTCATATCGCTCGTGAATATGGCATTAATTTTTATGCGGCAGGTCACCATGCTACTGAACGTTATGGTATTAAAAAACTAGGTGAATGGTTGGCAACACAGTATAAGTTAGATGTTATTTTTATTGATATTGATAATCCTGCATAACAAAAGTTGAATTTACTTAGGAAATATCGCATACTTGTTAGCAGATTTTTTATTCTTTTGAATTGTTTTATAAATAGATAATATGAGAGGGCATTTTATGTTTACAGGAAGTCTGGTCGCACTCGTTACTCCCATGGATACTAAAGGAAAAGTGGATCATGTAAGCTTAAAGAAATTGGTCGAATATCATATTGCTAATGGCACTTCAGGTATTGTTTCAGTGGGCACCACCGGTGAATCAGCAACGCTTGATCATAACGAGCATATCGATGTCATTAAACGTACCATCGATTATGCCGATGGGCGTATAAATATCATTGCTGGAACAGGTGCTAATGCCACTAAAGAAGCGATTGAATTAACGCGCAGAGTTGAAAATATTGGTGTTGTTGGATGTTTAACCGTTGCGCCATATTATAATAAACCGACTCAAGAAGGCATGTATCAACATTTTAAGGCTATAGCTGAAAGTACTCAATTACCGCAAATCCTTTATAATGTACCCGGTCGTACCAGTAGTGATATTAAACCAGAAACCGTAGGACGGTTATCCAAAATTAAAAATATAGTTGCTTTAAAGGATGCTACAGGTGACTTATCCAGAGTATATAAAACTCGTAAATTAGTAGGTAGTGATTTCAAATTATTAAGTGGCGATGACGCTACTTTTTTAGATTTTATGATTTTAGGTGGTGATGGTGTCATTTCTGTTACTGCTAATGTTGCCGCTAAACAAGTTGCAACAATTTGTGAGCTTGCTGCTAATAATCAAATTCAAGAAGCTCGAGCCGTTAATGACAATTTATTGGCTTTACATAATTATTTATTTATTGAGCCGAATCCTACGCCAGTGAAATGGGCCTGTACTAGAATAGGTTTAATGGCAACTGCGACTATCCGTTTACCAATGGTTTCGTTGACTGATGCTTCAATCCCTGCGGTTGAAAAAGCATTAAAAGATGCTAATTTACTGTGATTTATTTTTATCTAACCATTAATTTATAAGCAGATATCTATGTTTAATAAAACTGTATGTAAATGTGCTGTCCTTAAAATAACTGTTATTATGACAGTTATTACTTCTTTCTTTCTTGTAGGGTGTGGTAATGATCAGAATTATAAGCGAGAAATCGACGGTAATGAAGATTATTTAAATTCGCCATCCCTAAAACCATTAGTAATCCCACAAGGTATTAATATACCAACAGAAGCTGCTGATTTTTATGTTTATCCTGTGGAAACAAAAGGGGCTGTTGGCAAATTAGTCGATATTCGTCCCCCATTATTACCAATTCCAACTATAGTTGATGCTTATGCAAATTATAGTAATGGTGTTGCGACGTTAAATGCACCAGCCAATAGTGGTGTGTGGAGTAGTATTACAACTACTTTAAATCGAAAAAATATCCCAATTAGTAGTAGCGACAATAATACTATTCGCACCGCTAATGCCTTTATTTTAAGTGATGATGAACAACAAACTGTGCAAGCATCCTATGTAATTCAACGCCATACTATAGGTGGAGCTGAAACTATTACTGTGGCTCTAAACTCATTAACTCGTGGCGCAGAGGATCTTTCATCTAATCCATTAGAAGTGCAACGTTATGTTGTTACTTTGTTTAATGCCATAATGGATGATGCAGCACCACCATCAGCACGAATACCTACCAATGAATTGAAAGGTAATGAAAAGCAAGAAGAAACTAATAGCGCATCAGAATTGCTCAAAGATTTAAAAGATAATTAGGTTGCTTGATTTAATAATACCTAATTTTGTTGAGTCTAAAGTTCAGCGAATTCTTAGTTACAACAGGCAAGAAATGAGTTTATCTAACCCAATTTCAGGTCGCAAAGTTTGTTAATGTTGCTATTGGCATATTAATAACAATAGTAAAACAATAACAACAATGAGTTTTGAACCTAAGGAGCGTTTAGCTCCTTAATTATTTATTAGTAATTTGACATAAGGTTATAAACATGAAAAAGTTAGCTGAACTTTATCGGGGTAAAGCAAAAACCGTTTATTCCACCGAAAATCCTGATTTATTAATACTTGAATTTCGTAATGATACCTCAGCGTTTGATGGCTTACATATTGAGCAATTAGATCGTAAAGGCATGGTAAATAATAAATTTAATTATTTTATTATGACTAAATTACGTGATGCTGGCATTCCCACTCAAATTGAGTCCTTATTATCAAATAACGAAGTGTTAGTCAAAAAACTCGATATGGTTCCTGTGGAGTGTGTGGTACGTAATCGTGCGGCAGGATCATTGGTTAAGCGTTTGGGTGTGGAAGAAGGTAAGATTCTAAATCCGCCTACTTTTGAATTATTCCTTAAAAATGATGCCTTGCATGACCCAATGGTTAACGAATCTCACTGTAAAGCTTTTGGCTGGGCAACGGATGCACAACTTACCAGAATGAAAGAACTCAGCTTTAACATCAACACTATTTTAACTGACTTGTTTGCTAAAGCTGGTTTGATTTTAGTGGATTACAAACTTGAATTTGGCTTATTTAAAGGTGAAATCACTTTAGGTGATGAATTTTCACCAGATGGTTGCCGTTTGTGGGAACAAGACACCTTGAAAAAAATGGATAAAGACCGTTTCCGTCAAGGTTTAGGTGGAGTGATCGAAGCATACGAGGAAGTCGCCAAGCGAATTGGTGTACCATTATAATGTTTGCTCAGTTTGACATTTCATTTTTTGTATTATTAGCACTAGCGGCACTGTGTTATTTGACTCACAATAACACAGTAACGTTTGCGGTATTGCTGCTGTTATTATTCAAATTAACCCCATTAGCAACATATTTCCCGTTTTTGAATCAATACGGTCTTACAATTGGTATTGTGATTTTAACTGCTGCGATGATGGTGCCACTCGCTGATGGTTCGTTAAATATTAAAGATATCTTCAAATCCTTTACAACTTGGCAATCATTACTAGCCATATTGGTTGGGATTTTAGTTTCTTGGCTGGGGACTAGGGGGGTATCATTAATTGGCGCTCACCCAACAATTGTTAATGGTTTAATTATTGGCACATTAATTGGTGTGGCTTTTTTCAAAGGTATTCCGGTTGGTCCGCTTATTGCTGCGGGAATACTCTCGTTACTTATTGGAAAAAGTTAGTTTATGCATATTGCTGATAGCACTCGAAAGCTATGGGTTTTACACGGCGATATAACAGTTTTATCTACCAAATTGACTGACATTATTGAGCAAAACCAAGGTGATTGGATCACAGTTACTAACCAAGCTAATTTAGCTACTGCTGGGTTGAACGTTATAACCCCAAATCATACTAAACGTTTATTAGGTCAAGAATTTAAACATGCCATTTTCGATGCGACTGAAGCATTTAATTTAGATGCATTAGCCATGTTAATGGGTACACTGGTTAAAGGTAGTGTTTTAATTTTATTATTACCAGAGCATTTTACTCACTGGCACGATCATGATAGTTTGCGTTGGAACGAAAATCCTTATCCTATTATGGTACCCAATTTTATTGCACATTTAACACAAGTTTTGGCTCAATACAATAATGCTACCAATTATCCATTTACTAATTTAGATAACACATTTTGCAATCTACACGAACAACAAAATGTATTAAAACAATTACTACAAAGCACTAAGATTATTAAGGTAGTGATAGCCAAACGTGGGCGTGGTAAATCAGCTTTAGCCGGTCAATTTAGTCATTATCATCATTGCATAGTCACTGCACCGAACAAAAATTCACTGACAACTTTTTTCCGTTTTGCTAAAGCTACAACGCCATTTTATGCTCCCGATGAATTAATTGTTGCTAATATTGATCCTGTTCCTGAATATTTAATTATTGATGAAGCGGCTATGATCCCACTCCACATCTTAACTAAATTAATACAACTGGCGATCTCAAAGCACAGTCAAATTTTGTTAACCACAACTGTTGAAGGTTATGAAGGAACTGGGCAGGGATTTTTATTAAAATTATTAGTAAACCAATCTTGCGATTTTTTCTATCTGCAACAACCAATTCGTTGGCATGCTGATGACCAACTTGAACAATTTAGTGATCGTTTATTGTTAAATGGTATATTACCGTTCGATACGCAAATACCAAAGGTGAATCAACCTATTAATTATTCGCAGGTTGATCGTCATGATATTCAGGCACTCAAACAGATTTATTATTTATTAAAAATTGCTCACTATCAAACCACTTTAGTTGATTTACGGCGACTGTTTGATGCGCAAAATCTACTGGTGTGGCAAGCTAAAATTGGCGATCAACGTATTGCGGCAGCAATAACCATTAATGAGGGCAATTTAACTGAAGCATTAATTGATGAAATCTGGAAAGGCACGCGTCGGCCTAAAGGTAATTTGGTGGCACAATCGCTGGTGGCTCATGCCGGTGAAAAATTAGCTGCCAAATTACAATCGCTGCGCATTAACCGCATCGCGGTAATGGAGTTGTACCGTCGTCAACATATTGCAAAAAAACTGGTCCAATCCATAACAAATTATGCCATTGGACAGGAAAAGGATTTTGTATCAGTAAGTTTTGCCTTTAGTGACGATAATTATCGTTTTTGGTTAGCCTGTGGTTTTAGCCTAGTCCACATTGCTAGTCGTAAAGAAGCCAGTAGTGGTAGTTATTCGGTGATGGCGATCAAAGCTATTAGCCAGTCAGGGCATACCTTAGTTGCAAAATTGCAACATAAATTACAACGTAATAGCTATTGGTTAAAGCAAATCATCGATCTACCATTTGCCCAACTTGTGACAAGTGACTCTGATCAACGCTTAACCAATGCAGATATTGAAGAATTACGTGGCTTTTGCTACTATCACCGACCTTATGAGGCCACCTATGCCGCACTTTGTCGATTAAATTGCTATAATCGGTCTCAAGCGGTGCATTTAGACTTACCCATTTTAAGTGCATTATTGGCCAATAACACTAATGAATTACCGGTAATACCAACGTTGCCATTAACCGGTAAGAACGCTTTAATGCAAGCGCTAAAACAAGAATTGGCTAAGTGGTTTGCGAATTGGTATTCGGCTAAAAAATAAGCATGCAAATAAAATAAATTGACGCAATAATTAAGGGTGAGTGCATTACATTAATTAAGTAGCTAATTGTAATATCTAGCTACATGCTTAGGTAATATATAGGTTGATTTAAAAAGGAAACAATTGTGAATTATAAGGGTATAAACCACCACCAATCCAATAACAACAATGGCTCACATCAAAATCGATCTGCAAACGGTATTGAGTATTTTATGAAAGGCTGGTCGTTGGCATTTAATCCGGGTATTAAGCGGTTTGTATTTTTACCATTAGTTGCTAATGTTGTCATTATGTCGGCATTATTTTATTGGTTTTTCTCAATGATAACCGGTATGGTTGATTGGGGATTAGCTTTTGTGCCTAACTGGCTCCAGTGGCTTGGTTATATTATTAGTTTTATCATTGTCCTGACATTGGTTATTTTATTTTGTTACTTTTTTAGTACGGTAACTAACATCATTGCTGCTCCCTTTAATGGCTTATTAGCCGAACAAGTTGAAGCTCAATTGACTGGCATACCCGCACCCGACACCAGTTGGATGAGTTTGATTAAAGATTTACCCAGAATATTTGGTCGGGAAATGCAAAAATTGCTTAACTATCTGTTATGGGCAATCCCAATCTTACTCACTTATTTTATTCCCATTATAGGGCAATTTGTTACACCAATTGTTTGGTTTTTATTTACGGCCTGGCAAATTAATATTCAATATGCTGATTATGCCTTTGATAATCACAAAATCAGTTTTCATAATATGCGTGTACTACTCAAACAAGATAAAGTTGATAATCTAACTTATGGTATTTTAGTTAGTTTGTTCACAATGGTGCCATTACTTAACTTAATTATTATGCCAATTGCTGTTTGTGGTTCAACGGCAATGTGGGTGGATCGTTATCGTCATCAAGCATTATTCACGAGTAGTCGTCACAATTTTAATTAATATTAAGCGTTATTTTTAGGGGGATTAGATGGCCAATCATCATCCTCATCATCGTTGTAAGGGATGGGTTTAATCCCTT
Source organism: uncultured Gilliamella sp. (assembly GCA_945271295.1). GTDB lineage: Bacteria > Pseudomonadota > Gammaproteobacteria > Enterobacterales > Orbaceae > Gilliamella. The sequence goes on along the minus strand of CALYPG010000013.1, from coordinate 24,413 downwards.
TCTTTTTTTCAAGGTAAGATTTGTAGTTAAGTTTATTTAACGCTTTAATGGTATTAATAAAAATCCCAATAAGAATAATAACAATTACCCACCAATAATCTTTAAGCCATTCCATGTTAATTCTCGCTAATTGTTAGTTTAAGTGAGTTAATAAGCTATACTTAATTACATTAGTCTATATTAACTGCCTGTGACTTATTCCGTCTTTGTATATATAATTACTTTATACCAGTAATAATTTTTCTAAAATTCGTTGGAAGATCTGTTTTAGTTTAATAATATCCTGACAGCTGGCATTTTCATTAATTTTATGAATAGTCTTGTTCAATACACCAAGTTCAATTACCTGACAGCCCATTTTAGCAATAAAGCGACCATCAGAGGTACCACCACTGGTCGATAATTGTGTGTCAACTTGGGTTAACTCTTTAATGGTGCTAATGGCAGCAGTGGTTAAATCCCCTTGTGGTGTTAAAAATGGATGACCGGAAAGCCGCCAATTTAAGGTGTAGCGCAAGTTATATTTTTGCAATATTTGCTCAACTCGTGCTTTAATCATAGCATCGGTAAGCTCACTACTATAACGAAAGTTAAATTGCACCTTTAAATCAGCAGGGATTACATTTTCAGCCCCCGTTCCACCATTGATATTTGCAACTTGCATAGAAGTGGGAGGGAAGTATTGATTGCCATGATCCCAAACCGTGTTCACCAATTCATGTAAAGCTGGGGCAAAACGATGTACCGGATTATCGGCAAGGTGAGGGTAAGCCACATGACCTTGAACCCCGTGTACGACTAAATTGGCGGTTAGCGAACCACGACGGCCGTTTTTGATTTGATCACCAAGTACTTCATTGCTGGAAGGTTCACCAACAATACAATAATCAACACGTTCTTGGCGGTTAATTAGCATATCTACCACTTTGACGGTACCATCACTAGCGTCAGCTTCCTCATCGGAGGTAATTAGCAAAGCCACTCGCCCAGTATGGTTGGGATTATTTTTAACAAAGTCCTCGGCAGCACATACCATGGCGGCTACGCCACTTTTCATATCCGCAGCTCCACGCCCAAAAAGCATACCATGTTTATCAATGGTAGCGGTAAATGGGGGGTATTGCCATTGGCTTTCATCGCCAGCCGGAACCACATCTGTGTGCCCGGCAAACATCAAGGTTTTGCTATTTGGATCACCATGGTAAGCCCATAGATTTTTAGTTTGACCAATATTGACAGCTTCAATAGTAAAACCTAGCGATGCTAATCGTTCAATAATCATTTGTTGGCAGTTTTTATCATCAGGACTTATTGATTTTTCGGCAATCAATGCGGTAGTTAAGGCAATTACGGGGTCAGTCATAATGGTTCTCGATCTCATTGTTGGTGTGTAATAAATTGGGCATAACTTTGGTCTGAAAATCCTAACAAAGCTCTATCATTCTCGATTAATAGAGGGCGTTTTATAATAGATGGATTAGCTAACATAATTTTTATCGCGGCATCTTGATTATTAATTTGAGCACGCACCGATTCATCCAGTTTGCGCCAAGTAGTGCCACGCGTATTAAGCAAATTTTGCCAATCAACTAATTGCAAAAAAGAACGCAACAGATCATCTGAAATACCATCAGTTTTATAATTATGAAACTGATACTTAACCTGATGCTCATCAAGCCATGCCAAGGCTTTTTTCATCGTATCGCAATTTTTAATGCCATAAATAATATACATAATGACGATTCCAATTTAGTCTATAGTAGCTAATTATAACAGTTAACGATTAATGTCAGCAATTAAGTGTTAAATGTGGATGAGTGGTGGGTAAATTCAAATACTAAAACGTATAGTATTCCTGAAACATCTTTACAATAGTTTAAGTTTGCTACTTATTGCTTCTAAGTGGCATTTGTCGTTATTCAATTTTTAAGGTATTTGGATGAGGGAGTTAATAGCCATGAATATTACAATCTTCAAAGGTAGTGAAGAACTTAATCTGATAAATGATAATGTTGATGTTGAAGTTCTTTTAGACAATGGAAAACGATATGCTGCAACATTTTTTACTATTGAAAATATAATTTCTATTTTGGACCGTTATAAAAAAACAAAAGAATGCTGTAATGGCTTATATTTTTGGGCATCAGATATGATTATTGTTGAAAGTTTAGATGAAAATATAATAAATAAAACAATACAAGATTTATTAAAAAATGAAGAGTTTTATACTGCTTTCTCATTGTTAGAGTAATAAATAAAGCCGGAAGCGATCTTAATATCACCATCCTTCCCATTTTTATCGTCCTTATCTACCCGTTATATCGATGCCACCGGAAAACTGTGTCAGCCAGTGGACGGTGGAGTGTTCATCAAACGGGTGCTTGCTGAGTATCTGCATTAAAAATCACAGTTTGCGCAAATCCTGCAGTGTGGTAATAATATAGTCAGCCATTAAGTTTAATGATGAAGGGCTTGCCTGCTTTCGTCTGATCTACTTGTAATTAATATAAAAAATATACGTGTTATGGAGTGAAATATGCCAAAACAAATTTATACAGGGCTCTATTTATTTGGTGAAATTAACGGAAAAACTGCTTTTGGTGGAGTTTCATGCAGGATAAAACTACCTGATTATAAGAAAGAAATAATGCTCTATTTAAATGATAAAGCTAAGAATTTATTTGAAAAAATAGATAATGCAACGGTTTATGACTTCAATATCAATGAATTGGAAGGCATTTATAGTGCTTTAGGTAGAATAATAAATGATATTAGGAAGCTAGAAACGTTATCAAAAAATGATCTATTGAAAGATGAGATCTATTCAACTTTAGAATAATAAATAAAGCTGCTGATAATATAGCCGATGCAGATTAGATGAAAGCCAATCTAGGTAATGCTTGATATATTAAGAACGATGATTTTAACTAGTTCAAGTTAATACCCAATTGGAATCGCCGTATCGTATAAAATGGGTAATAATATGGAAAAGTCAAAAATTAGTGTTATTGTTTATTGGGTAAATATAGATGATGGCGGTAAAACTAATTTGCCAATCAATGTTCCATATTATGTAATCACCGATCCTTTCAAAGGCTTATCAAATGAAGAAATTCGCTGGAGCCTGGTATTAGAAATAGATACTAATGATGAAAAAGATATAAAAAGAGTTGGAATAGGGAAAGCCTATTTTTTGGTTGAAGATGCACCATCTAAATTACTGGTAAAAGGCTTTTCTTTAAAAGTTTATGAAGGCCCAAAGTTTGTTGCTATTGTTGAAGTTATTTAACGAAAAATCCGGAAATAATCTCAATGGTTTTACCCGTTCTTTTATTGTAACAGATAACAGAAACAATATGGCTGGATAATTAGTTAGTCCTTTTACAATAGTGTGATAAATATTGAATCGAGTAAAAACAATCTATTCAGACTATTTTCTTTTAATATAATAATTGTTCGTTTGTTTTAGTACTTAGTTAACAGCATTATCGTATTAATGTATTAAGGCTATGCGTTAATTTAATCATGGTTTATAAGACATTTGTTTAATGATTTAAAATCATGCGTCAATCAATTAATGATTAGTTTTCTTCTCTTATTTGTCTATTTGTACGACAGATTTGAATCTTAAGTTTATGTCTTCTCACTTAACACTATCTCAGTCTCATTAAAATAGATAAATTATTTTATAAAGAGAATGAGCGTATAGGGTTTATGTTTATCAAAATGTGCTAATCAAATGATTAGCACATTAGGCAAATTTTTTAAATTTACAAAGTAAATTTGTTAAAAATAATCGAAAATCTTTATAAAATAAGCGTTTTTATGCTTAATAATTGTTATTATAATGTGTTTTTGTTTAATTACATATAATAATATCAAATTATTCGCATTTAAAAAGTCAATATGTGATAGTATTGCGTGTTTTTATAATATAAACCATAAATTTAGTAAGCAATATTTTGGAAGCATAATGTCATTTAACACACTTAATCACCTACCTTTAGGTCATGAGGCGGTTATTGCACGTTTATTACCCGAATCGTTACCTTTCCGTCGCAAATTACTCGCTATGGGCATTACACCCGGTTGTAAGGTTTCTGTAGTGCGGTTTGCTCCATTTGGCGACCCGCTTGAAATCAAAATTCGCGGATTTCGTCTTTGTTTACGAAGGAGCGAAGCTGCATCGATCGAAATTTTGGAGATAATTGCGTGAAGATTGCATTAATTGGTAACCCTAATTGTGGTAAAACGACTTTATTTAACTTACTTACTGGTGCTAAGCAGCGTGTGGGGAATTGGCCAGGGGTGACGGTTGAGCGTAAAACCGGTATTTTTTGTTATCAAAATATTCAATATGAAATTATTGATTTACCCGGTACCTATTCAATTGAGATCGATCCGCTGTCGGTATCTCAAGATGAGTTGATCACTCGTGAGTTTGTGTTAACTGAAAAAGACAACCTGATCATTAATATTATTGATGCAACTAATTTGCAACGTAGTTTGTACCTCACCATGCAACTAATCGATTTGCAAGTGCCGATGATTGTGGTACTTAATATGATTGATACGGTTAAGTCCCTTGGTGAAGTGATTAATCAACAAGCATTGGCTCACTTACTCGGTTGTGCGGTAATTGGCGTGTCAGCAAGTAAAAAAATAGGAATCAATAATCTTTATCAACAAATTGCACAGGCAGTATTAACGCGGTCTATTGCTAAACCGTCGATAGATACGTTAGGTGCCGATCAGCAAGCAGTAATTGATCGTTATATTAATCAGTTACCTACAGAAAGTAGGTTACGCGACTTCAATCGTTGGCAAATAATCGAAGCTTTACTGGATGATTCCCACTATTCATTTAATCAACTTGAATTAGAAAAGCTAACTGCTTGCCGTATATTATTAGCTACTGAATGTGATAATGAAATTGATGTGGCATTGGTTAGTGCCCGTTATGAAACAATCGATCAAATTTGTCAAAAGGTGATCGATAAACCCCGCGAAATCAGCGAGGGTAAATCTGAAAAACTTGACAAAATTGCCCTTGGACGCATAACAGGTATTCCGTTGTTTTTACTAGTAATGTATGCCATGTTTATGGTGGCTATTAATTTTGGCTCAGTATTTATTGATTTTTTTGATATGCTTTGTGGCACCCTTTTTGTCAATGGGCTATCACATGTTTTGCAATTGTTAAATAGCCCTGATTGGTTGAGAGCTATTTTAGCTAATGGCATAGGTACGGGTATTAAAACCGTTTCAACCTTTATTCCGGTTATTGCGATGATGTTTTTTTGCCTTTCTTTTTTGGAAGATTCGGGCTATTTGGCTCGAGCGGCAATGGTGGTGGATCGTGGTATGCGTTGTATCGGTTTACCGGGTAAAGCCTTTGTGCCCATGCTAGTTGGCTTTGGTTGTGGTGTTCCAGCCATTATGGGTACTCGTACATTAGAAAGTTCCCGTGATAGGATAATGACCATTTGTATGATTCCATTTATGTCTTGTAGTGCTAGGTTACCAGCGTATACATTATTTGCGGTTATATTCTTCCCTAAGCATGCTTCTATGGTGGTTTTTGGCTTGTATTTATTAGGGATTTTGGTAGCTATAATTACTGGTTTTATTTTAAAATTCACGTTATTGCAAGGTCAATTAACACCATTTATCATGGAAATGCCAGTTTACCGCATCCCTACTTTAACTAACATGCTTACATTAACTTGGCAACGGTTAAAGAGTTTTATTTTCAAAGCCGGTAAAGCGATTGTGATAATGGTTACATTATTAAGTGTGCTCAATTCATGGGGTACAGATGGTTCATTTGGTCATGATAATTCTAATAGCTCAGTCTTGTCAGCGGTTAGCCAGAAAATTACACCTATTTTTGAACCTATGGGAATTAATCAACAAAACTGGCCTGCTACAGTTGGGATTTTTACTGGTATGTTTGCTAAAGAATCAGTGATTGCTACGTTGAATTCACTTTATTCAATGAGCGATGATCAGCATAGTGAGCCTTTTAGTTTAACTAAAGGTATGTTCGAGGCATTAGCTACAATACCCCAAAATTTAAGTGGCTTGGTTGATGCTGTTTTAGATCCACTTGGACTGACAACTGTTAATAAAAATACTAGCTCGTTACAATCTGATTTGGTTGTTGATTCGGTGACGATTTCGCAAATAAGAATTTCATTTGTGACCGCAAGTGCAGCACTAGCTTATGTGATTTTTATTTTGCTATATACACCTTGTGTTGCGGCGTTAGGTACTATTTACCGTGAAGCAGGTTATAAATGGATGATATTTGTCGCAGTTTGGACTTTTATTGTGGCATGGCTAACGGCTACTATTTTTTATCAATTTACTTTATTAAGGCAATCAAGTTCGGCAAGTTATTGGTTAATACTGTGTGCAATATCAATCGTTGTTTTGTTAGGTTTGATGCGATTATTAACTCGTTATTTGCTGTTTAATCAAACCATTGCCAGCCAAAAATCCACTGTTACTAAGTCAAAATGCTGTGACTAAAGTTTAATTTTTTTATATTTAAAAGTAAGAGAAAGTAGCAGGATAACCTTACTGCTCATGTACAATTTATGTTAATGACTTCACTACGTGATTATATTCAATTAAAAGGACGAGTTGATTTACAAAATATTGCTCGTCATTTTTGCTTGCCTGAAAGCGCGGTTACTCAAATGTTAAGTTTTTGGGTGAGCAAAGGTATTATCAAGCGTATAACTTTGGATGAGGGTATGTGTCGACAGAAGAAATGCACTAGTTGTAGTGATTGTCATATAATGTCTACAGTTATTTATGCTTGGTTATAATTGATAATAAATTAATATTTGACTTTATTGTATATCATTGAATCCAGCCATAATTATTGCTAAGGTGGCAATGTAAATTACTATCTGGTAGATCATGAGTCATTTAATAAGCGAAGCAAATAATATAATTAATTTTATGTTATTAATCCGTAGGTTAATTATTGGTATTAATTACACTAATATTAGTTGTGTTTTCAGAGCAAAAGGTGGCTTCTATTGGTAATTGTGGTTTAGCTTATTTGTCATCAATACCTAAATTAAAGATATTTCTTGCTCCAGTTATTAGTGTATTGACAATCGACTAAATTGTAAGATGACTAACTTCATTTAATCACCGATTATCGATGTTAGTTATGAATAATCTATTATTTCCTTGTGTTTTTTTGATTAAATATATTTACTGTTTAGATTTTCTGCTATATTAAATAAGTTTTTAAGGTTTTTATTATAAAGATTATATGTTAACTACCTTAATGCCAAAGTCGTTTTATTTTTGAATAAATGTTATTATAAGTCAAAGTTAATCTATAGTTGTTAAGGAAGAAGAAGTATGAGTCAATTAGATGAATTTAAAAAATTAACCGTTGTAGTCGCTGATACAGGTGATATCGATTCCATTAAACAATTTTCACCAGAAGACGCAACCACCAATCCCTCTCTTGTTTTAAAAGCTGCCCAACTTCCTCAATATCGTTATTTAATTGATTCTGCTGTTGAAACTGCCAAAAAATTGGGTGGAAGTAAAGAACAACAGTTAGTTAATGCTTGTGATCAAGTTGCCGTGAATATTGGTGCTGAAATTTTAAAAACGGTACCGGGAAGAATTTCAACCGAAGTTGATGCGCGTTTATCTTTTGATAAACAAGGTTGTATTGAAAAAGCACGTCGTATTATTGCGCTTTATAAAGATAAAGGTATTGATAAATCAAGAATTCTAATCAAAATTGCTTCCACTTGGGAAGGGATTAAAGCAGCTGAAGTATTAGAGAAAGAAGGCATTAATTGTAATTTGACGCTATTGTTTTCCTTTGCACAAGCCCGTGCATGTGCTGAAGTGAATGCATTTTTAATCTCTCCATTTGTTGGGCGTATTTATGATTGGTATCAAGCTAAAAAACCAATTGAACCTTATGTAGCAGATCAAGATCCTGGTGTAGTTTCAGTGCGTAATATCTATAACTATTACAAACAACATGGTTATAAAACCATTGTTATGGGAGCAAGTTTCCGTAAAATCGATCAGATTTTAGCATTAGCTGGTTGTGATAGATTAACTATTTCCCCTAATTTGTTAGCCGAAATGCAACAATCAAATGCTTCAGTGGCACAAAAACTCAATCCAAATCAAACTATAGTGGCTCGCCCAGCATTGATGACCGAAGCCGAATTTAGATGGCAACATAATAGCGATGCGATGGCTGTTGAAAAACTAGCTGAAGGTATCCGTGCATTCGCTGTCGATCAAGGTAAATTAGAAGAGATGATTGGTACCTTACTATAACATTACAGGGAGCGATGCTCCCTTTTTACTATTTTGTATTTTTGTCGTTAGTTTAACTATCGAAATCTACATATTGAAAATATTTGTGGATAAAAAAATGATTAATTGGAAATAATTCTGGAGATAACAATATGAATGCAACAACACTATCTCACCGCGAACTGGCGAATGCGATAAGAGCATTAAGCATGGATGGTGTACAAAAAGCAAAATCAGGTCATCCTGGTGCGCCAATGGGTATGGCAGATATGGCTGAAGTACTATGGCGAGGTTTTTTAAAACATAATCCAACTAATCCACTTTGGGCAGATCGTGATCGTTTTGTGTTATCAAATGGTCATGCTTCTATGTTGATGTATAGTTTATTACACCTTACAGGTTATGCTTTGACAATTGATGATTTGAAAAATTTTCGTCAATTGCAATCAAAAACAGCCGGTCATCCTGAATATGGTCATGTACCGGGCGTCGAAACCACAACAGGTCCACTAGGGCAAGGAATCGCTAATGCAGTGGGTATGGCAATTGCTGAAAAAACCTTAGCCGCACAATTCAATAAGCCTGGACATACAATTGTCGATCACTACACTTATGTATTTATGGGTGATGGCTGTATGATGGAAGGGATTTCACACGAAGTCTGCTCATTAGCAGGGACTCTTAAATTAGGTAAACTAATTACATTTTATGATGATAATGGCATCTCAATTGATGGTGAAGTTGAAGGTTGGTTTACTGATGATACAGCTAAACGCTTTGAAGCTTATGGCTGGCATGTTATTCGTGATATTGATGGTCATGACGCACAAGCTTTAAAATATGCCATTGAACAAGCGCAAGCAGTAACTGATAAGCCATCTTTACTAATGTGCAAAACAGTGATTGGTTTTGGTTCACCTAATAAAGCAGGTAGTCATGAAAGCCATGGAGCGCCTTTAGGTGATGCTGAAATTGCCGCAACCCGCCAAGCATTAGGCTGGACATCGCCAGCGTTTGAAATCCCGAAAGCATATTATGATGCGTGGGATGCTAAAGAGCAAGGTAAACAGATCGAAGCTGAGTGGAATATTCGTTTTGCTGCTTATGCAAAAGCTTATCCAGAATTAGCTAAAGAGTTTAAACGTCGTATTGATGGCGATTTACCGGCAAATTGGTTATCAACAGCCAAATCAATTGTTGAAAAATTGCAAGCCAATCCAGCTACAATTGCAACGCGTAAAGCATCACAAAATGCAATTGAAGCTTTTGCACCAGCCCTACCTGAATTTTTAGGGGGATCTGCTGATTTAGCTCCAAGTAATTTAACTATGTGGTCAGGTTCAAAAGAGATCTTAGCCAATCCAGATGGTAATTATATTCATTATGGTGTTCGTGAATTTGGTATGTCAGCAATTATGAATGGTATTGCTTTGCATGGAGGTTTTATTCCTTATGGTGCTACTTTCTTAATGTTCATGGAATATGCACGTAATGCAATTCGTATGGCAGCATTAATGCAAATTCGCTCAATATTTGTTTATACTCACGATTCAATTGGATTAGGTGAAGATGGGCCTACTCATCAACCAGTAGAACAAATGGCCAGTTTAAGAGTTACACCAAATGTTAGTACTTGGCGCCCATGTGACCAAGTTGAGTCTGCTATTGCTTGGCAATATGCAATTGAACGTAAAGATGGTCCAACAGCACTCATCTTTTCCAGACAAAATCTTAAACAACAAGACCGTACCAATGAGCAATTGGCTAATGTTTATCGTGGTGGTTATATTTTAAATGATTGCATAGGTATGCCAGAACTTATTTTCATTGCGACAGGTTCTGAAGTTGAATTAGCGGTTGAAGCTTTTCAACAACTAACACAAGCAGGTAAAAAGGTTCGAGTGGTTTCGATGCCATCAACTGATACCTTCGATAAACAAGATGACACTTATAAAGAATCAGTATTACCATCGTCTGTTTCTGCTCGAATTGCCATCGAAGCAGGTATTAGCGATTATTGGTATAAATATGTTGGGTTAAATGGTAAAGTAATTGGTATGACAACGTTTGGGCAGTCAGGTCCGGCAGAACAATTATTTAAGGAATATGGTTTTACATTAGAAAATGTATTAGCACAAGCTAAAAGCTTATTAAACTAATAATGCATGTGCAACAAACAAAACTCCGTCAGTTTTTATTGATGGAGTTTTGTTATTTTGTTTTAGGTAGTACATGAGTCAACCAATATATTTCCTTTTCATTGTTGATGTTATTTCAAATGATGAATTAATATAATGAGTCAATAATTATAAGGTCAATTACCAACTTGCAAGATATTTTATTTATTGAATATATTATGACTAATAGCTTATTAGTTAAATTTTGACTTTTAGTAAAATCATCTCGATGAATAAGTAATCGAGATGATAATTAGTTTGTGTTAACACATAGCATATATTTATTTATCAAAAAACGTCACGATAACTTTTGAAGATATATTTTTATCCGTAGCGGTGATTAAAGCCTGTTCTATTTTTTGATAATCAAATTCACTTGAAATAAGTGGTTTTGGGTTAATTAATCCTTTTTCTAACCAACTCACAGCTACTGCGAATTCATTGATAAATCTAAATGATCCTTTCCATGATAGCTCTTTAGCTAACATTTGAGCAACTGGATAGTTGATTGGACTAGGTCCCATTCCGACTTGTACCATCGTACCATTTGCTTTGGTGATTGCAACGGTTGATTCAATAGCAGCTGTTGCACCACTGGCTTCAAAAGTAACATCAAAATAGCCTTTGTTATCAGCAAACTTTTGGTAGATCTCGTCATGCAACGGACTTACGGCTTGGTCTGCGCCCATTTCTAATGCTATTTGCTGACATCGTTCACTAATGTCTGAGGCAATAATTTCAATGGCACCTGATGCTTTTGCGGCAGCAATAATTAATCCACCAATTGGTCCGGCGCCAATAACCATTACTTTTTTACCTACTAATGAACCCGCAACATTAATGGCATGGATAGCAACGCTAGTTGGTTCACTAAAAGCCATAATTTGAGCAGGAATGTTGTCATCATAAGGAAAACATTGTTGTTCTGAAACCACAACATATTGGGAAAATCCACCGTGTACATGAGGATTGAATTGAGCACTTCCCATAAATCGCATGTTTGGACACTCATTTTGTTTACCTTTAAGACAAAATTCACAATGATTACAAGGCTGGGAAGGATTAACAGCGACTTTTTGGCCTATTTTTAGTTTGGAATTAGTAGGCGCTTTATATACCCGACCAGCAAACTCATGACCAATAACCATAGGATGTTTTAATATAGATAATCCAGCATGCCCTTCTTGATAATAATGGATATCTGAGCCACAAATTCCTCCTGCTTCAACTTTGACTATTACCTCATTATCGTTGTAAGTTAATTCACGATCTTCGACTCGAATATCTTTTTTGCTATGAGCAAAGCATGCTTTGCACGTTAATTTTTGACTCATATTTAACTCCATATATTTACAAAACAGCTAACCAACCACCATCGACATAAATTACTTGACCATTAATATAATTAGATGATGGAGCAGAAAGGAAAATAGCTGTACCAATTAACTCTTCTGTTTTTCCCCAACGTTTAGCTGGATTACTATTTTTTACCCAAGTATCAAATGTTTGATCCTTAATTAATGCTTCATTCATATCAGTAAGAATATAGCCAGGACCAATGGCATTAGCTTGAATATTAAATTGTCCCCATTCGGCAGCCATGGATTTGGTTAACATTTTAATTCCGCCTTTCGCTGCGGTATAAGGTGCGACAGTAGGGCGAGCTTGCTCACTGGTTAATGAACAAATATTAATAAACTTGCCGCCTGAATTACGAGCTATCATTCGTTTTGCAGCTTCCCGTGAAACTAAAAAAGTGCCGGTTAAATGGATATCGACTACTCGTTGCCAATCTTTTAATTCGAGTTCAACCAACGCTTGACGGTGTTGAATTCCAGCATTATTAATGACTATATCTATATGAATATTCTGATTATCCAATTGGTCAAAAGCATCAATAATTTGTTTTTCTTTAGAAACATCAATGACAATTCCGGTAACTTGATAGCCTTTGTTTTTTAATTTATTTACGGCTTCATCAAGGTTTTGTTGGTTAATGTCACTTAAAACAATATTAGCCCCTGCTGAAGCTAATCCTTCAGCATAGGAAAATCCTAAACCACGGGCAGAACCGGTGATTAATGCTGTTTTTCCTGTTAAATCAAATAGTTTATGCATAATATAAAATCCTATTAGAATCAAAGTTAGTGTATTTAATAATTTTGGCGAAATACATTGTCATACAATAACTTGTAATACAACCTACAAGATACTGGGTAAAATGCACTTTTTTGAGGTATTGAGCAATAACTAATGTTTAATTTTGTGATCTACGCAACAAAAATTGTTGCAATTTATATTGAAACTAAATTATTAAAGACATTGATAAAATAGATAAGATAAGTTGTAATATGATAAGTATTAATTTAACGATGATTAAAAATAATGATTAAATCGATTCCTAAAAATAATATTGTTGATGCGGTTTATGAGCAAATGTTGGAAAAAATACTTGATAATAGCTGGCCGCAAGAGAGTAAATTGCCGTCCGAATTTGAACTAACCGATCTGTTTAATGTCAGTCGTACAAGTATTCGTAGTGCTGTGCAAAAACTTAGGGATTTAGGCATTATTTACACGAAACATGGTATGGGTTCTTTTGTTTCTAAAAATTTGGATAAAAGTCGAATTATCAGCATGAATCAACCCATTATGCATTTGAGCCAAGAAGAATTTATCGATATGATGGTATTTCGGCAAACAGTTGAATTTAAATGTATAGAACTTGCTACAACCAATGCTAATGAAGATGATATTCTGGCAATTGAAGATGCACTTAATCGTATGTTAATTAATAAAAATGACTATAAAAAATACTCACAGGCTGATTTAGATTTTCATATCTCAATAATAAAAGCATCACATAATAAAATATTTATTAATATTATTCATGGCATTAAAGATATTTATTATTATTATCTTGAAGAACTCAATCGGGTGTTTGGCCCTACACTTGAAAGTATTGATGCACATATTAAAGTTTTTATGGCTATCAAAGAGCACGATGTTGAAACGGCAAAATTATCATTAAATAACGCAATGAAAACCAATACCATAGCCATAAACAAATTAAAAGAAGAATTATAAATTTTAATTTCGAAAAAAAGCTTGCCTAGTTTATTCAAATAATGTTATTTTGATCTGGCGAAATACGATGTCATACAACTATGTTTATTCAAAAACACTAGTATACATCGGAGAATTCCATGATAAAAATAACAAATGTCAAAACGATTTTGACAGCACCAGGTGGTATTGATCTGGTTGTTGTTAAGATTGAAACTAATCAAGATGGCCTCTATGGTTTAGGCTGTGCAACTTTCACCCAACGTATTTTCGCCGTTCAAGCCGCAATAAATGATTATATAAAACCTTTCTTAATTGGCAAAAATCCTTGCCGTATTGAAGATCTTTGGCAGTCAGCTGTTGTCAGTGGTTATTGGCGCAATGGTCCTGTAATAAATAATGCTATATCGGCAATGGATATGGCTTTATGGGATATTAAAGGCAAAATGGCTAACATGCCGGTGTATGAATTACTTGGTGGTAAATGCCGTGATGGAATTCCACTTTACCGTCATTGTGATGGTAGCGATGCAATTGCTGCCGAAGACAATATTCGTGCAGCTATTGAAGAAGGCTATCAATATGTTCGCTGTCAAATGGGTATGTATGGTGGCGTCGGTACTGAGGATCTTAAATTAATTAATACTCAGTATGATAAAGCTAAAAATATTCATCCTAAACGTTCCCCGCGTAATAAAACCTCAGGTATCTATTTTGATCCTGAGGCCTATGCACGTAGTATTCCTAAGTTCTTTGAACATTTACGTAATAAAATCGGTTTTGATATTGAGTTTATTCATGACATTCATGAAAGAGTTCAACCAATTACTGCCTTACAAATGGCCAAAAGTCTTGAAGATTATCGATTATTTTATCTTGAAGATCCTGTCGCGCCAGAAAATGTCGATTTCTTAACTATTATACGACATCAAACATCAACCCCAATTGCAATGGGCGAATTGTTTGTGCATCTCGCAGAATATAAACATTTAATCACCCAACACTTAATTGATTTCATTCGTTGTCATATCAGTATGATTGGTGGTATTACACCGGCTAAAAAGCTCGCGGCCCTTTGTGAACTTCATGGTGTTCGTACTGCTTGGCATGGCCCTGGTGATATTTCACCGATTGGCGTTGTAGCTAATATGCATATTGATTTGAGTATTACCAATTTAGGTATTCAAGAATATACACCAATGAATGATGAATTGAGAGAGGTATTTCCTGGCTGTCCAGAAATCGAACAAGGTTATGCTTATCTTAATGATAAACCTGGTCTTGGTATTGATCTTGATGAACTAAAAGCTAAGAAATTCCCAGTAGCAGGTGGTTTACCATCATGGACAAATGCTCGTACGCCAGATGGAACAGCAGCCCGTCCATAATTAATAAGGATTAACACATTTTTTGCTAATTGGATGTTTGTGAATATTGACGACAAACAATTGCTGAAAAATACAGTTAATCCTTGTAAAAGATATCCAAAAATACCATAACGAAAGGTAACACAGTATGAACAGATCAATAATGCTAAATACGGAAAGGAACACTGCGGATTTAGTCAGGGCAGCTATGTCAGGATGGCTAGGTACCGCTTTAGAATTTATGGATTTTCAACTATATTCACTTGGTGCAGCTTTAGTATTTCATCAAGTTTTCTTCCCTGAACAATCAGCAGCAATGGCATTAATCCTCGCTATGGGGACTTATGGTGCAGGTTATGTAGCACGAATCGTTGGTGCATTTCTGTTTGGTCGCATGGGCGATAAAATAGGCAGAAAAAAAATACTTTTTATCACTATTACTTTAATGGGACTTTGTACCACACTAATTGGTGTTTTACCAACTTATGCGCAAGTAGGTATCTTAGCACCTTTATTACTAGTTTTATTAAGAATAGTTCAAGGGATAGGTGCAGGTGCTGAGATTTCAGGTGCCAGAACGATGCTGGCAGAATATGCTCCAAAAGGGCGAAAAGGTATTATCGCTTCATTAGTGGCGATGGGAACCAATTGTGGCACACTATCGGCAACAGCTATTTGGGCTATTATGTTTTTTGTTTTTGATAATCAACAATTATTAGCTTGGGGCTGGAGAATTCCATTTTTAGCAAGTGCAGTAGTGATGTTATTTGCTATTTGGTTACGTTTAAATTTAAAAGAAAGCCCTGTATTTGCAGGTATTAATGAAGGCAAAGAGGTAGTTGAAAATAAATCATATTTTGAAATATTCAGTGGTAAATCGTTTTGGTTAGCCACAGGATTAAGGTTTGGTCAAGCAGGAAATTCTGGATTAATTCAGACTTTTTTAGCTGGTTATATGGTTCAGACCTTATTATTTAGTAAAGCGATTCCAACAGATGCGATGCTTATTAGTTCATTTATCGGATTTTTGATTATCCCATTGTCAGGTTGGCTGTCAGATAAATTTGGACGCAAAGTTATTTATATTTTATTAAATATTGCTTCAATTATTCTTGCCTACCCAATGTTATCCATTATTTTAGATAAAAGTTATCAACCAACGACTATTATGTTATGTTTAATTATTATCCATAATATAGCAGTATTAGGACAAGCGGCTATAGAGGCAATAACCATGGCTGAAATGTTTGGGTCGCGAAGTCGATTTGCTTCTATGGCTGTAGCAAATGAAATAGGGGGATTATTAGCAGTAGGATTAGGCCCTTTATTTGCAGGGATTTTCTGTAAACTTGCTGATTCTTGGTGGCCTATTGTGGCAATGATTATTTTCTATTCAGGAATCGGTTTAATATCAGCAATTATTATGCCTGAGGTAGCTGATCGTAATTTAGAAGATCCTAAAGATGCTGCTGAAAAATAATTGATATTCTAAAAATGACGAGTTTAGTTATTATATTGGTGAATGAAAATTAATTTAACTTATAATAGAAAATGATCATGACGACAAAGTGTTAGATATTTTTATGAAAATATCTAACGCTATTATGCCTATACGTATAGTTAATTGGCAAGGAAGTAATGAGAATTTAAATGGATTAATCAGACAATACTTTCCAAAGAGAATGGTATTTGATAGCATCAGTGATGAAGATATTATAGCGGTTGAACACCGGCTAAATCATCCTTCAAGCAAACGCTTAAGTATAAAACGCCTTATTTACCAGCTCGATTCACACTTGGCTTTTGAACCTGCAATCCTATCTTATACTTAAACGTATGGTTAACCTGAAACTTCTTTACAAAATACTACTGTTACTTTAACTTGATGCGCGTTTTAAAATTGTTTTAATTGGTTGTCTTTGTATATATATCATCCGACTAATTAGTAATAGTGCAGCAATTGAAAGACCAGAAATAAAACCAATCCAGAATCCAGCTACACCTAAAGGTTCGATAACAATATTGGTTAATCCTAGAATATAACCAACAGGTAAACCAAATACCCAATAAGAAATCAGAGTAATATATAAAATACTTTTGGTATCTTTATAACCACGAAGCACATTACTAGCTACAACTTGTATATAGTCAGAAACTTGATAAATAGCCAATAAAATAATTAATTGCAGACCAATTACCGTAACACTATCCTCAGTTGTGAAAAGCATAAGAATGAAAGATTTAAATAAAAGTAACAGTAATGCCACAATAATTGCTGCAGTTAATGAAATGGCTAAACTAACATAAGCAGTTTGTTTGGCAAGAATAGGTTTATTGTTACCAAGTAAATAACCAACTCGAATACTAGTTGCAACACCAAGTGATAGTGGAATAGCAAAAGCCATACTACTGATGGTAAAAATTATTTGATGAGCTGCTACTGTTGTTTGACCTAGAGGCGCAATTAGCAAAGCCACAACTGCAAATAAACTGATTTCAAAAAAATAAGCCAGAGCTAGAGGCGTGCCGAGTACAAAAATTCGTTTAATCACAACAACATTTATGATTTGTGTGATTGGCGTTTGGCGAATATCACTTTGAGTGCGTGTAGTTAGTGTAAATATTTTGATCAAAGCAAACATTAACCAAAAAATGATAGCTGCGGTAATACCACAACCTACTCCACCAAAGGCTGGTAATCCTAATTTTCCATAAATCAAAACATAATTAATTGGAATATTAGCCAATAAAGCAATAAACATGATCACCATAGCTGGTTTAGTATTTGATAGACCCTCACATTGATTACGGTAGACTAAAAAGTACAAAAATCCGGGCGCTCCCCACATAATGGCTCGTAAGAAGTTTACTGCCACCTCTACCATTTCCGAATCTATTGGATGCTCAGCAGTACTTCTTAAATTAATCAAAACATCAGCATGATATAAAAATATTATCATAATAATAGATAATATAGTGGCAATTACCATTCCTTGGCGTGTGTGATCAGCGATTTGATCTCGTTTTGCTGCGCCATTTAAATTGGAAATAATTGGGGTTAATACACTAAGTAGGCCTTGACCAAATAAAATAGTCGGTAACCAAATAGATACGGCAATTGCAACTCCAGACAAAGCTGTGGCACTATAGTGCCCTGCCATTATAGTGTCAACAAAGGTAATAGCTGTTTGTGATATTTGCGCAAGAATCACAGGAACAGCTAACTTGATAATATTTTTAACTTCTCGTTGATAATGTAATTTCATTGGTGTGTAATTACTGTTTAACAGTTCCCCATAAATCATATTCATCGGAATGTTCGATATTTACTTGCACAATATCACCAACTTTAACTTCTTTTTCCCCATTTAGATAAACTACACCGTCTATTTCTGGTGCATCGGCCATACTACGACCAATGGCACCTTCTTCATCAACTTCATCAATAATGACAGATAAGGTTTTACCGATTTTTGCTTGTAATTTTTGGGTTGAAATAGTTTGTTGTAATTGCATAAAACGATCAAAACGTTGTTGTTTGATCTTCTCAGGAATTTGGTTAGCAAGTTGATTTGCTGCTGCACCTTCAACCGGACTATATGGAAAACAGCCAACACGATCTAATTGTGCTTGTGATAAAAAATCGAGTAATATTTCAAAATCGTGTTCCGATTCACCAGGATAACCTACAATAAAGGTTGAACGTAAGGTGATATTTGGACAAATTTCACGCCATTTGTGAATTCGTTCGAGCGTCCGTTCAATGGTACCAGGTCGTTTCATTGATTTTAAAACCGCTGGGCTTGCATGTTGTAATGGCACATCTAAATAAGGCAGGATTTTTCCTTCCGCCATTAATGGTATCAAGTCATCCACACTAGGATAAGGATACATATAGTGTAGCCTAACCCAAATACCTAAAGTCGCTAATTGTTCACAAAGTGTCTGGATATTAGTTTTTAAAGGTATACCATTCCAAAAATTAGTGCGATTTTTAATATCTATGCCATAGGCAGAGGTGTCTTGTGCAATAACTAATAACTCTTTTACTCCGCTATCAGCTAAGCGTTTAGCTTCATCAAGCACATTACCGATAGGGCGGCTACTCATGTCACCTCGTAAAGAGGGTATAATACAAAATGTACAGCGATGATTGCAACCTTCCGATATTTTTAAATAAGCATAATGTTTAGGTGTTAATTTTACCCCTTGCTCAGGCACTAAACTGGTATAAGGGTTATAAGCTGGTTTTGGTGCATATTTATTAACGTGGGTAAGTACAGTTTCGTAGCTATGGGGTCCTGAAATTTCAAGTACTTTGGGATGTACATTACGAATTTGATCTTCTTTAGCACCAAGGCAACCGGTCACAATTACCTTGCCATTTTCGTTTAATGCTTCACCAATAGCCTCAAGCGATTCTTGTACAGCACTGTCAATAAAACCACAAGTATTAACAATTACAAGATCAGCATTATCATAATTTGATACTACTTGATAACCTTGAGTACGCAGCTCAGTTAAAATTCGTTCAGAGTCAACTAAATTTTTAGGACAACCAAGGCTCACAAATCCAATTGTTGGGGATGATATATTCATATTATTTATAATAGTGTTTTATAGTAAAAGAGGTATAGTTTGAGAAATCAATTAATTTTAATTTGTTAAGGATTACTTCAGGTGAGCATTTTATCATATTTAAAAGAGGTTGAGATATAGATTTTAAATTTCTTAATTCTAAAAAATATAATGATATAATTTTACTCACATAAGTTATTTTTTATTTATTATGAGACGTGTTACTTACCTAATCCAATCCATATATAAACAAATATCTGTTGAATTGACTAGACAATTTGCCCAGCGAAAAAAAAACAAAGTAAAAGCACTGAACGAAATAGCAGATAATTATACTAAACAAAATGCCCATCAGTTGGCATTCAAATTTTATTTAAAAGCAGCTAAAAAGGGCAATGTTTATTCTCAGCTCCAATTAGGTCATATCTACTTCGATGGAAATACTGAAATAGCAAAAAATGATGACCACGCTATTTTTTGGTATAAAAAGGCCGCTGAACAAGGTAATGACACTGCACAAATGAATTTAGTCGAACTTTATCGTTGTAAAAATCAAATTATTGAGTCTGTTTACTGGTGTTTGAAGCTGGCTGAACAAGGCAATAGCTATTTTCAATATAAAATGGCGTGCTTTTATGAAGAAGGTTATGGTGTTGAAAAAAATAGCCGAAAATCACTCTACTGGACAGAGGTAAGTGCAGAAAGGGGTAATGTTGATGCTCAATTAGATCTTGCTTTGTCATATTGGAATGGAACTGATTTGTTAGAAGTTGACTTAACCAAAGCTATTCATTGGTTTGAACGAGCGGCTCAGCAAAATAATGCTTATGCACAGTTTTTCTTAGGAATTGATTTTTACCGAAATGGACTCGGTGGTCTTGATGTTAATATGGAATTAGCTATTATGTGGGCAAAGAAGTCAGCTAAAAATGGACATTCGTTAGCCCAATGTTTTTTATCTCATTGCTATATGATAGGTTATGGAATTGAAGAAAACGCCGATCAAGCATTATATTGGGCAAAACTGGCAGCAGAGCAAGGTGATAAAAAGGGGCAATTATATTTAGCTGAAGTTTACTATTATTGTTTTGAAGACTTTATCCAAGCTTTTAATGGCTTTAATCAATCAGCTCAGCAAGGTGATGCCAAAGCCCAAGCTTGGTTAGGGTATTTATATCTCAATGGTGAAGGCGTCGATAAAAATATCCAACAGGCAAATTATTGGTATAAACTTGCCGCAGAACAAGGTGAAGAGGAAGCATTAGAATATCTTGCTGAGAATAAATAAAATTTATAGTTTTAAATTTGATTGAAAATAAAAAGCCCTTATTAATTAATAGGGCTCAAAAATAATAAATTAAACTTAATGGTTATTACAATTACATTATTTTAATGAATTAATAACTTCATCGATTTGACGATCTAAGCTTTCCGCACCACCTCCAGATAAATACCAAAGATCTGGTGTTAAATAAACTATATGTGTTTTATTTTTCTTTAATAGTTTTTGATCAAAATAATTCGTTACCATGGCTTGTTGACCAATGGCTTTACTGCGATCCACAATATAAATAATATCAGGCTTGAGTTTATTGATAAATTGACTATCAATAAATACTGGTTTAGGTCTTACTTTTGGATCAGGATTTATTGTTGCTACTACTGGTACAGCCCGTTTGACTTTTAATACCTCATGAATAAGTACTGCACTAGAACTGGTATTAATTAGGATCATTTTTCCATTATTGTGAATTGCGACAATCGCTTTTTTATTACTAGCCTGAGCTAAAACTTGTGTATTATTAATTTTTGTTTCAAGTGATTGAATCAAGTCAGTTGCAACTTTATCTGTTCCTGTCATATTAGCCAATATATTGATATGATTTTTAGTTGAAGCCAGATAATTTTTAGTATCAACACTTAAATTAAGTACTGGCGCAATTTTAGATAGCTCTTCGGTTCTTTTAGCTTGGCGCCCATCAATTATGATTAAATCAGGTTTAGCTTGTTTTATGGCATCAATATTAGGTTCTTTCATATTTCCTGTATCGGTAATATGAGCTTTGCTATATTGCTGCAAATATGAAGGAATAACAGATAATGGGGTACCTACAACTATCGAACCTTTACCTAGGGCATCTAACGTATCTAAGGCACCATAATTCATCACTACCACTTTGTTCGGCACTTTAGGTACCACAACAGTTTGACTTTCTGTGGTTACTGTCATCGTATTAGTTGATTGACATCCAGTTAAACCTAATATTAATGCCGCTAAGCTACTTAGTAATAATTTTTTCTGCTTATTCATACGGTTTTCTTACTCCCTGCACTAAATGATAATAATTATTATTTATTGATTAATAATTGTCTAGTAATAAATAATATCAAGTAAAGATATTGATAATTATTCTCATATGGTGTACTGTTGCTTGCCCCGTTAATTTGATAAATATCAATATAAATAATAAGGTTATAGTAAATGATACAAAATAGAAAATTAAAATTAGCAAAATATGTGCTTAATTCAAGCATTCTACTTTCGTTATCTACAACAGCGATGGCTGCATCTAATCCGGATATTGATACCATGGTGATAACAGCTTCAGGATTTTCACAACAAATTAAAGAAGCTCCAGCTACAATTTCAGTGATTACCCCAGAAGAAATTAACAATAAACCTTATCGGGATGTGACTGATGCATTAAAAGATATACCAGGTGTAACGATTACTGGCGGTGGTGATTCGACAGATATTAGTATTCGTGGTATGGATGCTAAATACACATTGATACTAATTGATGGTAAAAAGGTTAGTACTCGTGAAACAAGACCAAACAGTGATGGTTCAGGTTTTGAACAAGGCTGGTTGCCACCGTTAACCGCAATAGAACGTATTGAAGTTGTTAGGGGACCTATGTCCTCATTATATGGTTCAGATGCGATGGGCGGGGTAATTAATATTATTACTAAAAAAGTAACAGATAAATGGCATAGTGGTATCCGGGTTGAATCGGTTATGCCATATCGCTCTAATGAAAAAAATACCTATACTACGAGTTTTTCTACTTTAGGCCCAATTATTGATGATATTCTTGGTATTCAACTTTATGGTCAGTATTCTAATCGCCATGAAGATGAGTTTTTAAATGGTCATGCTGCACAAAAATTACGTAGTTTAAATGGTAAATTATCTCTAAATGCTACTGAAACACAAAAATTTGATTTTGATTTTGGACGAGCTTTACAAAACAGTAAAGCAAGCCCAGATAAGACTCGTACTGTTAAACAAGGAGTCTACGAACGAGATAATCATCGTAATTCATTTGCATTAACTCATAATGGGCTATTTAACGATGTATCTACTACCTCTTTTGTTGCCTATGAGGAAAATAACAATCCAGACCGTAAAATGAAGATTAGAAATACCGATGTGGATACCCGAGTAACCATTCCATTTAGCATTAATATGCTTACAGTTGGTGGCAAATATAATTATCAAGAATTACATGATAAAGGTAATAAACTTGAAAAAGGTATAACCAAAATCGATCGCTGGAATTATGCGCTATTTAGTGAAGACGAGTTGAGAATATTAGAAAACTGGACATTAACTTTGGGTTTACGTTATAACAAAGATGAGAATTATGGTAGTAACTGGAATCCAAGAGTTTATAGTGTATGGAATATCGATGATAACTTTACTCTAAAAGGTGGTTATTCAACTGGTTATGCTACACCAAATTTACGGTCAGTGGTATCAGACTGGGGACAAGGTACTGGTGGATGGAAGTATGATGGTATAGTTTTGGGGAATCCTAATTTAAAACCTGAAAAATCAAATAACTTTGAAATTGGTCTTGGCTATACTAATGATTATGGAATTGATGCCTCAGCTACCGCTTTTTATACTAAATATAAAGATAAAATTCAGGCACAAACTATTTGTCAAGGAGCCCCAGGTAGTAAAAAATGTGAAGTAGCTAGTGTTAAGAAAAAATATGATTTAGTTCAAACGCGTGAAAATGTTGATAAAGCAGATCTAAAAGGTATTGAACTTGCATTAAAAGCACCATTATTTACTAATTTCTTATTAACGACAAATTATGCTTGGACAAAAACAGAGCAAAAAAGTGGTGAACATAAAGGTAAAGCCTTGAACCGAACCCCTAAGCAAAAATTTAACACTCAACTGGACTGTTTGTTAAACCAAAATTGGGATTTATGGACCAAAGTGGAATATTATGGTCAAGAAAATGCGACTAAACGAGATGGCAAAAAGACTAAATATGTCACTTATGCTGGCTATACGTTTTGGGATGTAGGTGCTTCTTACAAGATTAATAAGCAAGCTAAAGTTTATGCTGGTATTTACAATTTATTTGACAAAGATGTAAATAACGAAGATTTTGGTAAAACCCTTGAAGGGCGACGTTATTTTGTTGGTACTGAAATTAATTTTTAATAACATTAGATTTTAATAACATTAGTTTATGAATTTTATAACAAATTTTCGGTAATTTTGCTTTTATAATAAGGTGACAATTTGAGTGGTCACCTTATTATCGCAATTTTCCTTTTATTGTTTTATTTTTTTTATTATCACTATAATTTTATTAAAATTCGTACTAAATATTTAAATTTAAGAATTCATTGGAAAATAATTAATATTGACTGAGTTTCAATTGTTTAGTGAAGTAATGATTGGTTTCTAATTTCTATTTGAATTAACGTCTATATGGTTAACAATATTGGCTTTGATATTGTAATTTAGATGTTTTTCAATCAATTATAATAACTTAAATAGCCTTATTATATGCGTTGCAGTATTGTTCAAGAGACATATTACGAAACCCCCTGGTTTTAGCTTTCTCGTTTACTAATTTTTCGGCGATATTATAAAGCGTCT